>JBAVYX010000110.1:0-23322 GCA_049588475.1 Silvibacterium sp. | reverse complement strand
GAGCCGTCATGAAAGCCGGCTCCGACGCGTGGTTTGAGAAACAATTGAACCCCGACAGCATCCCTGATCCGGTCCTCGACAAGCGCCTCGCCGACTTTCCCTCCCTCTATCTCCCGCCCAATGAGGTGCTCGTTGAGTTTCCGCCGGGCGCGGTCGTACGGCAGGTTGCGGACGGCAAGCGCTCGGCGCCGCCCGACCCGGTGCTCGAAGGCGCCTATGAGGTTCTGGTTGCCGTGTCCAACCACCGGAAGGTGGAGCAGGCGCAGCAGGGCAATCAGCCCGAGATGGCGCCCGAGATGGCTGAGGCCCAGAAGGTTGCGCAGCACAAACAGCAGCAGGCTTCCGCCGCGGTGCTCGCCGATGAGGTGCTGGCATTTCCGAAAGATCAGCGCATCCAGGCCATCATGAAGATGCCGGTTGACCAACGGATCACACTTGTGGCCTTCGTGCCCGACCCGCAGCGGACCCTCTTATTCAACGACTTCTCGCCGCACGATCGCGAGATTTTCAACCTGATGGCCGGAATGCAAGTCATCGACAGCGAACTACAGCAGGCGAAGGTGCTGCGCGCGATCCTGAGCGAGCGCCAGCTGCAGGAGGTCATGACCGACTTCTGGTACAACCACTTCAACGTCGATCTCACCAAGGGGCCGGATCGCTGGTATACCCCCACATATGAGCGCGACGCCATCCGCGCACATGCCTTGGGGAAATTCCGTGACCTTCTGCTGGCCACGGCGCAGCATCCGGCGATGCTCTATTACCTCGACAACTGGTCGAGCATCGGGCCGGACTCGATTGCCGCCGGAAGACCCAACCAGAAGAAGCATGACCGAGGTCTCAACGAAAATTACGGCCGCGAGGTCATGGAACTCCACACTGTCGGTGTCAACGGCGGATACACGCAGGCCGATGTCACCAATCTCGCAAGAATCATGACTGGCTGGACCATCGACCAGCCGGAGCAGGGCGGGGGATCCGTCTTCGATCCTCGCAAGCATGAACCCGGCTCGAAGAAGTGGTTCGGCCAGGATGTGAAGGAAGATGGCTACAACGAAGGCCAGCGCGCGCTCGAATGGCTCGCCGCCCAGCCACAGACGGCACACTTTATCTCCTACAAATTAGCCCAGCGCTTCGTCGCTGATGAGCCTCCGAGCGATCTCGTCGACCGCATGGCGAAGACTTATCTGGCCACCGATGGCGATATTAAGGAAGTGCTCCGTACCATGGTGCATTCGCCCGAGTTCGCCTCGCAGAAGTACTACCGCGTGAAGGTAAAGACGCCCCTTGAATTCGTCGCCTCCGTCTTTCGTGCGACCGATACGAATCCATCGAATCCCGGCGCACTGGTGGGGGTTATTGGCCGCATGGGTGAGCCGCTCTACCAGATGCAGGTGCCCACTGGATATTCCACCACCGCCGACCACTGGATGAACTCAGCCGCCATCGTCGACCGACTTAACTTCTCGCTCCAGTTCGCGAATAGCAAAATCGGCGGCATCAAGTTCGACGCGCCCCGGCTACTCGCCGAAGGGCTTCTCGCTCGAAGCACAACCCCTCCCGCGTCGCTGCACGGATCGAGCCACACTCAGCCAGTGGCTCTCACGTCGACCGCTCTGCCGAGCGGTCAGGAGGAGGCTCTGGGCCTGATGGAGCAGACGCTCGTCGACGGCAAGGTTTCGGAGAAGATCGATGAAGTAATCCACAAAGAGCTGACAGGCGCCCAGCCATCCAGCGATCCTGCGCAAACGCTCAACACCATGACCGCTCTGATTCTGGGTTCGCCTGAATTTCAGATGCATTGAGGCGGACGGTTCCATGTATACCGGGCTCCGAACCCGGCCGGATGTACCCACACGGAGCGGGTATAAAAGTTCAATAGAATGAAGGGTTTTGCAGCCCAATCCCAAAAACAGGGAGGGGGTGGGGGTAGTACCTAGTCCGGAACGACCCCCGCGAAGAGCGCCGCATCGTCGGCAATGGCGATATGGCCTGGAGTGGCCACCAGCAGATAGCGCTCGACTGCCACAGTTTTGCGGATAACATCGCCCACCCGATCGAGCACGCCGGCTTGGGTACTGTGCTTGCCGAAGGCCGCCAGCTTCATTTCAGACAGGTCGCCTAGCTCCAAAGTAAGCGAATAGGGTACCGTCGGAGATTTCGATAGCTCGGGCCGGTCTCGAACGTTGATGAACGGTGTATCCGCGTAATAGAGCTTCTGCGGCGCATACGGAGCAAGCGCATTCTCAGGAAAGAACTCCGAACGGGCGGCCCAGTGAAAGGCCGCTGTGGTGGCGGCAGAGGCCATCATATGATCGCGATGCAGGTTGACGCCGCCATCCCCGGGAAAGGTGAGGACGACTTGAGGCCGCACCGAACGGATGTGTCCAACGATAGTTCCAACGAGCGCGTAGAAATCCTGCCGTGGCAGCTCGCCGTCGGGGTAGTGCAGGACTTCGTAGCGCGTAACGCCAAGGACTTCACACGCGGCAGCTAGTTCCGCGCGGCGCATACGGCCCAACTCGGCGCTGTCAGCCGCATCCCCGCGATGATGGGCAGCCTGCCCATCGGTCAGGCACAGCAAGTTGGTTTCGACACCGTCTCGGTGCGCCATCAGCAGCGCACCGCCAAAGGCCCCACTCTCGTCGTCGGGATGCGCGGTCACGCAAAGGAGGCGGTAGGGCAAGCTTGATCCTCAGCGGGAGAGTGGTCGGGCGATGACGGCACGTCCCAGGGTAGGGAGGTCTGCGCCACGGGACGGAAGCTCTTGCGATGTAGCGGGCATGGTCCGTGCTTCTCAAGCGCAGCTAGGTGCCGCGGAGTGCTGTAACCCTTATGCGACGCCAGCCCGTACAGGGGATACTCCCGGTCGAGTTCGCGCATACGGGCATCACGATATACCTTTGCGACGACCGATGCTGCGGCAATCGAGATCGACAGCGAGTCGCCATAGATAATGCTGGTCTGCGCGCATTCGAGATCGAGTCGCATCGCATCGATCAGTAGATGGTCGGGCGCGAGCGATAGTTTGCCGACAGCAGCCGCCATGGCGATACGTGTCGCCTGGTAGATATTCACGCGGTCGATGGTCTCCGCATCGACTTCCGCGATCGCAATGGCAACCGCCTTGCGCTCGACAACCTTAACCAGTCGTTCCCGGTCCTCGCGAAGAAGCTGCTTCGAGTCCCGCAGCCCGCGAATGCGCGTATCCGGAGGCAGAATGACCGCTGCCGCCACTACCGGCCCGAAGAGGGCGCCGCGTCCCACTTCGTCGACTCCGGCAATGCACCTGGCGCCCTGTAGTCGTGCCGCCTTCTCATACCGGTTGCCGCAGACCAGCGAGCGCAGCATGCGCAATTTGCGTGTCGCGGCGGAGACGCTCTCCTCCTCGGAAAGCCGCTCGGCGAGAAGTTCCGGGTCGAGGTCGGGCTCGAAAAGCTGCGCCATCAAAGTGAGTCTACCGCGCAACTCGCTTGCGGAAAGGTGGAAAACTCGGCAGACACACGAACGCCCCGGAATAGACAACCGGGGCGTCGAGGGAGTCTGGCTTAGCTGCGCTCGACTTCCTTGAGGCGCGCAGCCTTCCCGCGCAGTCCGCGCAGGTAAAAGAGCTTGGCGCGGCGAACCTTGGCCGAGCGAACCTTCTCCACCTTATCGATAACCTTGGAGTTAAAGGGGAAGATGCGCTCGACCCCGTGGCCAAAGCTCATCTTGCGGACCGTGAAGCTGCCCTGGGCCCCGTTCTTGCGGGCGATGACGATACCCTCAAAGGCCTGGAGGCGTTCTTTATCGCCTTCCTTGATCTTGACTTGGACACGAACCGTGTCGCCCGCTGCAAATGGGGGCAGGTCGGTCCGATTGAGTTTTTCTTGAAGCCGTTGCATGACTGGATGAATAGACATAGTACTTTCCTGTGACTTGATTCGGAACTTCTAGTTTACACGGAAATCAGGGTTTTGCGCGCGCCAGCTTCTCGAGAAGCGCTCGGTCTTCGCGTGAAAGGTTGGCGCTCTCCAGCAAGTCGGGTCTGTTCTTCAGTGTCTTCTCCAGCGCCCGTTCGCGACGCCACCTTCGGATGGCCGCATGGTCGCCGCCGGCCAGCACCTCGGGCACAGGCAGCGAGCGAAACTCAGCTGGGCGTGTGTAGTGCGGATAATCCAGAATCCCACCCGAGCCGTGCGTCGAGCGCGGCCCCCCCGGCTCGTCTGAGATATGCTCGTCAGGCTGGCCGAAGCTCTCAAATGCGCTTGAATCTTTATTGCCCAGAGCCCCGGGTAGCAGCCGCATCGTGGCATCGACGATCACCGCAGTGCCAAGTTCGCCGCCGGAGAGAACGTAGTCGCCGATCGAAAGCTCGCGGTCGCAAATCAACTCGTTGACCCGCTCATCTACGCCTTCGTAACGCCCGCAGATGAGCACAATGCGGTCCAGCGTGGCCAACTCACGCGCCGTAGCCTGTGTGAATCTGGCCCCCTGTGCGGAAAGCAGAACAACCGATTCGCGCTGCCCGTCTCGTTCCGCCTTCGGCGCAAGGTTGAGCGATTCGACGGCTTCGACCAGAGGTTCCGGTTTGAGCACCATTCCTTCACCGCCCCCGAAGGGACGGTCATCGACGGTGCGGTGTCTGTCGCGCGTGAAGTTGCGGAGATCGTGCAGTTCGATCTGAAGTAGCCCATTGGTCAGAGCGCGCTTGACGACACCGTGGCCAAAGATACCAGTGAAGAACTCCGGAAAGATTGTGATGATGTCGAAACGCATTCGGTCCGCTCTCAGCTTCCCTCACTGTTGCCGGCCTTGTCCAGAGTCCGCCGCTCTTCCTCGGTAATCGGCGCATTGATGTCCAGTAATCCTCCTGGAAGACGCATCTCGATGCGTTTGCCCTCAAGGTCGATCTGGACCAGATAGGCCTTCGCGAAGGGGATGAGGATTTGATCGCCACCCGTGGACTGAACCAGTAGTAGTCCCGATTCGCGATCCACATCCGTCACCTTGCCGACATCGGTCGACGCCACGACATCGACGACTTCACAGCCGATCAGATCGCTAATGTAGATGGAGCCATCGGTGAGTGGCGATCGTTCGCTCCCAGGTATGGCCACGAGGAGGTCGCGGAAAGGCTCTGCATCGTTGATCGAGTCAACACTCGAGAACTTCAGCACGATGCGACCCTTATGCAGCCAATGGTATTCAAGCGTAACTTCACGCGCAGGTGTGCTGCTGGCTTCCGACATGACCAGAAACAGCCGTTTGCGTTCGGCAAAGCGTTCCGGGAAGTCGGTGAGGAGATCCGCAACGATTTCCCCCTGTCGCCCCTGTGGGCGAACCAAGCGGGCCAGGATCACCCAATCGGCATCGCTCATTGGCGTGCTCGCAATTTCGAACTACTCGCCCGGCGCTCCGTGCTTATCCTCTTCCAGGATGTCGAGCGTATAGCGGTGGTGGTGCTTCATGCTGACAGCTCCAAGAATAGTTCGCATGGACCGCGCAGTACGGCCCTGCTTGCCAATCACCTTGCCGACATCGCTGGGTGCGACTCGCAGTCGCAACACCGTGTTCTCCTGGCGCTCGACAGCTTCAACTACGACAGCATCCGGTTCATCGACCAGGGCGCGGGCAATTTCGGTTACCAGCTCCTGCATGTCGTCCGGGCGTTCTTCGTGCATCATTGCCTGGCCCCCCTTGAGGACGTGGGTGTTTCACTCTCGGGCTCGGGCCATACTACCAGTAACTTCGCAAGGAGGACAGAGGAATTCTTGAGCCCTGCTTCTACCTCGGTGAGTAACCACGACCAGAAGAGTATAGGGCAGGAATGAACGACTTAGGCGGCAGCTGGTTCGACTCGCTTGGCTACCAGCTTGGCAACACGCTCAGAGAGTTTTGCGCCCTTGCCCGTCCAGTAGTCGATACGCTCGTGCTTCAAATCCACAGAAGCCGGATTGGTGCGCGGGTTGTAGGTGCCGACTACCTCGATGGAGCGGCCGTTGCGAGCACGGTCCTTTTCAATCACGACGACGCGATAGTACGGCTGCTTGCGCGCGCCAACGCGCGCCAAACGAATCATCAACACAGTGGAAATCCTTTCAAAACTGCTCTTTAGGTTGGGGAGACGGTTCGATCAGTCCGGGCAGAAAAAACCGGTCCGCACACAAACTCCCAGCAATTCAGTATAGCAAGGGCGGGGACAAGAGGGAACTGAGATCAGGCCCGTTGCGCTGGGAAAAGAAAGCGGAGCATGGGGGCAACGCGTTGGGACCAGGCTGTCTCGTCATGGGTACCCCCGGCCACCCGTTCATAGTGGAGATCGCGTTCCGGCCTCCAGCCGCTGGCTTCCAGCCTCCTCTCCAGCAGTTCTGTATCGGCTAGGGTCCGGCGTCCTTCGGCGTCTCCTACATCCAGCCAGATGCGCGGATGGTGATGCATCTTTGGCGCCCTCTCATTGACGTAGCCGACTATGGATCTATGGTTCCACCAGACGGAGGGTGACATGACTGCCAGTTTGCCAAAGATGTCCGGATGGCTGAGCCCTAGGTAGAGCGTGACCAGGCCGCCCAGCGACGATCCGCCGAGGCCGGTGTTCTCTACGCCCTGCCGGACACGGTATGTGCCCGAGAGGAAGGGTAGCAGGTCCTGCGCCAACAGATCGCCATACTTGTGTGCTTCGCCGCCACCCATCTTCCAGTCGCGGGTAGGCGTGTATTCGGACAGGCGGTGCTCGCCGGTGTTGGCGATGCCAACGATGATGAGGGGCTCGACCTCGCGCGATGCGATCACGGCGTCGGCGGTGTCGGCCACTTTCCACGTGCGTCCAGGGATAAAGGAGGTTCGCGGGTCGAAGAGGTTCTGGCCGTCCTGCAGATACAGCACCGGATACTGGCGGTCGGGTTCTTCGTCGTAGCCAGGGGGCAGATAGACAGTCACATCGCGGTCGTCGGGCAGAAAGCGGCTGTGGAACTGGGGGTGAATGCGAACACGAGGATGGGGAAGCTCGTCTGGAAGCGCAGAGTCGGAAAGCGCAGAGTCAAGCTGTGCCTGAGCCGATATCTCGGTCGCCAATCCGCGTTTGCCCTTCCTTCGATGAGGTTTTGATCGTCGCAGCACTCTTTCTACTTTAGTGCGCGTACTGCCTGTTACAGTAGCAGGAATATGAAGGGATTATGAACCGCGAATATCACAAATGGTGGTCCCCCCGCTTAGGGCGGGATATGGAACTGCTGGTGTTTGGGCATGCCGGCGTGCCGGTGGTCGTGTTTCCCACCTCCCAGGGACGGTTCTACGAGTTCGAGGACCGCGGCATGATCGGGGCCATCGCCCACAAGATCGACAACGGCGAGATCCAGTTCTACTGCCTCGATAGCGTCGATGCCGAGAGCTGGTACAACCGCGCCGTGCCTCCACGCTGGCGAATCGCGCGTCACGTGCAATATGACAGCTACGTGATGGACGAGGTGCTGCCACTCATCCGGCTAAAGAACTGGAATCCTCACCTTGCCAGCCTGGGTTGTAGCTTCGGCGGCTATCACGCTGTCAACATCGCGCTCCGGCATCCTGACCGTTTCACAGGATTCTTGTCGATGAGCGGCGCCTTCGAGATGGGCAGCTTCCTGAACGGCTATCACGACGACGACGTCTACTTCAACACGCCGAACAGCTACCTCCGCAACATGAACGACTGGTGGTATCTCGAGCGATATGCCCACAGTACGTACATCCTGGCGACAGGCTGGGACGACCAGTGCCTAGGAGCCAACCAATATCTCTCGCGGCTGATGGGCGAGAAATGGATCCCGCACAAGCTCTACGTCTGGGACTCATTCAACAGCCATGACTGGCCGACCTGGGGTCGGATGATGAACGAGTACCTCTAGCCAAGAGCCGTCAGCTATGGTCAGGAGAGCTAGAGTCCGGTTGGCTAAGAAGGGGTCTGCCTGATTCGTTCCGATCTGGGAATTCTCTGCCTTTTTCGGGGGTACCCCTCCCCCCACCTCTTTGGGATTGGGTTGTGCAAATCATCGATGAAGTTTTCATGCGCAGGTTCGTGGGTAGATCATAGAAAACGATCGACTTACGAGTAACTCATAGAAACGAAGTACCTCCAGCTCGTCATTGAACATAAATGGTTACATTTATGTCATTGATTTAAATAGGTTTAGACTTTGTTAATAAGCAAAGGCGCGATTGCGGTGGCCACCGGGCCTCTTTGTCTCTGTTTCTATCAGAGCGAGTTTGGGGGAATTGCCGGCCAAGATGCATCGAAGCTCGAGCCTTTGGAAACGAATGGATGGTGTCAGGAAAGCAAGGATTAGAGGGGTTGACACCTAATTCATCTTCATCCCCGGCATAACCGAGTGATCCATGTTGTCGTGCCCCTGGTCGTCATCCTCCGTCGACCAAATCTTCTTCGGATCCGTCTCATAGGGGTATACGTGGACCATCCATCCGAATAGGTGAGGGCGAAACTCCCCGCCTGCCGCCTCACATGCTTCCCTTGTGGTAATCGAGCCCAGCAGTCCGAATTTGGCACTGGGGCCGAAGTATGTGGCCTTCTGTCCTGCCGGCGCTTTGCAGAAATTGATATGCTGATGCCAACGCGCGATGCTGAGCGGAATCCGTTCGTTCAACTCGTCCTCGCTGGCGTCCACCCTGTCTGTGTACATGGCGCCGATGAGCTTGTATCCACCGTCGGCCGTCTTCCTGTAGAGCAGCGAGGTGGGCTTGAGCGGATCGAAGCGCAACCAAGCCTCCCGTCCGTACTCGTACTTCGTAAAGTGATATTGGGATTGCGGAACATCTGGCAGAAAGATCTCATAACCATCCGCCAGGGCCTTGTGGTAGTCCTGGTAGGGGGTCATGGCCGCTTTCGCCGCCGCCACGATGGCATCGGCCTTCTGTTGATCGCCAGCATTCGGCGGTCTGAGCGATGTCATGTACATGTGTCCCGACATGTGAGTCATTTTTCCGTCCGGCATCCCGGCGGTGGGCCCACTCGGCTGGTCCGTCTGCTGAGTAACCCCAGCCCATGCGAAGACCGCGCTTGCGGGTGAAGCGATGACCACGCCGAAGAGCGCTGTGAACCGAATGCCTGAAGCGAATCGAAGATAGGGTGAAAGTTGGGGCATTCGATGCACCTCGATCTTAGAGACGCTCTCATCGCGATCCAAGTTGCGCAGGAGGTCTTCTACCCGGCCACCCGCCACCCGGCGCTGTCACGGATTGAGTTATTGCGGCGCAGTTACCGACAGCCTCGCTCTTCTTCAGCGAGTCTATATAGCGCTGCCAGATAGCGGCGAGGTATGTCCAGTCGTCGGGAGCCGGGGTCTCCTGAGTCGCTTCAGTACGGGTGACGAAGTAGAGGGCGGGAATACCGATGGAAGGCTGCGCCTGCTAGTTCCACCACTCTTTCAGGTTCGTCGATGAGGCGTTGTCGGTATCGACGAGGGGCCAGCCGGTGATCTGAGCGATACTCGCACAGAGGCGCATCATATCTGTCACATTGTGGCTAGCAAACCAGACATCATTGAGCCGGATGACTTCGTAATTTTTACAGAACAGCGCGTTCGTGGTTTGTGTTTCGACCATGGCGTCGGGCTTCCACTTGTGTGTTTCTGTATAAAGGGATGGACTGGAAACGGCGAACGAATTCTTGATTCCCACGGGAATAAGCCGATAAGGAAATGGGCCTGTTGTCTTATACGAGTCGCAGAGAATTCTGTAAGGTGTTGACCGCGGCTGCCATTCTGGCACGAGGCCCTGCCTGGGGACAAGCCAAGCTCGCCGATGAGGATCCCCGGGATGCCTACCGGCTTGTGGCCAGGACGGACCAGGAGAGAATTCTGAAGGCGGCTTCCACGTATCTAACCCTGCCGCCGGTCACGATCACGTCGTTTCCTTCCGACCGTAGTCCGGGAGGGCCGCATGATTTCTTCTCGCAGGCGGATTACTTCTGGCCCGATCCAAAGAGTCCGGATGGTCCGTACATCAACCGGGATGGGCAGAGCAATCCGGACAATTTCAACGAGCACCGCAAGGCGATGATCGCGCTGTCAATCCGGATGCCTGCGCTGACGGCGGCGTGGATGCTGACGGGTAATGCGCGGTATGGCCAGCAGGCGTGTGAGTATCTGCGAGCCTGGTTCGTTACGCCGGCGACACGGATGAATCCGAATCTCGAATTTGCGCAGGGGGTGCATGGTGTTTCGACCGGACGGTCCTACGGCATTATCGACACACTGCACCTCGTGGAGGTGGCGCGCGCGGCGAGCCTGGTGGAGCCGCACTTGCTTTCGGCGAAAGATGACGCGGCGCTGAAGGGTTGGTTCCGTGACTATCTCACATGGATGAAGACCAGCGACAAGGGAAAGACGGAGCGCGCGGCGCTCAACAACCACGCGGCGTGCTGGGCGCTGCAGGCGGCGGAGTTCTCCCGCCTGATTGGCGACAATGAGACGCGGAGCGAGGTGAGGCGCCAGTACATCGAGGTTCTATTGCCGGGGCAGATGGGAGAGGATGGGTCATTTCCGAAAGAGCTGACGAGAACAAAGCCGTTCAGCTACTCCATCTTTAATTTCGACGTGATGACCATGCTGTGCGAATCACTCAAAGGCACCGGGCCGGACCTCCTCCAATTTGCGCTGCCGGATGGACGCGGGATCTGCAAGGGAGCTGCGTTTCTTTATCCCTACCTCAAGGACAAGAACGCTTGGCCGTACCGGAAAGATGTGGAACATTTTGACGCGCTGCCGGTGCGTTCTCCTGGGCTGCTGTTTGCGGGGCTGGTGTGTGACCGGCGAGAATATCTGGATTTGTGGAAGACGATGAACCCCGATCCGGCGGACGCGGAGGTTATTCGGAATTACCCGGTTCGGCAGCCACTGTTATGGGTGTGAATCGGTAACCGGAAGGCGTTTGCCGATGCTGTTGAAGGGTTGACAAACCGTTGCGGTTGTCGACATAATTTGTGCGTTTCACAGATACAAATTAAATATTTCCGATTTTCCCCTTGATATCCAGAGCCGACCTGTGGCACTGTATCTGAAGCAGAGGAAGCCACAATGACTACCATCCTCCAATTCGGTCACCAGATGCAGCCGACGCGGGATCGCGTCATCGGCAGCTCCTGGCTTCTGCTCGCAACCGCTAGAAAATAACCAGCGCGCTGAATCCAGACAACCGATCAAAAGCTGCAAACGCCTGCAATAGCGAGTGGTGAAGCACGCGGATACTTCGTCTGTGAAACGACTCTCTCCGCGAAAAGCGACCGTTCCCTCGCATCACAGGCAAAATGCGCCAGTGGCGTAGTGTGCGGATACTTCTTGGTAAACCCGCAAGGGAATGCGGTTCGAATCCGCGCCGTCTCCAGTTTCAAGGAGACGGTATAAAGCCGTGCACGCTTTTTCCCTGGCGTGCATTTGTAACCGCGCCGGTGGCGTGTGAATGGGTTACTTCGGATCGAAAGGACGCAGGTTCGGTCCTGCATCTGCGAAAACGCAGATTAGTTCAGGGGTAGAACGTTCGGCATAATCCCGTTCCGGCTTGTTCCCCGGCGCTTAACCTCAACCGCTCGCAGCAGGAATTGCTGCGCGCCTCAACCATGTGTCAGGAGACACGTTATGGCCATTCGTCTGGTTCGCAGTGTTACGGGAGTTGGGCAGGAGTCGCTCTGCCGCAGCTGCCGTTACGCGAGCATTCAGGCTGGCTACTCGGTGACGGAAGAAGAGATTCGTTGCAGCTATCTCCGCGAGGTGCGCCTTATTTCGTTTCCGGTGAAGGCTTGCACGGATTATTTGAGCAAGGAAACTCCGACAGTTTACGAGCTGGAGAAGATCGCTTTCATCATCGATCTCAACAAGTTCGTCGAGTCGAAGATCGAGGGTTTCGGCAGCGCGGTTCTCGCCGGAAAGTCAGACACCGATGAGTAGCCATCACAAGTGACTTTGTCCCGGTCCTAACAGGATGCCGACCGGCAGACGAAGCTGAGTTGACGGGGCATTCTACCGCAAGAGCAGAGAAGATCTGCCTGTTCAGTTTTGCTCAAGGTCGCCGCTCACTGATGATCGCGTCGACTTGAGTGCGACGGCTTCGAGATAGAGCATCTCTGGTTTTGCGATGAAAGGAAGGGCGTGATGGCGCGCCTGACTGTATTGAAGCTTGGTCAACTCGGATTTGCGGGCGCGGCCCTAGGCACTCATGAGGGTGCGCCTGCTGTCCTGGTTAGCGCCGAAGCGCAGCTACGGCGCTCGGTGCTGGCCTGCATGCTGTGGGAAGACCAATTCTACGAGAACGGTGTCTCGATCGCTGACCGTATTGCCGCGCTGGTCCCGCGCGTTGAGGTCGAGAAGGTGGCGGCTCTCGCCGTCGAAGCTCGCGAGCAGATGAAGCTGCGCCACGCACCGCTTTTGCTCGTACGCGAGATGGCGCGTTACGCGACGCATCGCGGTCTGGTTGCGGAGACGCTGGCTCGAGTGATCCAGCGTGCCGATGAATTGGCGGAGTTCCTTGCCATTTACTGGAAGGATGGACGCCAGCCGCTCTCCGCGCAGGTGAAGAAGGGGCTGGCTACCGCCTTCTGTCGGTTCGATGCTTACGCGCTCGCAAAGTACGATCGCGAGGGCGTGGTCAAGCTGCGGGACGTGCTCTTCCTCACGCACGCGAAGCCGCTGACCGCGGAGCAGGCGCTCACCTGGCGCCAGCTTATCAACGGTGAGCTGCCTTCGCCGGAGACGTGGGAGGTTCGCCTCTCGCGCGGTGAGCAGAAGCGAGAGGTCTGGGAATCGCTGCTGATAGAGAATCGCCTCGGTGCTCTGGCGCTGCTCCGTAACCTGCGCAACATGCAGACGGCGGGGGCAGAGCCGGTGCTGGTGCGGCACGCGCTGGAGACCATTCGCGTCGAGCGTGTTCTGCCTTTTCGTTTCATCGCTGCTGCGCGTCACGCGCCGCAGTGGGAGTCGTGGATCGAGGAGGCGATGTTCCTGAGCCTGCACGGTCAGTCTCGTCTGGCTGGTCGGACGGTGTTGCTGGTCGACGTGTCGGGCAGCATGGACGCGCGTCTCTCGGGACGGTCGCAGATGCTGCGGATGGATGTGGCGGCGGGTCTCGCGGTGCTGTTGCGCGAGATTGCGGAGGAGGTGGACATCTATACCTTCTCTGCCCGCCTGCAGTTCGTTCCGGCGCGGCGTGGTTTCGCTCTGCGCGACGCCATGGTTCAGAGCCAGCCGCACGGTGGCACGTATCTGGGCAAGGCGCTAGAGGAGCTGGAGGAACTGCGCGAGCCGTACGACAGGCTCATCGTGATCACCGATGAGCAGTCGCACGACCGGGTGTCTGCACCGCGCGGCCGCGGTTACGTGGTGAACGTGGCCAGCTACCGTAACGGAGTGGGCTATGGCGATTGGACGCACATCGACGGCTGGAGCGAGGCCGTCATTGAGTACATCCGCTCACATGAGCAGTTGGACTCGTGAAAGATTGATTCGCTAAACATGGAGAGCGGGCAGATTGTCCGCTCTCCACACTTTTTGAGGTTCGTGCCGGGACAGTCAGCGAGCATGCCGCGCGGCAAAGAGGGCTGGGGTGTATACTTCCGCTTTCGTCGGAAAGGACAAATAATGGCATACAGCAATGGTTCCAGGTGCCGAGGTCGCAAATTCGGCTATGGCAGTCTTCTCCTCGCTGTCCTGCTTTTGGCGATCACCCCAGCTGTTCCCGCGGACGACACGAAATCAGCGACCATTGACGCAACCGCGATGGGCACCAGCACCCAGATGGGCAAGATGGTCAGCGTTAAGGTGATCATCGACCAATTCTCCACGCAGGAAGACAGGCAAGTACTGGTCGACGCGTTCAAGAAAGGTCAGAGCCAAGGCTTGGTTGACGCGCTCAGCAAGGCGAAACCGGTTGGCCGCATTGCCATCACCGGCACAGTTGGCACCGATCTCACGTACATTGGGTTGATTCGTACCCCTACCGGCCGCAGGATCCGCTTCGCCACCAACCGCCCGATCAGGATTGGTGAGGCCATGAACGCCGGTCCAAGCACGGCCTACAACCTTACCGCGGGCGAATTCGACTTGAACGACGCCGATAAGAACAAGAGCACTGGCGTTCTGTACCCTGCTGCTCAGCTGATTATCAACAAAAAGGGCGAACTTCAGTGGGAGCTTCGAAAAAATCCCTGGAAGCTGGTTAATATCATCGACTGGAACAAGGCGGGCAGCGAGGCACAACCACTCAATTGAGCGTGCCACGCGCCTCATCATGATTCATGATTGATAAGCAGTCCCGCGAACGTGCGCTTTCCGGGAAGACTGCGCTTGATCCGGTCATATCAAAGATCACGAGGGACAAAAATGAATATTGGGTTCGCGGGCAAGGTGATACTTGTGGCCGGTGGCACTGGCGGACTGGGGCGCGCGGTGAGCCTGACGTTCTTGCGAGAGGGCGCGAAAGTAGTGGTGACGTATCGTCAGCCGGAAGAATTCGCCGCGTTGCAGGGTGTGGCCGGTGTGGATGGCACATCGCTTGAAGGGCATTCTGTGGAGGTTACGAATGAAGTCGGTGTTGGCCAGATAGTAGACCAGATCATCGCGGAGCATGGCCGGCTGGATGCAATGGTCAATACCGTGGGCGGCTACGCGGGCGGTGTGAAGCTGTGGGATCTGGACATCAAAACATTTGAACGGATGCTTGCGCTGAATCTGCGCGCGGGCTACGCGCTCGCTCGCGCGGCGATTGTACCCATGCTCAAACAGAAGAGTGGAGCGATCGTGAACGTCGCGGCGAAGGCCGCGTTCGATCACGCCGGCGGAGCTTCCGCCTATGCTGCGTCGAAGGCAGCGGCTTTGGCCATGATCGATTCATTGGCTGCGGATGCAAAAGGCAACGGTGTACGCGTGAACTCGATTCTGCCCAGCATCATCGATACGCCGGCCAACCGCAAGGCCATGCCTGAGGCTAATTTCGCAACCTGGCCGAACCCGGAGGACATCGCCCGGGTCATTCTGTTCCTTTGCAGCGACGCGGCCAGGGTGATTCACGGAGCAGCAATCCCGGTCTACGGCGATAGCTAACTCGTGGACATCACTCAAACGCAGTAAACTCGCGGTACGGGAGGCTGTCATGTCGATTCGTCCGGTGAAAAAGCTTATCAAGTCCAGGCCAACGCGCGAGGGCGCGGGAGTGCATCTGCGTCGGGCGTTTGGTTTCGGCAACACGTCTGACTTCGACCCGTTCCTGCTGCTCGACGACTTCCGCAATGATGTTCCGGCCGACTACCTGGCGGGTTTTCCGTGGCATCCGCATCGCGGGATCGAAACTGTGACCTACGTTCTCGCGGGAACTGTAGAGCATGGCGACAGCATGGGAAATCAGGGCACCATTGGGTCCGGCGATGTGCAGTGGATGACGGCCGGGAGCGGAATTATTCACCAGGAGATGCCGAAGGGCGACTCGGTGGGACGGATGCACGGGTTCCAGTTGTGGGCCAATCTTCCGTCGTCGCAGAAAATGACGGCTCCCCGGTACCAGGAAGTGAAGGCGACGGATATTCCCGAGATCACGGACGATGATGGGACTGAGGTACGCGTGGTCTGCGGGAATTTCTGGGGCAAGTCTGGCCCTGTCGATGGAATCGCGACGAATCCTACTTATATCGATGTGACAGTTGGTCCGGGTCGAAGAAAGAGCCTGCCGGTCGAGGTTAGGAGCCATGCCTTCGCTTATGTCTTTGCAGGGTCAGGCAAGTTCTGCAATGCGTCTGCGCCGCTCGCTGTGCCGACGGAGGGTGTGCAATGGCTGGACACAGCTCCGCCGGCTGTCGCGGACAACCGCTCGCTCGTACTGTTTGATCGCGGCGATGAGGTGACGGTTCAGGCTGGCGACGACGGAATCCGTTTTCTGCTTGTCTCCGGGAAGCCGCTGCAGGAGCCGGTGGCTTGGTATGGCCCGATTGTGATGAATACACAGGAGGAGCTGCAGCAGGCGTTTCTTGATCTCGATCAGGGGAAGTTTCTAAAACAGGGCTGAACGCTGTTCAGGTACGGCTGGTGTGTCTTCGTCCGGCCCAGCGGATATTCAGGGCCTAGATTTCCTGGTAGCCGGTGTCGTGGGTGAAGACAGGAGAGCGTCCGGCGCGACGGTTTCAGTTCCATAGTTGGTGCTGCATCAGTTTCGCGAGGCCAAAGTCCAGAATCTTAACGCGGCCGTCTTTGGTGACCAACAGGTTCTCCGGCTTGAGGTCGCGATTCGGCGACAGGAGTTTTCTTTACAGATTCGACCTCCAGGTACTCTGCCGGCTCTTTTGCGTCCCGCTGCGACCTGCTAAGGTGACCATAGGTCCAACGCACGTATGCTGCGGCCTGACGCATCGCATCCTCATCCCCCAAAGGAAAGCAAAGTGAAGAAAATTGGCGTTCTGTTTGGCATGGAAAACACCTTTCCTGGCGCTCTAGTCGAGCGCATCAACTCCATGAACGCGGAAACAAAAGACGGGGAAGGGATCTCCGCCGAGTTCGTGCAGGTGGGCGGCGTCTATCTGGACAAGCCTCCCGCTTACGCGGTCATTGTCGATCGCATCTCGCATGACATTCCCTTCTATCGCGCGTTCCTGAAGCATGCTGCACTCTACGGTACCGCGATCATCAACAATCCCTTCTGGTGGTCGGCGGACGACAAGTTTTTCAATTATTCCCTGGCAGGGAAGCTGGGAGTTGCGGTGCCGGCCACGGTGATCCTGCCGCATAAGAAGTTCCCCGAGGGCACAACAGAGCGGTCGATGCGTAACCTCGAATTTCCGCTGGATTGGGACGGGGTCTTTGCGTATGTGGGGTTTCCCGCCTTCCTGAAGCCGGTAGACGGTGGCGGGTGGAGGGATGTGCATCATGTTCATAATCGCGAGGAGTTCTTCCACGCTTACGACCAGAGCCGCGATCTGTGCATGACGCTGCAGGGTGCGGTGAAGTTTGACGAGTACTTCCGCTGCTATGTAGTGGGTCAGGAGAAGGTCCACATTATGCCGTACGATCCACGGCGGCCGCATCACGAACGGTATGTGCAGAATCCTCCGGCGTACGACAAGAAGCTCCTCAAGCGCGTCGAGAAGGACGCGCTGACGCTTTGCAAGGCGCTTGGCTACGACCTGAATACGGTGGAGTTCGCCGTGGAAGACGGCGTTCCGTATGCCATCGACTTCATGAATCCGGCGCCTGACGCCGATTTGCACTCAGTCGGACCGGAAAATTTTGAGTGGATTGTGAGCGCCGTCGCCGAACTGGCAGTGAAGAAAGCGAAGACGGCGCCGGTGACTCCGGTGCTGCAGGCGCAGGCGCTTCTGAGCGGATCTCTCGCCGCGGTGAAGGAGGCTGTTCAAGCGCCGGCGACGAAAAAGACCCCTCCCAAGAAGGCCACGGCAAAGAAGAAACCGGCGAAAGACTCGACTACGCCGAAGACGGCAGGATAGGCCTCCACAACAAACCCCTTGCCTGGAAGGACGCATCGTCATACAACGGTAGTCACCTATGCGTCCGTCTTTCACCATCGGCATTGAAGAGGAATACCAGACCATCGATCCCGTGACCCGGGATTTGCGCTCGCACATTGCGACCGAGATGCTGGCCCAGGGCAAGCTACGGCTTCACGAGCGCGTCAAGGCCGAGATGCACCAATCTGTGGTAGAAGTGGGCACGAGCATCTGCAGAACAATCAAGGATGCGCGCGAGGACCTGTTCGACCTGCGGCGGCAGATGATTCATCTGGCGCGCGAGAATGGCCTGGTGCTGGTTGCAGGAGCGTCGCATCCCTTTGCCGACTGGCGGGCGCAGGAGATCTATCCCGATGCCCGCTATGCAAGAGTGGTGGAGGATTTGCAGCTGGTGGCGCGCGCGAATCTGATTTTCGGCCTTCACGTCCATGTGGGCGTCGAGGATCGCGAGGCAGCAATCCGCATTATGAATTCGATGCGCTACTTCCTGCCTCATATTCTGGCGCTTTCGACGAACTCGCCCTTCTGGCGCGGGATGAAGACAGGTCTCAAGAGCTACCGGGCAAAGGTCTTCGATAAGTTTCCGCGGACGAATATTCCGGATAGCTTTTCGAGCTACAGCGAATTCGAGAACTTCGTGAATGTGCTGATCAAGACGAACAGCCTGGATAATGCCAAAAAAATATGGTGGGACATTCGCCCGCATCCATTCTTCAACACCATCGAAGTGCGGGTTTGCGATATCCCCATGCGTGCCGAGGAGACACTGGCGATTGCGGCGCTCATCCAGGCAACCGCGTCGAAGCTGTATCTGCTGCATGCGCGCAATCAGGATTGGCGGCAGTATTCACGCGCTCTGATCATGGAGAACAAGTGGCGTGCCGTGCGCTATGGGCTAGATGGCAAGCTGATTGATTTCGGCAAGGAGATCGAGGTGCCGGAGCGCGAGCTGATTCTCGAATATCTGGAATTCATCGACGAGGTGGTGGATGAACTCGACTGCCGGCCGGCGATCGAGTACATCCGCACCATCCTGGAGATGGGGACGGGCGCCGATCGGCAACTGCGAAAATACGAGGAGACCTGCGACCTGAAGGCCGTGGTGGACTATATGGTCGAGGAGACGCAGGTCGGACTCTTCTGAGCCTATAGCATAGGCCTATTGCGAAGGCGGCGTGACAGGTGCCGGCGCATTGGGATCGCGTTGATCGACCAATTCGATATCGAAGATCAGGTTGGCCCTGGGCGGAATCGAGCTGCGCCCTTGCTCTCCGTAAGCCAGTTGCCAAGGAATAAACAGGCGGCGCTTGCCGCCGACGTGCATGCCCTCGAAGCCTTGATCCCATCCGGTGATGACACGCTTCACGCCCTGCTGAAATTCGATCGGCTTGCCACGATCAACTGACGAGTCGAATTTCGTCCCATCTGATGCAAGCCATCCCGTGTAGTGGACGGTATAAATTTGACCGGGAGCGGCGAGCGCGCCGGTGCCAAGTTTGATTTCCTGGTAGCGCAATGCGAACTGTACCTTGATGGGCGCGACAACAGCGGGGATGTTTATCGGCAGGGCAGGCTCTGTCGCTTTAGGCTTCGTCGTGGTTTGAATCCTGGGGTGCGGAGGCGTAGCGGTCTGCGCCGTGGCCAAGAGGGTGGTTGCAAAGAGAAGCAAGGAAAGCGAATGGCGCACAAAAGGCATATCTACTCCAGAAGGGGTTTGGGTTTAAGAAGGACTAAGCGAACGATATCGTGTATGGGCATGTCGGGTAAAGAGCCAGCCACCTAAAGAGCCGGGCCACCTAAGGACGCTTCGATTCCTGAAAGGAGCGACCCATGAAAGTGGCATTGCGACTGTATTTTTAGATGATTTACGGTAAATTCAAGAGATATCTCCGTGAGGTCGACCGCAATTTTGACAAATCTTCCTGCATCCACCGAGGCCCAGGCATTGCTTGCAGTACCGTTTCCATCCGAGTTTTTGCCTGGAGCGCGCTCGGCTGTCGAGACCTGCCTGCGAATTCAACCCTCGGAGAAAGTGACGCTGATCACCGATCAGGCAACGGCTCCGATTGCCGCGTCGCTGGCCCAGGAACTTGCGGCCACCGGATGCTGCTGGAATGCTTTTGTGCTCGAAGATCTGGCGTCACGCCCGTTGGTGGATATGCCGCGGTCAGTACTCGCCGATATGGAGACATCGGACGTGAGCATCTTTGCCGTCTGCGTTCAGCGTAATGAGCTGCGATCGCGCATGCAGATGACGGAAGTAGTCAATCGCCGGCGCATGCGCCACGCACATATGGTCAACATTACTGCGCAGATCATGTGCGAGGGCATGCGGGCAGACTTCCATCGAGTGGATCAGCTCTCGCAGAAAGTGATCGAAAAGGTGCGGAGCGCAAGATATATTCGCGCAACTACGGTGGCGGGAACCGATATCCGCGCCGACCTGAATCCAGACTATAAGTGGCTCAAGACCTCCGGCATTATCTCTCCCGACAAGTGGGGCAATCTTCCGGGCGGAGAAATTTTCACAACTCCCGGCGAGGTGAACGGCAGATTTGTCGTTGACGGGGTGGTCGGCGATTATCTCTGCGCGCGCTACGGGCTGCTGGAGGCAACTCCGCTGACCATCGAGATCAAGAATAACCGTATTGCATCATGCGAGTCGGTAAATCGTGAGTTGCGGGACGACTTCTGGGCCTACACGCACACTGATGAGAACTCGGACCGCGTAGGTGAGTTTGCGATCGGGACGAATCTCGGTATCCATCGTGTGATCGGCAATATTCTGCAGGATGAGAAATTCCCGGGCATTCATATTGCGTTTGGGAACCCCTATGGCGAGCACACTGGCGCGCCGTGGACTTCAACGACGCATATCGATGTGGTGGGCCTGCGCTTTAATATCTGGGTCGATGAAGAGCAGATCATGAGCAACGGGCAATTTCTGGTAGAGCCTTAGTTTCCTGGCCTGCTGTTGAAGCCGGATAAGGCTTTCGCGCATCGAAAGGGTGTTATGTCTTCTACTCATCCTTCTCCCGCTACTTCCTTTCAGACACGTCAACTTGGCAACTCGGATCTTCATCTCACTCCCCTCGGCTACGGAGCCTGGGCCATCGGTGGAGGCAACTGGGAATTCGCCTGGGGCGCACAGGACGACGACGAATCCGTGAGGACCATCGAGCGGGCGCTTGACGCCGGGATCAACTGGATCGACACGGCGGCGATCTACGGCCTTGGGCACTCCGAGGAAGTGGTTGGCCGAGCGCTCAAGTACGCAACCAGTGAGCCCTACATCTTCACGAAGTGCTCCATGCGCTGGAACGCCGACCGGCAGATCTATCGCAGCCTCAAGAGAGCATCTCTCGAAGAAGAGATTGAAAACTCGCTGCGTCGGCTCGGTGTGGACACCATCGACCTCTACCAGGTTCACTGGCCTAATCCGGAAGACGAAATCGAAGAAGGATGGGAGACGTTAGCGCGGTTCAAGGAACAGGGGAAGGTTCGTTTTCTTGGGGTGTCGAATTTTAACGTTGCGCAGATGAAGCGCGCGCAGAAGATTGCTCCCATTACATCGCTGCAGCCGCCCTACTCTCTGTTGCGCCGTGATATCGAGGCTGAGATTCTGCCCTTCTGCGAACAGCACAACATCGGAGTGATCAACTACTCGCCGATGGTCTCGGGCCTTCTCACTGGCAAGATGACCGCCGAACGCGTCAAAGAGATGCCTGCGGATGACTGGCGGAAACGCAGCCCGAATTTCAACGAGCCAAAGCTATCTCGAAATCTGAAACTTGCAGAACTGCTGCGGGAGATAGGCAAAACGCATAACGTTGAGCCGGGCGTGGTTGCTATCGCCTGGACCCTCCGCCATCCTGCAATCACCGCGGCGATTGTTGGTGCCCGCCGGCCCGATCAGGTCGATGGCATTCTCCCCGCGGCGACTTTTCGTCTCAGTCCTCGGGAGATCGACCGCATCGAAGAATTCCTAGGAACCAATCCCTAGTTGCATACCGGATCGCGCACCACGATGTGGCAGAAATCAAAAGCCCATGCGTTAAGCATGGGCTTTTGGCTGGAATCCTGTCTAAAACTACATGGCTTCGAGAAAGCGTGGGAAATAAAGCGCTGAGTGTTCCTGGAAGAGGGTGGTGATGTGCGCCAGCATGCTGCTGTAGGCCATTGCGGCGCGATGGGCGTTTACGGAAGCTGCCACACCTGAACGGGAAAAGCCGTATTTCGCGAGGGCCATAAGAACCGCTATCCGAATCTGCAATGCGTCGCTGCGCAGTTCCTCGATCAGCTCCTCTGGTACATCCTTACCATGCTCAGTCGCGTAGTCGGCGAGCTGCATCAGAACACCAGCATTGATGAACATCGCCCACAGGCCATTGGCACCGTCAATCCTGGACCAGATGTCGCGTGGCGTGGCACGAATACCGTCGCTGTAAAGATAACGTTCTGCGACTTCATCGAAGTTGAACTCACTGTTGGACCGAAGGCGAGCGACGATGGAATCCCAATCGGCTGCCTTGCGTTTGGCCTGACCGCGCCGCCAATATACGGCGTATGCAATCAGAGCAGAGGGTACCGCTACCGAAATCAGGGTTAGGATCATAAGTTATTTTAAGTCGAGGGAACGGGCAACGACAGAATGCCTCTTGCTACTACCACTTATTGATACCAGAAGTTGAGCCATTTGTGGACTAAATTCTTTGCGCGGAGCCTCTTGGCGCGCAAAAGAGTAGCACCAGTAGGACAATGAACAAAGGTAACCGGCAACTCCGAGGTGGGCTATCTCCCTGTATCTTGTTGCATATTCAGGCCCGGCACGGAGATAACTGTGTGCTAATCCCACGACCAATGTGATGGCCGCGTAGAACGCCAGGCCGGAGGCCAGCTGCAATACGTGGTTTCTCCAGGTCAGACCCAATACCTGAGAAAAAGCGGCAATCAGCGCGAATGTCACCAACTGCAAGATGGCCACGCTGGCGTCCATGACGAAGAATGCGCGTGGATGGGCTAGTGTCGATCCGTTCAAATGCGCTGCAAAAAAGAAGGCTCCTACCGCGATGATGGCCATGCAGCCCATAAGAATATAGAGAATTCCTTTGGGTAAGGATCGCCTCACGGGCTGGAGAACATTCGCGGCGATTTCGACAAACACCCCGATTTCCAGCGCATATAGCAGGATATTGATCGAGAAAGTGGTTCTGTAATAGAGCGAGCTGTTCGCGTCATGGTGCCCCATGAGTACAGCCAGCTGGAAAAGGTCAGAAAGCGCAGCCCAGAGAATGAAGGCCGTGAATATGGGGAATATGCGATAAAGGCGGCGATAGACCAAGATCAACAGGAGCAGAATTTGCCCTGCAATACCGAGCAACCACAGGATGCTGTCCAGGTCCGAGACTCGCACGCTCTAGCCTTCCTGCCGACAGGATACCAGCAGGAAGGCCTTTATCCTGGCGAAAACTCGCAGCGAATGCGACACTTCTGGCTATACAACGGCCGGCGGCGGCAACGGCGAAGGCGCAGCGGGTCCGTGGTGCACAAATGCAACGGCCGGGGGAGGGAGCGGCGAAGGTGCAGCGGGTCCGTGGTTCACGAACGCCAAGGCCGGCGGAGGCAAGGGCGAAGGCGCAGCAGGTCCGCGGCGCGCGTCAGGTGGAGGCAAGGGCGAAGGCGCGGCAGGTCCGTCGTTCACGAACGCAAAGGCTGGCGGAGGCAACGGTGAAGGGGCTGCAGGTCCGCGGCGCGCGTCAGGTGGAGGCAAGGGCGAAGGTGCGGCAGGTCCGTCCTTCACGAATGCAACGGCCGGCGGAGGCAAGGGCGAAGGCGCAGCAGGTCCACGGCGT
>JBAVYX010000109.1:0-2165 GCA_049588475.1 Silvibacterium sp. | reverse complement strand
TGCGAGTAAGCGGGTGTCCAGAGTCGCGGAGTTAGCCGGTCTGCCACCCCAGGGTGACCCGGGGTTCGCCGTATCACCCGATGGCACGCGGATTATCTTCTCACAGGTCGATACGTCGGCTGTTGACATCATGTTGGTCGAAAATTTTCCCTTTAACTAACGCCTTAAGTTGAGACTGCTGATTCACAGATTGGTCCCGGGAAACGATAGATCCCTATCGGGACTGCCCCGTCCGATGCGGCGCGTGGCAGCGCGGAATGCTGCTCCGGGGCAGTTTCGATAGGGTCGTTTGGAGTGAGCCGTGTTTTCACCTCGTAGGTGTTAACGCACGCGGCGATATGGATCACACCGATGCTGCCTCTCGTACATCACCAGCATTTTTTCATCGTTCACTGTTGCCACAGTTCGGAAACATTCTAAGAAATCGAATCGACACTTCCGTCAATATTTCGGCGGTCATTGAAATGAATGCGCAGCATGGTCCGCTCCACAAATGTGGGGTTTGAATGCGGATATTATTGACCCAAAATCTGGGTCCGTGTCACCGATTTTGCCGATGGAGAGCAGAAGAGAGCGGCGAAGAGATCGCGGATGTGTGGCCGCTAGCCGATGGCGTAGCTACTGGCATGGTCCGCCGCCTAGCCCCCTGGAGGGTGTAGAGGTGTAGACAGGAGGCGTCCCATGGAGATTCACACGATCGGCATTGATTTAGCAAAGACCATTTTTCACCTCGTAGGTGTTAACGCACGCGGCGAAGTCGTGGTGCGCAAGAAGTGTTCGCGCAATTCGCTGCTGCGCTTCACAGCTAACCTTCGCGTGTGGCCTGGTCGGTATGGAGGCCTGCGGAGGGTCCCACTTCCTGGGCCGGGCTCTACGAGAACAGGGGCATGATGTACGCCTGATGCCAGCCCAGTATGTAAAGCCGTACGTGAAAACGAACAAGAACGTGGGTGGGGCGTCGTACCGCGGTGATCAACCAGATTCGTGGAATGCTGCTCGAGCGCGGCATCACCGTGACGAAGGGACGCCGCCATATCGAAGAGTCGCTGCCCGGGATCCTGGAGGACTTTTCTGTCAGCGAACAGGTCGAGTGATTTGCGATGCTTACGTCAGCTACACTCAGTCATGGGTTGTGTCCAAATGGCAGTCGCTCATCTGATAACCATTCGGATGCAGCCGTGGTGGAGCATCGGAGGGTAAACGATGCCAGAAGCTACTTTGAGCCGACCGCAAGTCAACGGAATCCTTGAAACCTCGCTCTACGTCGAGCGCCCGACCCGATCGGTCGAGTTCTATCGCCGCGTCTTCGGCTTCGAGCCGATCGACACCGATCCGCAAGAAAGCATCACTGATCAGACGCGATTGTGTGCGCTGCGCGCTGGTGACCGGAGCGTACTCCTACTGTTCAGGAAAGAGGCTACCGCAGGTACAGACGCAATTGGTGCGATCCACGTTGCCTTCGGCATTTCCAGGTCGGAGCTACAGGCATGGGAGGCATGGCTGTCGCAGCAGGGGATTACGATTGAGCTACGGAAAACTTGGAAATATGGTGGCGAGGCACTTTACTTCCGCGATCCCGACGGCCATTTGCTGGAAGTGGCTACACCGGGTGTATGGAGCATCTTCTGAAGGACTCTCTCTCTCGGATAACGACTAAAAAATCGCCAACGTACATTGACGGCTGCCGGGTCGTTGGTGGATTACCGCCTACACGTACTTTGCCGTTTGGTTAGGGAAGGATGGGCGGACGATCTGGGAGTTGATGGTCCTGCAATCTACTGCGCCTTTTGTCTTTGCCAATCACAAGCAAGCGGGGAACTTTCTTGTTTAGCGCGCCGTCGTCGCCATCAGTATTCAAGACCAGCGATTCGAGGCACCTAGCGGCATTGAGATCGCCTCGGCGTCAATCGCCTCGCGTTCTGACCGGAAAAGGGCGGCCCCAGGCGTCGAGCGAAATTCAGCAGCCGATCGCCGCCGCACTCTGACGGCTTCTCCGCCCGATAGGTGCGCGCCACTCCTTTTTGGTCGTTACCTCCTTTCGATCCATCCCCCCTCTGGGGCATAGCGAGGACATCCCGTACCGCGGTAACGTATAGAAAACCAATCTATATTTCTTTTGCTCGGTCGCGGTGCGCTTAGTTAGAAGCGAGACACTGTCTTGCGCG
>JBAVYX010000108.1:0-21547 GCA_049588475.1 Silvibacterium sp. | reverse complement strand
TGGCAAAATCTCTACGGAGGCCGCAGAGACATCATAGGCCAGGTGGCCACGCTCGATAGCACGCCCACGACCATCATTGGCGTGCTGCCTCGCGAGTTCCATTTCGCCCCGCGCGGCCGCGCCGACTTCTGGCTGCCCATCCAGGAGCTGAATGGCTGCGAGAGGCGCCGCGGGTGCCATAATCTCTATGGAGTCGCACGCCTCAAGGACGGCGTCTCTGTCGCCACAGCGCTGGCCAACATGAAGTCCATCGCCGCGCAGCTTGAGAAGCAATATCCCGACACAAATCGCGGTCAGGGCGCAGCGGTTATTTCTTTTAGCGAAGCCATCATCGGCGATGTTCGCCCCTTATTTCTCGTTCTTTTCTGCGGAGCGGCCCTGCTGTTGCTCATCGCGTGCGTGAATGTCTCCAACCTGTTGCTCGTGCGCGCGGAAAACCGACGTCGTGAGATGGCCGTGCGCGGCGCGCTAGGAGCATCACGGACTCGTCTTGTACTCCAGTTTGTTACAGAATCGCTTGTGCTTGTCTTGTCGGGCAGTGTCCTCGGCGTGGCTGCAGCGTACGGAACGATGCACCTCCTCCTGCGGCTTATCCCGAGCGACATAATCGACTACGTGCCCTACCTGCAGGGCATTGGGCTAAATTCACGTGTGCTCGGTTTCGCCGTGCTCGTCGCGTTGCTGGCGGTTGTGACCTTTTCGTTGGCGCCTTCTTTGCGGCTGTCTCCGTCGAACCTTAGAGCCGATCTCGCCGACGGGGGCCGTGGCGCCGCAGGAACCGTCTGGCGCCGCTTCGGATCGCACCTCGTCGTTCTTGAGCTGACGATCGCCTTGTGCTACTCGCTGGAGCAGGCCTGATCACCCGCAGCTTCTACCACCTGCTCCACGTCGAGCTAGGATTCGTTCCCGATCACCTCGCCACTCTCGAGGTCGCTGCGCCCGACAAAACCTATGCCAAGCCTGACCAGCAGGTGCGGCTAGCTCGCCAGATGGTCACAACTCTCGATGCGCTGCCCGGGGTGCAGTCGGCAGCCGTCAGCACGCGCCTGCCGATCACCGGCAATGGGAACACGACCTGGATCAGAATCCAGGGCCATCCCTGGACCGGCGAGCACAATGAAGTGAACGAGCGCGAGGTCAGCTCGGAATATTTCGCCACCTTAAAGGCGCGCCTGATCAGTGGCCGATTCTTTGCTGACTCTGAAGACTCGACCAAGCCGAACGTCCTTGTCATCAATCAGGCGCTGGCGAGAAAGTACTTTGCCGGCGAGAACCCCATCGGCAAGAAAATCGGCGATACGAGTCTTTCACCTGACTCCATGCGGGAAGTTATCGGCGTTGTCGACGACATCCGCGAAGGCGGCCTTGATGAGGAGATCTGGCCAGCTGTCTACTACCCGGTCAACCAGAGCCCCGATACCTATTACGACATCGTTGTGCGCACTTCGCAGGCTGAGCAGTCCGTCCTGCCGGCGCTGGTCGCCGCCGTTCACAAGATTGATCCCGACATAGGCACGCGCAACCCGCTCACCATGGTCGAGGTCATCAATAATTCCCCGCCCGCGTATATTCACCGCTCAGCCGCGTGGCTCGTGGGGGGATTCGCCGTTCTCGCCCTGCTGCTCGGCGTCGTTGGACTCTACGGCGTAATCGCCTACTCTGTCAGCCAGCGTACGCGTGAAATTGGCGTGCGCATGGCCCTCGGCGCGCAGCGCAGCTCGGTCTATCAACTCATCTTGAAAGAAGCCGGATGGCTGACGGTTCTGGGCATTGCTGCAGGTCTGGCTTGCTCGATAGCAGCGGCAACCATGATGGGCAAGCTGCTCTTCGGAGTGCGCTCGTGGGATATTCCGACACTCGTTTCGGTTGCTATGCTCCTCGGCTTCTCGGCGCTCGTGGCCAGCTTTATCCCTGCACGGCGCGCCGCCTCGGTCAATCCGGTGGAGGCACTGCGCGCGGAGTAAATGGCACTTTTTTGAAACGAACGCCGACCCTCAGTCACTACTCGGGCAGATCGAGCCACGGGAACTCACCTGCCATCTGTCCCGCGCTCGACAGGGGGCAACATGGCATCTCGCCGTCAGAAGGTCCGGACGCTAGCCGCTCTCGCGGTGGCGCTCCTCTCCGGTCTGGGATGCCAGGCCCGTCATCACTTGTCCAGCAACCAGCCGCTTCGCGCCACGGTTTCTCCGCCCAAGGCAGCCCTTCCCTCAGAACAAATGAGAATCACGACCGCCCGAGTCTTCCGAGGCTCCGTATCCTCGGTATCGATTCAGGACGACCTGATTGCCCGCTAAGAGGGGCCGGTTAGAGGGAATGGATCTGGGCAACAGCAGCGGACGCTACCGCTTGAAGACCTGCAGCATCATCTCAGACTGCACCTGGTCCAGCTGCTTCAGGGTTGCTTCCAGCGTCGGACGGTCGTCGAGCGAAGCGCCGAGCATGATTTCCTTGAGGCGGTAAGCGGTATGCCGCATCAGGATCTCCGCATTCTTGAGCTTTTTCGCGTCATCGGCGACGCCCATGTGGATTTTCTCGGCGTACTTCTGTACCGCCTTGAGCGAAGCTGAGGCTTGCGCAGTCTGGCCGGCCGTAAACTGTTGGCTGGCGAGCTCTGCCATCGAGTGGGCGAGTTCTGCATAGAGGAAGCACTGCTCTTTGGGCGACGCCTGCGCAGCCCTTGTTTCGAGCGCAGTCATCTCCTGCACGTCTAGTATTTTATCGTTGGCCGCGAATGCCGCGGGGGCGATAGCAAGCGTAGCGAATGCGAAAGCAAGAACGAACCGCATGATGCACCTCCTCGGGTGCCACGGGAACGTTAAACGCTAACTACTTCTCGAGGACCAGCAACCGCTGCTTAGCCTGCCACTCCTCGTCTGGGAACTTCCCCAGGGCCGACTTCAAGAACAGATGATAATACTCCACAGATTGCTGCTTTTGATGAAGATTATCGTATGCGGTTGCCCATAAGAAGTAAGTAGCCGGTGTTTCCGAAGCAAATTTTGATCGCATCGAAAGCGCTTCGACCACCAGAGGGTACTGGTGCGTCTTGGACGCCGCATATGCGACCCCAACCCATGCATCGGAATCATCTTGCTTGATCTTTACCGCCCGCTGAAATAATTCCAAGGCTTCGGGGTACTTCTGTTCCCGGATCAGAACCTGCCCCCGGGCCGATGCCAATTCGACATCGTTCGGGGTCGCAGCCAGCAGATTTGCATAGACAGTATCGGCCTTCTCATAGTTCCCGGCTTGCATATACGCATCGGCGAGCATCATGCCGATGCCTCGATCCCGCGGTTCGATCCCATGCAGCTTTTCAAGAGCCGCCACCGCTTCTTCGCTCTTGCCCGCAGCCGCCAGCAGCACGGCATACTGCGTGTTCAGCGCCGGATCGTCCGGATCGCGCGTCAAAGCCGCCTTCAACAACGGTTCCGCATCGGAATACTTCTTCTCCGCCAGCAGCAGATGTGCCAGCCCGGCAGTCGCTGCGGAAGACTCCGGATCGATCTTCAGGACCCGCCGGTAAGCCTGCTCCGCAATATCCTTATCATCCTCGGCCTCGGCAATTTCCGCCGTCAGGAGCGTGTCGTTTACTGTCTCCGGTGTAAGCTTCAAGGCCTCCAGCAGAGCCTGCTTCGCCGTATCCGGATCGGACTCCCGAACCAGCCTCGCCAGCGTCCGGTAGGCCTGGGCTTTAGCTGCCGGATTGGGAGGATTGGGCTCCAGCGTGAGGGCCGTCTCCAGTTGCGCCCGCGCGTCTTTCGACCCCTCCTGGGCCAGGAGCAGCCCCAACGCCATCTGCGCCTCAAACTGCTTTGGATCGGCCGCAATTGCCCTACGGTAGAAGGCCTTCGCCGACTCTATCCGTTCCTGCATATCGTCGCAGTAGCCGCGGTCAAACAGTGCCCGGGCATCGTTGGGATGGGTCGAGAGATACGTGTCCAGCAGCCCACGCGCCTTGTCACAGTCTTTCCCATCGATCAACGACTCAGCCTGCGCCAATGGCCCCGCCTGTGCTGGGGCCTGAGCGGAAGGTTCGTTGGCACTCGTTCCCGGCGGCAAAGGCGCCGACTGAGCAAGAAGGCCGGCTGGCAGAAGAAGAGCAGAGAAGGCAAAAGCCAGAAAAGCGAATCGGGACTGCATTACACCACCACTTCAGTTGCGGCCTCGCGCCGCGCTGTAAGAACTCTGTTCAACCACTCGCCGGTATGCGAAAACTCGTTTTGCGCAATCTGCTCGGGAGTGCCCGCTGTCACAATCTGTCCACCGGCTGAACCACCTTCCGGCCCCATATCGATGACCCAGTCGGCCGATTTGATCACATCCAGATTGTGCTCGATCACCACCAGGGAACCGCCGCCGTCGATCAGCTTGCGAAATGCCGTCAGCAGCTTGCTCACATCGTCAAAATGCAGCCCCGTCGTCGGCTCGTCGAGAATGTACAGCACCCGGCTCTGCTTCCTTCTGCCGTCGACATTTGATGCCGCCCGTACCGACGCCAGATGCGACGCCAGCTTTACCCGCTGCGCCTCGCCGCCGGAGAGCGTCGTCGCCGACTGCCCCAGACGAACGTAGCCCAGACCAACTTCGTCCAGCACGGCCAGCTTTTCGACGATCTTGTGCTGCCCGGCAAAGAATCTCAATGCCTCTTTGACGGTCATGGCCAGCACTTCGTGAATATTTTTGCCTTTGTACCGGACTTCCAGCACGCTGGCCTTATAACGCGTACCGCCGCACTCCTCGCACGGCAGTTCAACGTCGGCCAGGAACTGCATCTCCACCGTAACCGTTCCATCGCCATCGCACACATCGCAGCGGCCGCCCGGCACATTGAACGAGAAGTGTCCCGCCGTGTACCCTCGCCGCTGTGCCTCGGGTTGCGCAGCAAACAGCTCGCGAATTGCATCGAAGGCCTTGATATACGTCACCGGATTCGACCGCGGAGTCCGCCCGATCGGCGCCTGATCGACGAGCACAATATCGTTCAGACGCTCCACGCCTTTGATCTCGCGATAGATATTCGCGGGGTCGCCGCCCTCTGTTTTGCCGAGCTGGTGCGAGATCACGCGGTACAGCACCTCGTGCACCAGCGTCGATTTACCCGATCCGGAAACGCCCGTGATGCACACCAACAGTCCCAGAGGAATCTCCAGGTCGAGTCCGCGCAGATTGTTCGCCCTGGCCCCGCGCAGCCTGATCCAGTCTTTCCCCGCGCCTGCTTCGCGCCGCCGGGTCGGCACCGGAATCGTGAGCTGACCGGAGAGATATTTCCCTGTGATCGAGTCTGGATTTCGTTCCACCTCGGCCACTCGGCCAGCCGCCAGCACGCGTCCGCCAAACTCGCCCGCTCCCGGACCAAGATCGAGCAGATAATCCGCCGCGCGAATCACATCCGGATCGTGCTCGACCACCAGGATCGTATTGCCGAGATCGCGGAGGTTTTTGAGAATCCGGATCAGCTTGGCGGTGTCGCGCGCGTGCAGGCCGATCGAAGGCTCGTCGAGCACATACAGCGCGCCGACCAGTTGCGACCCGAGAGAAGTAGCCAGCTGAATCCGTTGCGATTCTCCGCCGGAAAGAGTTGAGGCCAGCCGGTCGAGCGTAAGGTAGTCCAGCCCCACCGCGTCCAGAAAATGCAGCCGCTGCTGAATCTCATGCAGGATGCTGCCCGCGATCTCCTGCTGCATCGGAGTAAGCTGAACGCCGCTGAAAAAGTCGTTCGCGGCGCGAATCGTCAACGCCGCCGCATCGCAGATGTTCTTGCCGGACAGCCGGACCGCTCGAGCCTCGGCGCGCAGCCGCTGTCCCTTGCAATCTGGACACAGTGCATACCCACGATACTTCGACAGCATCACCCGCACATGCAGCTTGTACTTCTTCCGTTCGAGGAACTGAAAGAATCCGTGCACGCCGAGAAACGCCCCATGCCCATCTAGCACAAACGCCTGCTGGTCGGGTAAGAGATCGAACCATGGCACATCCATCGGAATGCCATGCCCCTTCGCTGCGCGCTTCAACTCGGTGAAGTACGACCGATATTTAGGGCGGTTCCACGGATCGATCGCGCCCTCGTCGAGCGTCTTCGATTTGTCGGGAATAATCAGGTCGAGATCGAAGTCGATCGTATTGCCAAAGCCCTGGCAGCGTGGGCAAGCGCCAAAGGGATTGTTAAACGAAAACAGCCGCGGCTCCGGATCGCGATAGACCCGATGGCAAGTCTTGCACTCAAAGGCCGCTGAGAATCGCAGCCGCTCGCGCTCCGGAGTTTCGGTGTCGCGCGGGATTATCTCGAATAAAATCTCGCCCGCCTCGCGATATCCGATCTCGGCCGCATCCACGATGCGCGCACGATTTTCGGCGGAAACGGCGATGCGGTCCACCAGCACATAAACCGGCAGCGCAAAGTTAATCTCCAGCAGCGATTCCGGAGTCGAGAACTCATAGATCGTGCCATCCTGGTAGAGCCGGTTGAAGCCGCGCTTGCGTAGGTCGCTCAGCCGTTCCTTGAGCTCGTCGGTCAGAAACGCTTCTTGTGCCGATTCCGCGGTTTTCTTTGCAGCCTTCTTTGCGCGACTTGTGGGCTTCGCGATCGCCTCGTCCGTTGTCTCCGCCGCAGGCCCGGGCCGCTCGCTGGGGGTAACAGGGAAGATTGCATGCAGCCGTGTTCCATCACCCAACCTCAAAACCGCTGCCGCAATTTCGTCTACCGTTTCGCGTTTCACAATGCCATCGCACACAATGCAATGGACGGTCCCACAGCGTGCCCACAGCAGCCGCATGTAGTCGTAGATTTCTGTTGCTGTCGCCACCGTCGAGCGGGGATTGCGCGTGGAATTCTTCTGCTTGATCGCGATGGCCGGAGCCAGCCCGTCGATCAGGTCCACATCTGGCTTCTCAATCCGCTCCAGAAACTGCCGGGCGTAAGCCGAGAGTGACTCCACATACCGCCGCTGGCCTTCCGCATACACAGTGTCGAAGGCGAGCGAGGATTTGCCCGAGCCCGAAACGCCTGAGACGACCGTCAACTGGCCGTGCGGGATATTGCAGTCAATGTTCTTGAGATTGTGGGTCCGCGCTCCGCGGATGATGATCTCGTCCGTCAAAAAGTCTGCCTCAAAGTCAAAAGCGGACGCTGTCCCTGTATGCGCAAATGGGCAAGGGAAACATAGCGCCCCATTTTGATTATAGGGGCTCACCGCTGCATGGGAAACCGTACGACGAGGCCGAGGACGCTACCTGACCGGAGCTTTCGACATCAGCCGTCCCATCAGAAGAGGGAAGAATGTCTGGGGATCGGATTTTAGACAGGCCTGCGCATTCGGCGCGCCTGGGCCGGGCCGCGTAAAACCCTTGTCGTCAAGGGTGATGTGCAAAGCCGTCGTCGGACAAAGCTCCGGCTGTGCCGCATAAGCAACGGCCATCGGATCAAAGAGGGTCGGCGTCGGCTGACCCCACTCCTGGTAAAGCTCTTTAAGTTGTGTTGTCAGCGGCGAGCCGTAGTCGAAGAGTGCCTTACGCTTATCGTCGTCGAGCTTCAAGATCGTCGCGTCCAGGGGCATCACGTAAAGCGGAACGCCGGAAGTGAAAACCTTCTGTGCTGCCGGAATATCGCAGAGAATGTTCCATTCAGCCTGGGGCAAGTCGCTGTTGTAACCGCGATAGATTGAGCCCCCCATCATGACAATTCGCTTCAGCCTGCGAAACGTTGCCGGGTCCCTGTCGATGGCTGCGCCCAGGTTGGTCTGCGGTCCAATCGCGATAAGGGTGATCTGATCCGGGTGCTTGCGGATCTCGCTGAGAATAAAATCGGGAGCCGTGCCCGGATGAATCAGCTTGGGATCGCCACCCTCGGCGTATCGCGCCTGAGAAAATTTCGCGCGCGGTGCCGTCTCAATGCCCGCGACTACCGGGATATCCTGATGACCCGTGGCGGCGAGAAGGCGCACCGCGAGTTGCGCGCGCAGCCTTGTATCTCCGAATGCGGTTGTTATGCCGAGCAGCTGGAACTCGGGACTCTGCAGCGCCAGCCCAATCGCGAACGCGTCGTCAATATCGTCGCCAATATCGGAGTCGATGATGACCAGCTGTCTCGGATGCGTGCCAGGAACAGGTGCAACCTGGGCGGAAGCGCCGCGCGCCAGAAATATCGAGAGGAAACAAAGAGCAAGTGGCAGACGCGTCGTCATGCTAGGAAGGTCGAAGCTTTCACAAGATTATTTGGTAGTCCGCGAAGATCGCCTTCCGCGTGCTGTTTTTTCGTTGCTCCTGCGCCGCAGCTCCCATGCCGAGTGCAGAGCTCCAGTGAGCACATCTTCACTTGTCTGGGCCAGACGAATGTGTGTCGCGCCCATCCTGCCCCATCCACCTTTGACGGGGAAAAAGATCTCGGGAAGATCAGTGACGAAAGCAGCCTGTTGCTCAGGTGTGAGCATCAGGTTGCCATAGCCTTCTCTCTGCGAGGCCAGGGTGGCGAAGATCCTTCCTCCAACGCGAAAATCCGGCGCGCCCATATGCGAGCTTTCCTCCACACCCTCAAGGCTCAACGCAATCCGCCGAAAATCCGCGATCTCCATATAACCACCATCAAGCGCCGGAGGTGTCTTTAGAGGCTGCCGCCTTTGCCGGTGCTGCCACAGGAGATGTTGAGCGCAGCGAATCGAGCAGTAGCAGAATTCCGCCGATCACAATGGCCGAGTCGGCGATGTTGAAGTCCGGCCAGTGATAGTGAATGATGTGGACCTCAAGGAAATCGACCACGGTCGCATATCGGATGCGATCCCAGACATTGCCGATTGCTCCACCGAGCACCAGGGCCATCGCCAGCGAGATCAGCGTCAACCGACGGCCGACTCTTATCAGCACAACTAGGACAACCGTTGCCGCTAGAAGCGAAAACGCCGTCAGCATCCACCGCGTTCGTTCGGGATGGGGTGAATCCATAAACATACTGAAGGCCGCGCCGGGATTCAGCACATGGCTGATGCGAAAGACGCCCGGGATCACGGTAATCGCATCGCCTTCCTCAATATGATGGCTCACCCAGGTCTTGGTGATTCGATCCAGAACAATCACTAACACTGACAAACCCAACAACCATCCCCGCCAATCACGAACACGGCTCATGTGTAGGCCTTCTTTTCTACTGGTTCCGTGAGCGACTTGTAGCCCATCAGGTCGAGGGCATTGCGGCAACGTCCGCAAACGACGGGCCAGTCGCCATATTGAGCGGTGTCGGTGCGATAATTCCAGCAGCGCTCGCACTTGATGCCGTCGGCGGGAAAGACGGTAACGATCACTTGCTCTCGAGAAGACGATTCGCGATCAGCCTTCTCTACGATTTCAACCTGAGAGACGTTAAATAGTTCTTTGAGTACGTCGAACCTCTGGAGCCTTGGATTAAGCGCAAAGAGCTGCAATAGAGTTAGGTTTCCATCAGAGGCGGCAATACGAACTTTTGCTTCCAAAGCCTTGCCTACCCTTTTTTCCTGCCGGGCGAGTTCCAATGCCTTTAAGACCTCATCTCGAATTTGCAGAAGCTCTGCAATTCGTGTCGTATCGGTTTCACCCGGAAGGGGTGCTCCCGAGCTTTGCGGAAGTGGCTGAATTTCTTCGGTCCCCGGAAACAGCGCCAAATGCACGCTTGCCACGCGGCCATCAACAGGCGGCAGATAGCCCCAGACTTCATCTGCTGTGAAGCTCAGAATCGGTGCCACAAGGCGTGCCAGCGCTTCCGTAATCTTCCAAATTACTGTTTGCGCAGAACGTCGTTCCACGCTCTCTGGGGCGAAGGTGTACATCCGGTCTTTCAGCAGGTCAAGATAAAGCGCGCTGAGATCGACAATGCAAAATTCATTAATCGCTTGATAGACACGATGAAATTCAAATGCCTCGTACCATGCGCAGACACGGTTACGGAGTAACAACGTCTGCCTTAGCATGTATTGGTCAAGCGGCAAAAGTTGTTCGTAATCGACCCCATCTCGCGCCGGATCGAAGCCGTGCAGGTTCCCCAGCAGGTACTTGAACGTATTCCGCAGCTTGCGATAGTTGTCCGCAGCGCGCTGCATCAGATTCTCGCTAGCCGCGACGTCCTCGCGAAAATCCACGCTCGCTGTCCACAGCCGCACCACTTCGGCGCCCAGGCGGTCGGCGATATCGACGGGATCGACGCCGTTGCCCAACGACTTCGAAAAGGCACGTCCCTGCTCGTCCAGCGTCCAGCCGACGGTCGCGACCGTTTTGTACGGCGCAATGTCCTTTAACGCAACAGAGCAGAGCAGGGAAGAGTGGAACCACCCCCGATGCTGATCCCCGCCTTCGATGTAGAGATCGGCGGGAAACGCCAGCTCCGGATTGCCCACCAGAACCGCATTCCAGCTGCTCCCCGAATCGAACCACACGTCGAGAATATCTATCTCCTTGCGGAAGGCCGCGAGCGAAAGGTCGCCGCCTTGCTCCGAACCGCACGCCGCGCACTTCGTTCCCGCTGGCAGCAATTCCTCGACGGAATACTTGTGCCACGCTTCCGCACCTTCTTTCTCAAACAGCGCGATGATGCTCTTGTTGACCGCCGCATTCTGCAGCGGCGTATGGCACTTGTTGCACAGGAACACCGCGATCGGCACGCCCCATATCCTCTGCCGCGAGATGCACCAGTCGGGCCGGGTCGCAATCATGTTCCAGATGCGGTCCTCGCCCCACGCTGGGTCCCACTTCACGCGCTTAATCTCATCGAGCGCCCGCTGCCGGAAGGTTGTTTCCGTCCCGTCTGCGTTCTTCAGGGGAGTCTCCATGCCGATGAACCACTGCTCCGTGGCGCGAAAGATCACCGGGTTGTGGCAGCGCCAGCAATGCGGATAGGAGTGATAGATATCGCTGCGCCCCATCAGCGCGCCGCGCTCGATGAGCACATTGATGATCGGCTCGTTCGCCTCGAAGACCGTCTTGCCCTCGAACTCCGGTAAGCCGTTGCGCATCCGGCCTTCGTTGTCCACGTTGCAGGTCTGGTCCAGGCTGTAGCGCGCGCCCGTGTAGAAGTCGTCCGCGCCGTGCGCCGGAGCTGTATGCACCGCGCCCGTACCCTGGTCGGCTGTCACGTAATCGGCAACCACGCCCAGCACGCTGCGATCGAGGAAGGGATGTTGGAAGGTCACCTTCTCCATCCGGCTGCCCTTGAATTTTGCAATCTCCCGTGCGTCTTCAAGCTTGCACGCGACGCGCACGGATTCGGCCAGCGAGTCGGCGACGATGTAGACGTTGCCGTCCTGTTCGAGTGCGATGTAGTCGAACTCCGGGTGGAAGGCTACGGCGAGCGATGCAGGAAGGGTCCAGGGCGTCGTTGTCCAGATGATCGTCCACACTTGTTTGTCGGCCAGCGCGGAATCAATCGCCGCTGGATCGCTGGTCAGCGCATAGCGCACGTAGATGCTGGGGCTGGTGTGCATCTCGTACTCGACTTCGGCCTCGGCCAGCGCCGTGCGGTCGTGGAGGCACCAGTAGACCGGCTTCAGTCCCTTGTAGACAAAGCCCTTCTCGAAGAAGTCGTAGAAGGTTTCGAGGGTTCGAGCCTCGTAGGGCTCGGACATCGTCAGGTAAGGGTGGTCCCAGTATGCGAAGATCCCCATCCGCACAAACTGGCTGCGCTGCAGGTCAATAAATTTCTGCGCATATTCTCGGCAGGCGCGAAGCACGGAGAGCGCCGGCATTTCCAGCTTCTTGCGGCCCAGTTTCTCGTCAACCTTGATCTCGATCGGCAGTCCGTGGCAGTCCCAGCCCGGAACCAGCGGCGCGTCAAAGCCGGCCATGGTCTTCGACTTGAGGATGAAGTCCTTGATGCACTTCTGCAGCGCATGACCCAGGTGAATCGGCCCATTGGCGTAGGGCGGCCCGTAGTGCAGGATGTACTTCTCGGCGCCCTTGCGCGCCTCCCGAATCTGCTCGTAAAGCCCGGAATCCTTCCATTTTTTCAGCCTTAACGGCTCGTTCTGGGGCAAATTCGCCTTCATCGGGAACCTGGTCTCGGGAAGGGTAAGGGTCGCCTTGAGGTCCAGTTTTTCCTCCGGTTTTTGTTGCGGGGTGTCCGGATCGTGCGTGATTTGCGTACCGGAATCGGGTGCTACGGACATCGTTTCTCTCATCTTCCTCATTGAAGGGGCAAAACTTTATTGTAGCTGCTGCATCGAAATCTTTAGCGGCCACGTAACTTCGCCTTCAATCAACCGTCTATTATCCCGACGGGGTTTATGCACTCTGTTGGTTCGCGTGTCTCATCAAAAAAAAAGGCGCGTCCGGACACACGAGCGAGACAATTGGGCCAGCAGTCGTCCATAATGGAGAGATAGCCACAGGGGCAGCCCCGGCAGAGCAATATGGGAAACCAGCTTTTGACACCTCCCGAACTGGAACCAGTGAAAACGCGGCCAGCAGAAGAAGAGCCCAAGCTTCTGCTTGAGACCGACAGTTCCATGTGGTCCTCGCTCATCTCCAATTTGCGAGACACCTTTTCGTCTTCGAAGCAGCCCCCGCTTCAGTTGAGTTCTCAGCCAGTTGCCGTCGAAGATCTCGAAGTGGAAGAGTCGGTGTGGAAGTCGCTCGCCAGCGGCATCCACGACGTCTTCTTTCCGAAGAAACTTCCGCCGCTTGATCTCACCTCGAAACCAATTGAGGTCGAGGATCCGACCAAAGAGGAGCCGGTCTGGAAGACCCTGGCCAGCAGTCTTCAGGATCTCTTCTTCCCGAAAAAGCTTCCGCCGCTCGAGCTTACCTCCAAGCCCATTCCGGTCGCCGATCCGATGGCTGTCAAGCGAGGTCCGCTATCGAGTGCGCTCGCCATTACGGCGCACGTTCTGATTATCGGCCTCCTCCTCTTCTTCTTCTACGCGCAGTGGCGTACTCGAGCCATTGAGAGAAAAGCCGCGCTCACCGCCGTCGACGTCAAGCCATTCATCCCCCTGACCATGAAGTTGAACCAGTCCATGGGCGGCGGTGGCGGCGGCGGAGCCCACGAGCTCGTCGAAGCCTCCAAAGGCCACCTGCCCAAAATGGCCAAAACGCAGATAACGCCCCCGCAGATCATCCGCAACGATCACCCCAAGCTGGCCGTCGACCCGACAATCGTCATGCCACAGCAGATCAAGCTGCCTGACGCCCCCAACATGCCCAACATCGGAGTTCCGCAGTCATCCCAGGTTGCCCTCGCTTCGCAGGGTGGAGGCTCGGGCTCAGGCTTCGGCAGCGGCCGCGGGGGAGGCATCGGCTCAGGCAATGGCAACGGAGTGGGACCCGGCGAAGGCGGAGGATACGGCGGTGGCGTGATGCGTCCCGGCGGCGGCGTCTCCGCGCCGCAGGTGCTCTTCTCCGTGGATCCCGAGTTCTCCGATGAGGCGCGTCGAGCCAAGTACCAGGGCATCTGCCTCGTCTCCCTCATCGTCGATGCGCAGGGCAATCCGCAGCGTGTCCGCGTCGTACGCCCGCTCGGTATGGGTCTCGACGAAAAGGCCGTCGAAGCGGTAAGGCAGTACAAATTCAAACCGGCTTACTACCAGGGTCACCCGGTAGCCGTCGAACTTAACATCGAAGTCAACTTCCGCATCTACTGAGTTTTTTCGCCCAATAGCAACGAGAAGGCCGGCTCTAATGGAGCTGGCTTTTTTGTTCCCGCAAGCGAAGCTCAGCGGGCTTCATTTGCAATCAATCTTTTCAATCATGGGCATTCCCGCGATCTGTTGCCGCAGGTTATACGTAACTGAGCATGTACTGGTCTTTGCAGGCAACGCCTTGGCGAGCACCATCGCGGTACGGGCATAGCTGCATGCCAGCCATATCTGTCGATCTCCATCCGGGCCAAATTGCCATTTTGCGATCTGTTTTCCCGAAGCCTTCGTGATCTGATCGTAGACCAAAGAGGCTCTATCTTTGGGTGGTCCGTCATAGAAGGTGATGTTGGCAAGTTGGTGCGGTGTATCGTCGAGGATTGTTGTCCAACCCTCAACGGAAGCCGCTAACTGTTGGTGCACATCAATCGTATCCGGGCAGCTGACCGGCTCGGATGCGGCGCAGACTGTACAGCGTGATATGGCCGAAATCGCGAAGAGAGCATCATCCGGTAGGTCATGGGATTCACACTCGATCACGGAAAACGCGTTTCCGCTGTTGCTCAAGGCTACTTGAATTCCACGAATACAAGGAAGAAATGGCCTCCAATCACCGCCGAGACGAAACGGAACCAGCATCCGAGGTGCGAGTTTGGGGCGGATGGTCGTCTACCCTTCCCTTATCCGGCTTAAGGGTGGCTCGCCATTCAGGTGACCCCGTTACTTGAGCGGCGGCAGACTTCCCATAAGCGGACTTGCACTAAGACGTCTGGCTCCGAATAACTTCCGGATAGCCGTGACTCGGGCGCTCATCGTAGATACATCCTTTCCAAGTCGGCATGATTGGAGAAAATCCTGGCCTCGTTTCTCGACCCGCGGGGGCAATGTGACGACGCTAGAGATTGCTTGCCAATGGAAGAACCTTCAGTGCGATCCAGGGAAAAGAGGTTGCTCGAAAGGGCTAGATTAGCCTTCAGGCAAGAACGCGGAGCACGACCAGTGTCATGTCATCGTGCTGAGGAGCGCCAGCGGCGAACGCCTCTGCGGCGGCGAGGATCTGTGTCATTGCTTCAGAAGCGGGCATCCCGTGGCAAGTTTTGGCGAACTCGATCAATCTGTCTTCGCCCCACTCTTCGTCGCTGGCGTTCATCGATTCAGAGACTCCGTCCGTGAAGAGTACGACCTGGTCTCCAGGCTCAAGAGGAAAAGCTTCTTGCTGATAGCACTGTCGTAGCAGCCCGATCACCGGACCGCCGGCCTCCAAGCGCAAGACCTCACACGCCGGAGCAGATTTGCGCAGTATCACAGGTGGGTTGTGACCGGCGTTGACGTAGGAAAGCCGGCGGCTTCGAGGATCGTACTCGGCGTAGAAAAGAGTAGCGTAACGGTTCGCCGAGGACGCCTCGTAGACAAGCTTGTCGACACGATTCATCAGCTCCGCCAAGTTATGGCTCACCGAAGCCTGGCCGCGTAATGAAGCTTCGAGACTTGCCATCATGAGCGCAGCGCCGATACCCTTGCCGGACACATCTCCAATGGCGATTCCGAGGCTGCCTTCGGGCAGCTCAAGAAAATCATAGTAGTCCCCGCCTACCTCTCGTGCCGGCCTGCAATGCCCGCAGTAGTCCAGACCTGGCACGGTAGGAAGGCGCTGAGGGAAGAAGTGGGCCTGTACTTCCTGTGCTATTTCCAACTCACGATTTAACCTCTCCCGCTGCGCCATCTCCCGACCAATGGCCGTCGTCAAGCGAGCGACCTCCAGCGCCAAAGTTGTCTGCGCCGCCGACCTGGTGTCCAGGCCGTCGAGCGATCGCGTGATCGCGCGGTGTGTGAACTCGTCTGTTTCAATTTCCTGCCAGGTAATGAGGTGTGGGGCGAGACGTTCCCTGTCTCGCTGGTTTCTTGGTGCGTTCGCGACAAGCTGCCGCAGGCGGCCATCTGCAGGAGACGAGATGCGCCCAAGAAAGTGGTCAAGCTCAGGACCGCCGGAATCGAGAAGTTGGAGAAATACCCTGCGGGCCTCCCGTGGATCCTCCACAACGAGGTGCCGGAGCTCCTGATAGAGAATCTCAGGCCCTTTCATACCGCTTCGACCGTAATTCGAACGCCTTCCTCCCGCCTTCGAGCAGTTCGATGATCTGTTCGCGGCATTCATCGACTGTTCCGGACTTCTCAACGACCCCAATCCGGCCATCCGAGTTCATGACCAGCACAAGGTCGGCTTCAGCCAATACCGGGATGTTTGCATTGTGAGTGATGAAGATCATTTGTCGATGTTTCTTGAGCCGCTGCACCGCGTTCACTACGGTCTCAAAGATAAAGTGGTTGTCCAGGTTGTCCTCTGGCTGATCAATAATCAGCGGGCTATCTCTTCTTGCTAAAAGTATCGGTAGCAGTGCTGTACACTTTTGACCCCGGGAGAGATCGGACGCGTCCTTAAAATTGGCCTTCCCTGCGGATGAAACATTTAACTCGATGGCAATCCTGTCTTCGATTGCAATTACTTCGAGAGCGAGGGGATCGACGCTGTCGCGGAACGCATCCAGTATCTTGCGAGAGCGCTCAGTTCCGAAAGCCGTCAGCTCCTCGAAGGAATCGAGGTCATTGTCCTGAATGAACTGTGCGAGTTGCTCCGGTCTAAGCTGCATGAGTGTGGTGATGATCTCGTCGTGATTTCGGACCCTTGCCCCACGCAGTCCCTCCACCAGCATCTCCTGGTATGCCAGATGGTCGGCGTTTCGCATGATTCGGATGCGTACGCGCTTGCCGGCTTCGCGCTGGAGCTCAGCCGCGACCTCCTCGCGCAGGGTTGCAATTTGGTCCCGCATTAGAATGTGAGTTGTTTTGAGAGATTTCCGCTGCTCAAGCAGCGTCTTCAACTCGGCATTCACTTCTAACCGCTGTTCCTCGATGGCCTGAAGTTTGGCAAGCTGCTGCTCAAGCGTTGCACGCACTCGAGCCTGCTCGCTCGCCGCTTGATTAATTGCTGTCAACTTCGCCAACTCGCCGGCATGGCTTGTGTGGGCGAGGACGATGCCTTGGCGGGCCTGAGCGACTGTATCCTGCGCTTCGCGAATCAGGCCACTGATCGCTGATATGTGTTCTTCAACGGCTCCTAAAGGCGCTGCAAGTAGTTCGTCATATCGGCGGAGAATCTCTACATTCGCGGACTGCTCCTCTGCAAGCCGTGTTTTGAAGGCAAGCAGTGCGTCTTTTCGTAATTGGTCTAGGGTTCGGTCTAGGGTTCTAAGGTCTCGATCGGCGTTATCCAACTTCGTGATTTCGCGCTGATTGAGTTGCTGCTGGCGCGAAAGCCGGATAAAGTCCGCCGTTGGTTCCCGGTCTGATGGCGCAAGAGCATTCAGGTGGGCACGGACGTCACCGAGTTCTTCAGTTTGCTCAGTTAGGTCCTGGATCGTCCTTTGCGCCGTCTTGATACGATCGGCATTCGCCTCCAGCGCACGCGCGCTCTCGGCCAGTGAGAGGTGGATTGTGCGCATCTGCTCGCTGCGCAGTTCGTCCAGGAGGTTTCTACGTTTCTGGCCGAGGACCTCGTCCGCTATTGCCTCAATTTCAGGGCTACTGTAGGCGTCCAGCGGGAGAAATGTACCTCGGTCAATGTCAACCGTGTTGATCGCCCGTCCGTCCGAGGTCAGAAGAACGGGTTGCTGCTTGAGGCCCCTCTTAATCGTGTATCGACTCGTGCCTTCAGCCAGGGCACTAATCGTTACAAGAGCCCCACCCGCGAGGTTCGCCTGAATGAGGTCAACACACGGCTTTGGCGCAGCTGACATCCCGCAGACCGCGAACCTCAATGCTTCGGCGAGCGTTGATTTTCCGCTGCCTCGCGGTCCAATGATGCAGGTCAGGCCCCTGGGAATGTTGACACTCAAGCCGGGCAGAAACCCGCCGCTAATCTCGATTTTCTCAACGAGCCACATATATTCAGACGCCACCGCGCGGGAAACTTGAGTGGTATGGCTATCAGAACAATGAGAGCTGCCCTCAGCACCCCATCGGAAGCCGAACTGCCAGTTTACGCTACTGTGCACCAAAAGGCGTAAGAGATCGTGGTCAAGACAAAGGCACGATATCTCGACACTTGGCGGATGCGCCTACCTTTCCGAAGGTGCCACGATAGCTTTGAAACATGAGGAAAACGTGATGGCAGATGAAGCGCAGAAGACAGGGTTTTGGACTCGATTGTCGGAATCATTTTCTGGTGCAATCGAGAGTATTCAGGACAGCATTGCTCAGAACACACAGCAAAGTTCCATGTCAGCTCGGTACTGGCGAAGCTGGGTGCGGCCAGCCGAACGGAAGCCGTTACGATAGCCATCATGCGCGGTCTGGTTGCAATCTAGGAGTGACCATTCTGGAGCCGCGCGATGCACGCCTCAGCCTATGCTCGTTCGTGCAAAATGACCGCACAATCACCGCCAAGAAATTTGGGACCGCCGAACCCGGCCTCACTTCGAGCGACTCCTAAGCTCAATGGCCAAAGATGAACTATCTATGCAAACCATTTAGCCACGGCCACGCGACCATGACCGCGGGGCCCCCTGGACTTATACGCGTAACGCAGTCGCAGATTCTAGTGCGGTCGGGTCTGCCGATGGATGCGCTGACGGTGGCGATGAGGCGGCTTAGTCGTTTATCAATGCAGTAGATTCAGCGTGTTGCTGCCGTCGTCGACGAAATAGACCCCCGTATCGGGAACGTAGATCAATCCAAAGAGGGTACCGACTCCAGGTGGCGGACCTCCGGTATTGTCGATCAGTTTCTTCGCAATCTGGTTTCCATGTGCGTTGAACTCGACAATGAAACCATCTCCTCCATTCACGGTCAGAATGTTACCGTTCGGAGCAACGGTCAAGCCTAGAGGCTCATTCAGAGCGCCGCCGGACGCAATGAGGGCTCCGGTGCCGTCAGAGTTCGTGCGAAAGAGGGGATTTGAGATCGCCCGGATGCCGTTGTTCAGCGTGTCCGCAACGTAGAGCACGCTCCCATGATGATCGCGGCCATCGTTGTCGTCGTCATTGCAGTTCGGGCTCAGTGCAACGCCAGTCGCTCCGAGGACCAGCGCCGCCGGGTCGGTACGCTGCGCGAAGCCAGAACCGATTACGGTCATCGATTCAATCCAGGGCATCAGTGTTTCCGAGTTGCCAAGGTTAATGCGGACCACCGTGCCCTGATGAACCACGCTGCCGCCGGCGGCGACGGTTCCGTTGAGAACATTGGTCACGAAGAGCATGGCTTCATTGCCACGCTCTGACCAGGTCATGTCCCAGGGCCCGTTGATCAGCGAGCCATAGAATGTTTCGACGGGATTTCCATTGCTGTCGAGGACGATAAGGCACCCTGCCGCAGCGGTTGCCGAGGTTCCATCAGAGGTGGGCAGGCTTCCCACAATCACCCATCCGGTACGGAGAACGGCCAGAGCGGTCGTCAAGCCGAGTCCGCCCGGGCAGGAGCCCGGAAGCATGGTGGGATCGAGCTGGGCAAAGACAGTCAGGCCTCCGCCGGGAGAGACGTCCACGATAGTAGTGCCCGTTCCTTGCTGGTTATTCATGTTGTTGAAGTTGCTGATCAGGATATGTCCGGCTTCGAGCTTGCCGACGCTGCGCTCGACACGAACGATTCCGTAGGGGTTGACGTCACCGTTCGAGGGAACGGTCGATGCGATGGTGCTTACAGTTTTGAGCTTCTTGAGGATGGGTCCGTCATCATCGGCTTTGGCCAACCTGCATGCTGGCAATAACAGTCCCGCGAACAAAAGCCCGTGAGAAACAATTCGAAATGGCGCTCTCATGAGTGCCTCCTTGCCTTCTGATTCGCGGCCGCGACGTTTGTGGGATCAGCCGCCCTGTTGAGAACCGATATTTCGCCGCTACGAAAGCATCAAAAAGGTAGTGTCTTTGCCCGTAAGCAGATGTCATCGAAATGTCACGTCTCTGCAATTTTCCTGTAAGAGCACAATCCCGACACTTCCTCACAGGTCAGCAAGAAATTGCTGTATTGAAGCAATTGTCCTGCCAAATCCCACAGGGTTTAGTTCAAATCGCCGTATCCACAGTAACTCGCACAAGCATTGCACCTCCGCGAACTTCTATCAGCAGAGCACTGTCGATACGGCACGATAGATTTTGCGCTCATGCAACCGCGCTTTTCTGTCGTATAAGCCTTATCCCTGACCTGACAAGAGTTTGCTGGATTTGCTGACCAAGGAAACCAAGAGCGATTTTTGGTTTATCCGCTCCACCCCCCATCGCGGAGGCGTTGAATGGTCGCTGAACACCCACAAATGCCTTAAGAAGGCAGGACGAAGGTTCGGTTTCGTATGTTGTGGGAGAGCTCAAAGTTTGTCGAAGAGTTCGTACGTGGCCGGGCTGTCGCCTATATTGGCGCGTGCGTCTCAACGAGTGCAAATCTGATCTCATGGGGCGAACTTCTCGTCGGCCTGCAGAAGGAGGGTGAGAGTCGCCTCGAAAATGACGACCCGGTAGCCCAGGAATGGTGTCAGGAGAAGGCGAGCACAATAGCCCCGACGGCGATCAGGAGGCCGCCGAGCATCTTTTTGGCCGTAATGGTTTCGCCAAGGATGGGAGCGGCCAGCAGAATGACAAAGACAACGCTGAGTTTGTCGATAGGAGCGACCTTCGATGCTTGACCCAGAGACAGCGCACGAAAGTAACAGATCCAAGAGAGACCAGTAGCAATGCCAGAGGCGATGAGAAACATCCAGCTCCGGCGTTCGATGTGTACCAGGCCACCGTGCGTCCCCAAGCTGAGAGCAATCATCCACGCAAAGAGCACAACCACTGTCGTGCGAACGGCCGTGGCAAGGTTCGGGTCTACGTTGATGACACCGAGCTTCGCGAGCAGTGCAGTTGCGGCAGCGAAAATAGCCGAAAGAAGAGCCCAGATAAACCAAGCCATGAGTAACACGCTCCGGTATATATCGTACGTGGCTTTTCGGAGCTGTTCCTTATATGGATACCAGGTAATCTCTCAAAAGCGGAGTGATTGTTGGAACCGTAGAATCCAAGACTCTACAATACGCATGGCAATCCGCATTCTCCTGCTAGGAATTGCACTTCTCAGTTCTGTCGTCGTTCGGGCTCAGGCTGCTCCAGCCGCCCCGAAAGACTGCGGCATCGACGCTCTCCAGATTTGCGCTCTGCACGTCCTCCAGGACCAAGCCCGCATCATCACCAGCCCGTTGCGCATCAAGCCTGAAGATTTGCTGTGGCTGGCTCCCTTTGCCGCCGGAACCGGCTACACCCTCACCCAGGACGCGAGCATCATGCAGGACCTGGGACACGACCCTGGCCGGGAAAAAGACTTCAACACGGCTTCGAACATCCTGGGCATCTATGCCCCGGCAGGCTATGCCCTTGGCGGCTTTATTACAGCTTCCATCAAGCACGACGACCATCTGCGCGAAACCAGCCTCCTGGTCACCGAGGCCGGAGTCAACGCGCTCATTATCAATACGGCCTTACAGTACGCAGTCAATCGCCAGGATCCGAAGCAAGGCAGCCAGACGGGAAAATTCTGGCCTCACGGAACGAAGACCTGGCCGGACGGCACCTCCATGCCTTCCGAACACGCGATCAACGTATGGTCCTTCGCGCACGTCGTCGCGGCCGAATATCCGGGATGGCGAACCAGAACGCTCGTCTACTCCATGGCAACGACAGTCTCTTTCTCCCGCGTCATCGCCCGCCAACACTTCCCCTCCGACGTCATAGTTGGAAGCACCTTCGGCTATTTAATCGGAGGGCTTGTTATCCACGACCGTTCCCCCGGCCTGGGCAACGTCTCGGTCTCCTCTGTTCGGACCCCAAATGGCAAGGGTGTTCAAATCTCTTACAACTTCAATCCATCCAGGGGATACTGATCTCGGGCAATACTCGTAAGCTCAGAACAGTTGAGAAACATCGCAGCAG
>JBAVYX010000107.1:0-4715 GCA_049588475.1 Silvibacterium sp. | reverse complement strand
AATGGGATTGTCAATACGCATCTGCGCCCTTGCGTAGGCCTTGCGAATTGCGGTTAAGATAAGGTTGTCGAGAAGATCCGTGTCGCCTTCGCCGCTATCCCCAATCATGAAGCGCGTGAGGTTCTTCAAAAAGGCCAGGTGGTCGTTCGACGGCTCCTCTTGACCTGGCTCAAGATCAAACGGATTGATCGTCTGCTCACTGTCGAGCGACATGGAGATCATCTGGCCACCCATGAAGGTCACCGGATGGTAGTAGCTGTCGCCCCTTTCGATGATTGATACGTGAACATCCTGCCGTGCACACGTCAGCAGCATCCTGCCCACGTGCACACTCTTGCCGGTGCCCGAAGTCGCCGCGACGATCGCGTTCGCATTCTCAAGGCTCGGATCGAAAGGAGAAAATGGCAGCAGTTGCCGGTAGGGCGTTTCAAAAAGCATCAAAGGTGATTTAGTGGTTCCAGCCCATGGCAGCTCTACGGGCAGAAGGTCGGCCGCATGGGGCGTCAACAAGTCGTGATCGCGCCGGTCATCTTCGGCTAACCCCGGCAGCGTGGAAAAGAACAACCTGCGTGTCGCCAATGACTCCGAAAACCCGCGAGCTCCATTCATGCGGGCGAGCACATGCAATACCTGCTGCCGGCGATTGGCTAGCTCTCTCTCAGCCGTTTCATACTGTTGCGCAGACCACGCCGGGGCAGAGGTATGGACTCCAATGACGACACTCACGCGTGCCGTCTTGACCGACGATGCAATGATCTCCTGCTGGATTTGTATGAGCTCTTGCGTGGCGACCTGCGCGGTAACGTCCACACGGAGATTGCCCTTGGAGTCTTTTTGAGCCGCTTGCATCTTGCGGAACTTCTTTTTGTACTTATCGAGAACCACCCGCTGGTCGGGGATGATTACCTGGGTCGAGATCACCACGGGAAAGCCGATCGTCATCAGCTCGCGCAGAATGCCCGGATATGTCCCGTCGGGCGGTGTCTTCAGGCTGATGAAGGTCCACAGCGTCCCATCAATGTTGAGATAGGTTTCCGTTTGCCCCAGGATGTTCCCCGGCGCAAGCCGCTCGCGAGCGGAGATGTCGCGCGTTTCAGCGATGTTCTCTTTCAGCGGAGTCAGGTCAGGGTCCATCGGGTTGAAGGCACGCTTGATCTCAAGAAATATTTCTCCGTCATTCATTCGCTCCGGCCCGAGGCCCCCGCCTTTCATTGCCGACTCGATACCGGCGATGATCGACTCAAACTCGGCAAGCGTGTCTAGGTGTTCCTTCTTCGTCTTCTGAATCGCCTTTGCCACAGACAGCGTGAAGGTGCCACCAGCTTGCTTCCGTTCCTCCTTGCTCTGAGGCCCGCCGCTGGCGATCATCGCGCGCTTATGTTTGACCGGATCCCAGATCAAATACACACCGGCGATCCGCGACAGGTAAGCGCCTTGCCTTTCTCTCTCCTCCCACGCCGCGAGTCTTCGATCGTCGAGAACCTTGACCTCTGGAGTTTCGGATCGCGAGGCGTCCCGATACTGCTCGAGCAACCCATTCAGGCTCTCTACCACCTCGTAGCGACATTGCACACGCATGCTCTGCTCAGGCATCGCGCGAAGCAGTGATTCAACCACACTTTTCGCCTCATTCCGTCCTTCGTCGTCAGCGAAATAAGTCACTGCCCCCTGCACGCGGAAGCCGGCCACGTAGCAACCATCGGTGCGCACCATGACGTCGTCGAGAAAGTCGCGAATCTTTAACAGTTCGCATACGGCGGGATCTTCGAGGGATCGCTCCTGCTGTGCAGTCGTTCTCGGCATTATTCGTTCTCCTTGAGGAAGCTGCCGGTCAGTTTCGTATCGCGGGCCAGAGCACAATAACTGCGTGGCTGCCCGTAATAGAGCACCAGGTCGAGCAGATAGCCGCGAGGTTTGCCGTACTTGAACAACATCAGACCGGGCACGCCAAGCACGAGCACCATGAGCATCAGGAACCAGTTCATCGGCAGAAAAAACATGTAGCGGTCAGAGAAGAGGAATTGCCCCATCAGCATGGCGATTGCGCATGCCATGGCAAGAAAGAGCATGTCCTCAAGCTCAAGGCCGAGCAGAGTAACCTTGGCGTGCAGATTGCGCGATACCGGACTCATTCTCAGTGCCATTACGCCACCCCGCTTGTACCGGCTGCGATGAAGTGTTCCATCAGCCTCATCAACCCTGAGACACTTAGGCACGCTCCCCCGGCGATGAAATGCCGGATCCAGTCGTCGCCGATGTTGAGCCTTTCGAAAAAGCCGCCCACACCGAGCACGGCCCTTACAATTTCGATCCCGCCGTAGACGGGCAGAATTACGTTGCCTACCCAGTTGGCGAGGCTGAGAATCGCTGACCAATATTGCGAGGTTCCCGATCCCTGGCTGGCGAACACTTCCGCCAGCCGCAGGAGTCCGGATACCGAGAGCGCGGCCATTGTGCCGCCAATGTAGGGATCGATGTGGTATCCACGGGAATACTTGTAAATTCCCATCGCCAAAATTAGCGCGGCAAGAATGGGCATCACCGCGTTGCCTACCCAGTTGGTAAGGTTGAGGAGGCCACCGTCAAACGATCCGCTGTTCATGCTCAGCCTCGCGCGCTTATCTATGCGTCAGTTCTTGCTCTCTGTCAAAAGAGAGGAGGGCGATTGGTGATGTGGGAAATGCGCACAATGGCGAGCGCGGCTTTGCCGCTCCACCGCCACAGCAACTGGGCCACTTTGAAAAGCGCGAAGCACTCGGCGATCAAACAGATCCCTGATACAAGGACCGCGAAGAGCACTCGCCCTAACGGTAAATGAACCACGATAGACAGGAAGAAGAGCGAGGTGAGACTGCTGATCGTGAACAAGCATCCTTGTAGAAATAGTTCCCGCGTTCTCATGGCTAATTCTCCATTTCCGGGCAGAATCCAAAGCAGAGTTTGGGAAGGCGTGGTTCCTTGAAATGCGAGTCCGGAATAAAATCGGGGATGAGGTCCGGCATGTCGGCATTTATGCCAAGAAACCAAGTCGCCAGTGGTACGCGTGTCTTGGCCGCGCAATATCTGGCGCCGTCGATTCCAACCGCGACGACCAGTAAACATACTGCTATCTGCTTCATAGATTGACTCCTGCGAAGTGCGTCACTAACGCCCAGATTCCCGTCATACTCAAGAAGGCAAGGCCGCTCGCAACCAGACCTCCCCACGGCCGGTGGCGAACGTAGTTCACAATCGCACAGGAAAGCGCGAGGCCGCCAACTATAGGACTGATTCGATTCGCGGCGTAACCAAATGCCTGCATGAGCATGTCAGTCACACCATATTGGTCACCACTCTGCATCCAGCTGCCGGTCGCCAGGTTGTAAATGCCCTGGATTCCCAGAAGAAAGAGGGCTGCAACGATCGATGCGAGTGGGCTATATCCCTGGCTGAGATCGAGGATCGCTTTGAAGACCAGGGAGGCGGCAACGACTGGGACAACATGGGCCACCAGAAAGTTATTTACGAAGTCATTGGTGACCTTTTCGACGCCCTGGGTATATTGGGCTCCAGTCGCCCCGGCAATCGTCAGCTGGGACGCTCCGGGGACGCCTTCATTGCTGAGCCAAAGACTCACTCCTGGAAGACTGATCAGCAAACATCCCCAGAAAAGCCACTTAAGAAAGCCACCACTGGCCTCAAAGTTCATACCGCCTTCGGAACGCAGTCGCATCCCAGCCATGACAAACGCACCCAGTGCGGCCGGAATGGCCAAATCCATCAGGAGACCGAGAATCGCTCTGAAGACCAGTGGTGTCTGCATGTGTGCCTCACCCCACCGCCTGACCTTGCGAGATGAAGTACTCGATCAGCCGCAGGATGCCGGATACGCAGATCAGACCTCCAGCGGTCATCGCGGACGGCAGCCAACTGCGTCCGCTCCGCCACTGCAACACGGTTGCGACAACAGCGATTCCGGCGCCTACAGGACAGATCACGTTGCAGACCCAATTCACGGCATTCAGGAATGCCCCTTCAGGCTGTGACGCTGTCTGACCCTGGACTGCCTGGCCCGTGGCCGGTGCCGCTCCGAGGTTTTGGGCAACGCTGGCAGCGGGTGCAACCAGAGCGGCTCCGATGAAGGAAACGAGCAGGAGCACCTGCAGATGTTTCTGCGCGGCACGCACAGCTCGCATAAACGACTTGATCATGGACTTGCCTCCTTGACGGGGTGCCGTCGAGCAGGAAGGTCGCATGATTCTGCATTTCGATCAATTTGGCGGAGCTTGGATTAGGTTCGGTTCGATATGCATGTAGAAGACTCAGAGGGGAACTTCCTACTGCTCGAACCGATCAAATGGATCAGGGAGCTTCCTGGGATTTGTCCCAACCACTGACAAACCTGCCTATCCCGTGCCTCTTCCGTTCCCGAGTCCTCTTATGCATCTATATTGTCCCGTGCCTTGAGAGCGCCGTTACAAAAGTGAGGTACACGCATTTTCTCTTTTCACCGTTCTCACAATAGAGACTCGTCTGTTCAGACCGGCTGACTCGTTACAAAAGTGAAGTACACACTTTTTCTCTTTTAACCGTGTTATCCACAAAGCCCTCGTCTGCCATCGGCGGCCTCGCTTCACCGTTACAAAAGTGAAGTACACACCATCGATATGCTCAATCCTAAGTGAAGAGTCTCCTCCAACCCCTACGCACATTTTATGAGACCGGTTAGACCGGGT
>JBAVYX010000106.1:0-3945 GCA_049588475.1 Silvibacterium sp. | reverse complement strand
AGTCAGCCAGGCTGGTGAAGCCATGATCCTCCCCGAGAATCAGTGGCGAGAAGGAAACGGTGCTTCGCACCGGCTGTATCTTGACACTCCACCCCTCAAGGGGCGCTGCAAAGCGCTCGAGAGCGCTAAATAGCGCTGGCTTTGTTTTCAGCGATTTGAAATTTCCAGAGCGCTTTATAGCACTTTTCGAAAAAGGGAGTATTCGATGAATTCCAACGTAGAGAACGGAGCTGAGGCTGCTTCGAAAGCGCTGGCGCGTACGCAAACAGCGAGCACCAAGCTTACGGCAGCTGAGTTCACCGAGCTGGAGAGCGCAGCTACCAATAAGGGGTTGTCGCCGGGCGAATGGATCCGCGAAGTGTTGCTCAGAGAAATTCGGCAGGTATCTGGCCGCGATCCGGCAGCGATGCTGCTGACCGAAATAATCGGGCTGCAGATGTTTCTCACGAACGCGCTTGCGCCAATCGTGCAGGGAGACAGGATGAGTTCGGAACAGTACCAGGACCTGATGCGGCACGTAAAAGCCAACAAGCAAAAAGCCGCGCAGCAGGCCCTGGCACAGAAGATGGAGTAGAAACCATGCCGGAATCAAAGTGGGGTAGAAAAGAAACCATCATCTGGCCGCCGAGGAAACCGATCTACACTCTTGGCGCGTTTTTTCTCGCAGTAGTTGCCACCGGATTGTTCGTGTATCTCCGGTTCACCTTCAGCATGACGCCACTCGAAAAATACTATCTTCCGCTCTACCTGAAAACGAAGATCACCGGCTCCGTTCGTGCCACGGGTCAGTATCAGCTGCTCTTCATTTCAGACGGAAAGAGGAAGTTTCGCCTGGCGACCGATCAGGATGTGGAACCCGGCAGTACAGCTCAGGCTACAGGCAAAGCGCTGCCTTTGAAGGTCTCTGCCGACGCGGCGAAACAGGGCTGGATTTATCTTTATCGCGGCCCAGTACTGGTCTACCAGAACAGGCCTCTCCATAACTATCTAAAGCAGGCCATATATGGAAATGACGGCCTTATTTCCCGCTTTGAATTGCCGCTCACCTTTGGCCTCGCCGCCCTTCTGTTCCAGCTTCCTTTCTCCATCCCAAAGGACATTCGTCGCTATAGAGAAATGAAATACGGGCGCCGGTTGAAGGGGCCTGTCATGGTTACGCCAAAGCAGTTCAACAAGGCGGTACACGGGACCGGAATCGGTATCAAAACCGACGATTGCAAGGACCCGCTGCGCATTCCGCGGGCGGCCGAAGACCAGCACATCGAGATAATTGGCGACACCGGGACGGGCAAGACAACCTTGATCATGCAGCTGCTTCGACAGATCCAGGCACGCGGCCATTCGGCCATTGTCTATGACCCGGCCTGTGAGTTCATCCAGCGCTTCTACGATGAAAGCCGTGGCGACATAGTGCTCAATCCCTTGGACAAGCGCTGCCCCTACTGGGGACCGTCCGAAGAGCTCGTCCGATGGGCTGAGGCGAAGACAATCGCGGTCTCGCTGTTCCAGCCAACAACAGATAGGAAGGGTGAATTCTTTATCGAAAGCCCGCAGAAGATCTTTGCCCATCTTCTCCTGGATTTGCCCACACCGGCTCAGCTCGTCGCGTGGATGTCGAACCCTGAAGAGATCGATCACCGGGTGAAGGGGACGGAGCTTGCAGCATTGATTGATCCGAAGGCACCACAGCAAAGGTCGGGTGTTCTCGCCTCACTCGGTCTGATTGCCGACAGCTTCCGTATGCTCCCACGAGACACCGAAACAAACACCCGTTGGACGGCACGCGAATGGTCGGAAGAACGAAAGGGTTGGATCTTCATCACATCGCAGCCTGCGGAACGCGAAGCACTGAGACCATTGCATAGCCTGTGGATCGACATGTTGGTTTTGCGTCTCCTAACGGCTTCAAAGGAAGGTCAGCGGCCGGTCTGGTTTGTGCTGGACGAGCTTGCTTCATTGCAGAAATTACCGCAGCTGCACACCGCCATCACCGAGAATCGGAAATCCAGAAATCCGATCATCCTGGGCTTTCAGGGGAAGGCCCAGCTTGAGGTCATCTACGGCCACCTTGCAGAAGTCATGCTGTCACAGCCGGCCACGAAAATCTTCCTTAAAACCACAGAACCAAATGCAGCCGAGTGGGTCAGCAAAGCGATCGGTAGGGTGGAGATTGAACGGATGCGCGAGACCCATTACGACGGTTCCCGCGACGGCCGCAACTTCTCACTCGACCGCCAAGTCGAGGCGCTTGTGCTTGATTCTGAGATCAGCGGTCTAGAGAATCTCCGAGCCTTCCTCAAGTACGGAAATCATGTAACGCGTTTCTCCTTCTCCTACATGAATCTGCCAGCTGAGCAACCGAAATTCCTGGAGCGGCTAGTAAATGACTACATTGATCGTTCTCTTAAATCGCCGGTAACTAAGACGGAAACACAGACGAGTACGATGGTATCGGCGACCAAACCGGACTTGTCTCTCGTCAAGGAAAAGTCTCACAAAGAACTGATAGCAGCTCGTCAAGATGAACTGTGGCAAGGGCCGCGGATTTGAGATGCGACCATGTTGACGATCTCGAAACCGTTGAGTGCAACGCAGGCCCAGACCTACCACGCCAAAGAGTTCACCGCCAAAGAGCAAAGCTACTGGAGCCAGCAGGGTGCTGCCGTTGGCGAGTGGCAGGGATATCTTGCGCAGAAGTTCGGATTGGCCGGGGCAGTTTCGGCGGATGATTTCTCTCGGCTGAGCCAGGGCAAGCACCCGCAAACTGCGGAGCAGATTGTGAAACAGCGCGCCTCTTATGAATACGCCGATGCAGCCGGCAAATCCATTAAGACGATGGAACACCGCGCCGGCTGGGATGCGACTTTCTCGGCGCCGAAATCGGTATCTCTGACAGCACTGGTCGGAGGTGACGACCGGGTCCGGGAAGCGCACCGCGAAAGCGTTCGCGTCACGCTTGAGCAGCTCGAGTATTACACCATGGCCCGCATCGGCGGGAATCACCCGCCGGAGGCTACTGCCAAATTCATTGCCGCCAAATTCGAGCACGATACAGCTCGACCTGTCGACGGTTATGCTGCGCCGCAGCTCCATACGCATGCCGTAGTCTTCAACATGACCGAGCGCGAGAACGGCCAATATCGCGCTTTGCAGCCCCAGAGCCTCTTTGCCTCACAGCAATTTGCCACCGCGATCTATCAGTCGGAATTGACCTACCGGCTGCGGCAGTTGGGCTATGAGATCTCGGCCGGCAGAAGCGGCGCCCCGGAGATCAAAGGCTACACACAGGAGTACCTCGACGCGTCGAGTCCGCGCAGCCAGCAGATTCGTGAGTATCTGGAACGGACTGGCCGCAACGGCAAGGAAGCTGCCGAGATTGCTGCGCACTCGACCCGCGACAAGAAAGAGATTCACTCGCTCGGTGAAGTGATGGTGGCGCATCGAAAGATAGCCGCGGAGTACGGCAATCAGGCAGATGTCGTGGTCCGTGCGGCACGGGACCGCGCCCAGCACCAAACCCAGGGAGCTAAATCCTTACAGGGTGTTCGGGAGGCGCTCACTTTCTCCCGCGACAAGAACTTCGAACGTGAAGCCGTAGTGGACGAACGGGCCATTGTTCGCGACGCCCTTCGCCGTGGGATGGGAGGCATAACTTATGCACAGGTGCGCGGCAATCTGACGGCACGCTTGGCTTCCGGGGAATTCCAAGCGGTCGAGCGTTCACACGCGCCCGCACGCCAGTTCACCACGGCTCGGACCATCGAAGCAGAACAAGAAATTCTTCGTCGGGTGCGCGAAGGACGAAATCAAGTCCAGCCGTTGACAACACGTGCGGAGGCTATCCAGATTGCCGAGCAGCATCCACATCTGAACAGGGCCCAGAAGAACGTCATCGAGGATGTGCTGAGCTCATCCGACCGGATTCAGGGCATTCAAGGGTGGGCC
>JBAVYX010000105.1:0-3748 GCA_049588475.1 Silvibacterium sp. | reverse complement strand
CGCTGAAATCGATTTCAGCGCGCATCGCATCGGGTTTGTCGAACTGTCTCTTCTTCACTCACCTACGCGTCCGGAATATTGCCGGTCTTTGGGCCGGTTGGCGTCTTTAATCGCCGAAATCTGATTTTACGGAAGGCCTGCAGCCTGAAATCGCGCTCATCCGTCATGATAGATGACCACCGCGTTGCATGCGGATACCTGCCTCCTTACAACGGGGCAATCGTCGCAGGAGCGGCGGAGAGTAAGGTAATCCTCATCTACATGTAGTCAGAGTGTTGCTACTCGATCGCGCCTATTAAGGCCCGTAATGAATGCATCCGACCAGCTCCGAACGGCCTCTGTCCAGTTGAAGAACATCCTCTTCGCTGCGGACTTCTCACGGGGTTCTCTGCATGCATTTCCGTTTGCCGCAAGCATTGCAAGGCACTATGACGGAAGGCTTTTGCTTGAACATGTCACTCCCACTGATGAACCGGGAAGGTCTCCCGGCAGGCCGCAGCCATTCGAGCACATGCAATCCGAGATGGAAGCAGCCTTGACCAGTGAGAAACTCGACGATATACCTCATGAGATGCTTTTTGGTCGCGGCAATATCTGTTCAAGACTGCTGGCCACCGCGAGAGAGCGTGGGATGGACCTCATTGTGGTGGGTACCCACGGACTGCGTGGCATGAAGAAGGTCCTGAAAGGTTCTACCGCCGAAGAGATTATTTTCCTCGCCACATGTCCCGTTCTGACAGTGGGACCCAGGGTTGATCGGCAGGCGGACTTTAGGCGCATTCTCTGTGCCACTGACTTTTCACCTGCCGCGGAAAATGCCATCCCCTATGCCCTGTCGCTGGCGGAGGCCTATCACGCATCTCTGCTGTTTCTGCACGTGAACGACTGGAGCAACAACGAGAAGCCCATCGACGCGCAACCTCGCACATTCAAATTCGTTCACGAACAACTACGCAGATCTAGCCAGGGCGCAGCGATGGAAGCGCGATCGCAGGTAAAGGTCGACTTCGGCCCCCGCACCGATCTCATCCTGGAAGCCGCCACCGATGACGAAGCCGATCTCATTGTCATGGGACTCCATGCCGGAAAGAGAATCAAGGCCCGCATCGCCACGCACATCCCCGGTTTGATGACATACGACGTCATCGCTCAGGCGCCCTGCCCCGTTTTGACCGTGCCATTGAGGAAGATTACGCATTCGTCAAATGATGTGGTTCATTTTCCATCAGCATCCTGACACCCTGTCGGTTGATGTAGACAAGGATTAGCACTTCGGGATACCGCGCCAGTCCTCGACCCGACCGGCTTCCATTGATCTAAGCAGCGAAGCGCTATTTTAGTTCGAACTTTTGACTCACCTCCTTTCCCGGAGATCCGTGACCGCCGGGCATCTGTGTTATTAAAATGGACGCCGGCACCGTCTCATCAAGGAGAAACAAATAGCCGACAACATCGCCCTCATCCTGGCAGCAGAACTTGCCGCTAAGAATAAAGCGCACTTCACTGATGAGAGCACCGAATACCGCAACGCCCGCAGCCCGCTCCTCGCAGAAGAGATCGAGCTCCGACGCCACATCGAGCGCGTTGCCGCACTCCGCCGCACCCTTCCCTCTGGCGGAGGAATTCCCGAAGGCTATACGATCGGAGGTCATAATGGCGCGGTTCGCTTCTCGCAGCTCTTCGGCGACAAGGACGCATTGTCCTGTTTACAAGAGTTCATATTCCATCGTGGATCACGCCTCAATAGAAACGCACCAATTCCGCTTTGTCTTCTTCAATCTGCGGAACGGATTCGGACTGCACCCGCGAGAGTACGAGAGAGGCGTAAGGCCTTCGAATTGCTGCCTGCGCGTAGAACAAATTCTTCCTGGGAGGGGTTAGTGACTTGTAGACGCGCCCCCGGACTGATGCCGTGAGCCTTGAGCTGCTTCAACAAAACTGAATCCTGATCCGAAACACTGTCTACGAGAAACTTCCCAGCTTCTTCAATGTCAGTCAACGGCCTAGAGACCTGCTTTGGCATTTTCCCGTCCATCTCAGGGATGCAATGGCCGTGGGGATCAAACTTTGGGTGACCGAGCTTTGCGGCAATGCGTTCTTCGAACCGCTCTGAGATGAAATGTTCCAGGCGCTCAGCTTCGTCGTGGACCTCCTCGAGAGGGTACTCCAGGATTTCGTAGAGGAATGTTTCGAGCAAGCGATGATGGCGCAGCACCTCAAGCGCTCGCCGTCTACCCGCAGCCGATACGCGAACACCTCTATGCCGTTCGTATTCCACGAGGGGAGGAGAAGAGGCCGCCAGCTTTTGCAGCATATTGGTAATCGACGCTGGGGCCACCCCAAGCCGCTCCGCCAGTGCGTTGCTCGTCACGCGCTCCTCTTCTTGCCCGCCTAACGCAAAGATCGCCTTCAGATAGTTGTCCACGGACTCCGTGTTCAAGTTGACGCGGCGAGTTGTCATGCCTCAGTTTCCCGATTTTGGTTTGACATTATTTTATTTTAGGCGTACCTAATATATTTAGGTCAGCCTAAATTGCCTTTAAGAGGATTAGCTTCCAAGGCATCCCCCCCAAAGGACAACCGGAGAGCGATTTGCGCGCACTGCGAGCATGGAAATACAACTTCATCCTCCTGTCGGCATTAGCCATAGTTAACTCAGGCTTGCTGCTAGCTCAGAGCGGGACCAGTAGCGCCCTCTCCGGCGAAGTGACGGACGCGAGCGGAGCTGCTGTGCCCAACGCAATGGTAACCGTGACGGACGTGAACACCAAAGCGACCCGCACTGGCGAAACGGACGCCGGTGGCCATTTTCTCTTTTCCCAGGTCAATCCAAGCACCTATCAGGTCACCGTAGAGGCCAGGAGCTTTGCTTCATCGAAATCGGAACCTACCGCTGTCGGTGTTGGCCGAACGGTCACGCTGAACTTCTCGCTTCGGGTTCAATCAAATAGTCAGACCGTCGAAGTGACGGCTCAGCAGGGCCTACTCAGCCTCGACAATCCAAATACCACGACGACTATCGACGCGAAAGCAATCAAGAACCTGCCCAACCCCGGACAGGATCTGACCTACCTTGCCCAGTTTGCACAGGGTGCGCTGATGAATACAGCAGGTTCATCGAACGATGCCAAGGCGGCTGGTGGCTATGGCAATGTCGAGTTCAACGGATTGCCCGCCACATCCAATGGCTACATCCTCGACGGCTACGATACGAACGATCCCTGGCTTGGACTGAACATCGGGCTTTCGACCAATCTCGTCATCGGCCTCGATGCGGTGCAGGAAGCGACTGTGAATACAAACTCCTTCTCCGTCGACCAGGGGCGCTACGCCGTGGCCCAGGTGAACTACTTCACCAAATCCGGCACGAACGCATTCCATGGGGATCTGTACGAGACATGGAACGGATCACTCTTCAATGCGGAAAACTATTTCCTGCGTGCCAACGACACGCCGGACAACATCGCCAGCAAGCCCCGGTCAACTGTAAATGAGTTCGGCGTCAGTATTAGCGGACCAATACGCCGAAATAAGCTCTTCTTCTTCGGGCATTATGAAGGCATCCGCATAGCGTTGCCGATCGTCTCCCAGATCACCCTACCAACTCCCGCCTACCAGCAGTATGTCCTTGGACAGCTGGCCGTTGGCGGAACCGATCCCGTTACCGGGACTGCTCTCCCGGCACAGCCCGCCGAGATTCCCTTCCATCAGAAGATGTTCTCTCTGCTGCCCGCGCCCGGCGGATCGC
>JBAVYX010000104.1:0-23885 GCA_049588475.1 Silvibacterium sp. | reverse complement strand
CACACGCTGCTCCAACGATATATAGCTGAACATCCCGTCCTGATCCCGCTCGTCTCCACGCATAACCGTTAGACGATTTACCGCAGACCTCCGCCGCTGAAGGTACCTATTTCAACAAGTTCCTAGAAGATGTGATGTTCGTCGTCCTGCAGTGCTAACGGCAGCGCCGTTTCCAGATTGACATTCTCCGCTCCCACCGACTCGGTCTGCTCCCTCACCTTGGCCACAGAGAGCCAGTCGTCTTTGTGCGGCTTGTTCGCAACCCAAGGCGGCAACGGCATGTAGAGATAGCGGCTCAACGCGACAGCATAGCCCTCATAGAGCAAACGCATCTTCCTCAGCCGCTCCATCGAATCGCCATCGCGGCAGACACGGATACCCGCCTGGCATAGTTGTTGGTAGAGCAGGTCAAAGCGCTCTGGCGGAAGACGATCCTCGGCGTCCAGCGCGGGCGGCTGTGAGAATATCTGCGCGATGTCCACCAGCGCGTGGCGCGCAATGGCAAAGGTCAGCTGCGCCTGTCGCGCAGCGTGATCCTGCACTCCGGCAATCATCAGCGCGCAAACGTCGAGCACTGCCGTCAACGCCGACAGCCAGCTCTGATTCGTATGCTGCGACCGAAAGTAGCAGAGCAGCGGATACGAGATATGGCTCTCGAGCAATTCCGCCGACCATCGCTCCCATTCCACCAGAAGCGTGTTGAGCGCTTCGCCGCCGCCCTTGAATGAGTGACGCCGCATCAACTCCGCTGCTGTGGGTGGCGAGCCCGCACGCGCGTCGAGCAGCGAGATGCTTACCTCTCGCCGCGAGAATGCCCCATAAAGCACCGGGAAATAACTGATCACCATGGCCAAAAATCCCAGCCCCATCCCCGACTCCAGGACCACCAGCAGCCTCGCCCCGGACGTGTGAGGGACTAAATCACCGATTCCAAGCGTGAATAGCGTCGTCCCGCTCAGATACAGATCGGAACGGAAATTGTCGCTTGTGAACACGGGATCGCGCAGCGGCGCGTGTAAGGCAAAAAACAGCAATGAAAAACCGATGAGTATGGCAGTCGCCCAGACGACAATCAGCAGCAACAACGACAATGGACCGTAGAAGCTCAGCGCCGTCTCGCGCTTTCGCGGGTTGGAAATTCTTTCCGCTATCTGCGACCACGGCCACCACGTCACGATGTAGAAAACGCGAGTGATGCGGAACCGGCCCGTGGCGCGACGCGGCGAAATCACCGTCTGGAAGGCATCCAGCAGAGCGAAGAAGATACACGCAATACCCGCGCAAAACCAGAAAATCTGCAAGGCCATTTCCCCCACTCTTCGCAGCAAAGCAGCAGAGACCCCTGCTCGTCAACACCATCCTCGCTTAATCTATCTTCGATGACCTCTATCGCGCGCCTGCTCGTCAAACTTGGCCTGCTCCTCATTCTGGCGGGAGGTCTCGTCTATCTTCTTGGCAGACTGGGCATTTCTTTGGGCGGTATGCCTGGCGACTTGACCTGGCGCCGCAAGAACTTCACTGTTTTCTTTCCGCTCGGAACCTCGATTCTGCTCAGCGTTCTGCTCACGCTCCTCGTCTGGCTGTTTTCCCGGTTCCGCAGATAGCTGAATTTCGATAGCCGGCATGTAAACTGAAGAATTGTGGATGCCCCCTTCAAACCATCCGGGCCTGCCGGCCAGCTCGGCTTCACCTTCGAGGAACCGAAGACAACCCACCGCCGCATCTGGAGAGTAAGCGAACTAGCCAGTGAGCTCCGGTCCGAAGTCGAGCGCGTGTTTTCCGATCTGTGGATTGAGGGCGAAATTTCCGACTTGCGCCCAGCGGCATCCGGGCATATCTACTTCACCCTTAAGGATGAGACCGCACAGCTCTCTGTCGTGCTCTTCCGCCGGCAGGCTACGCTGCTCCGCTTTCGCCCCGAGGATGGAATGCACGTCCTGCTACGCGGCAAGTTGTCGGTTTACGAGCAGCGCGGCCAGATGCAAATTGTCGCCGAGCACCTCGAGCCCATGGGCACTGGGTCGCTACAGCTGGCCTTCGAGCAGGTGAAACGCCAGCTGCAGCGCGAAGGACTTTTTGATCACGAACGCAAGCGGCCGCTGCCCTCCTTCCCGCGCTGCGTTGGCATCGTTACCTCGCCATCAGGCGCTGTTATCCGCGATTTCGTCAACATCGTCAGCCGCCGCCACGGCGCACTCCAGTTACTGGTATATCCCGCACTGGTGCAGGGCGAATACGCAGCCGGCGAACTAGCTGCGGGCATCGCCTGGTTCAATCAAGCGCGCGAAGTTGATGTCATTGTCCTCGCCCGAGGGGGCGGATCGCTCGAAGACCTGGCGCCCTTCAACAGCGAATCGCTGGCCCGAGCCATCGCCGCCTCACATCTGCCGGTCGTCTCGGCCATCGGACATGAAACCGACTTCACCATCGCTGACTTTGTCGCCGATCTACGCGCTCCCACACCGTCCGCGGCGGCCGAACTCATCACCGCCGCCCAGCACCAGGTTGAAGAACGACTCGAACATCTCAGTCAACGGCTCTACCGCGCGACTCGCTACGCCCTCATGCAGGCACGTGAACGCTTCGCAGGCATCTCTGCTCCTGCCGCCTTCGCACGCATGCGCGACAACCTTAGCCTGCGTCAACAACGCATCGACGAGCTTGGCTTCCGCATGGGATCCGCCTGGCATGCACAATGGCAGGGTGCGGCGCAACGTCTGCAACATCTGGCATCCAGCGTTCTGCGCTACGATGTGAGCCAACGCCTGCTTCTCGCCCGCGAACGTCTGGACACCTTCACGACTCGACTGCAGCGTGCACAAATAACTTCAGCGAGCGCTGGCCGTTCGCGCCTTGAATCCCTGGAAAAACAGCTTCTTTCTCTTTCCCCCCTTGGTGTGCTCAATCGTGGCTATGCCCTGGTCTACGACGAATCCGGAGCCCTGCTCAGAAATGCTACGGACGCCAAGCCCAGGCAACTACTTTCAACACGGCTCGCACATGGAAGCATTCAGAGCCGGATCATCAAAACCTCCTCGGGATGAGAACACGAACAGAATGAGAAAACTCTTCGGAACTGATGGAATCCGCGCCGTTGCGGGTGAAGCCCCGCTCGACCCCAAAACAATCTATGCGGTAGGCATTGCTCTCGCCCACCAGCTCAAGGCCAACGCCCACGAACCCACGGTGGTTCTCGGAATGGACACCCGCGAATCGAGCGGCTGGATCGCCGCTGCCCTTACCGCCGGTTTAGTCCGCGGTGGCGCAACCGCAAAAAGTGCAGGCGTCGTCACTACTCCAGCCATCGCCTACCTGGCGCGCAAACACAAATTTTCTGCCGGAGTCGTCATCTCCGCATCACACAATCCCTGGTATGACAATGGCATCAAGATTTTTGGCGGCGACGGCTACAAATTGCCCGACGAAACGGAACTCCGTATCGAGGACGAAATCTTTCGCCAACTCGAATCGGTCGCGGCGCCGGAACCACAAAACCTCTCCGCTCCTCCGGTGAATCCAGAATTCCGCGCGGATTATGAAGCTTTTTTGCTCTCCGCCGTTCCGGGCCTCAAGCTAAACGGCCTCAAGCTTGTCCTCGACTGCGCGAATGGAGCCGCTTCCTCTATCGCGCCGGAGCTCTTTGCCCATCTCGGCGGCTGCGTTCAACTCACCCATGCAACTCCAGACGGCTGCAACATCAACGCCGACTGCGGCGCCCTGCATCCGGCTGTCGTTGCCGCCGAAACTAAAGCCAACAACGCCGATATCGGAGTGACCTTCGACGGCGATGCCGACCGTGCACTGTTCGCCGACGCTAACGGCAACGTTGTCAATGGTGATGCCATCCTGCTGCTCGCAGCTCGTGATCTCAAAGCCAGAAATCTGCTGAAGGGCAACACCATCGTCGCTACTACGATGTCCAACATGGGTCTCGAAGCCGCGCTGCGACGCGACAAGATCAAAATGCTGCGCGCACCGGTAGGCGACAAATATGTCCTTGAAATGATGCAGGCAAATTCCGCCTCACTGGGCGGCGAGCAGTCTGGGCACATCCTCTTTCCCCATCTCGCCACGACTGGCGACGGATTGCTCACTGCCCTCGTCGTTCTTGATATCGTGCGTCGCTCGGGAAAGTCACTCGCCGGACTCATCGCCGACCTCAAAGTCTTCCCGCAGGTCATCGTCAACGTCCGCGTAAAAGAGAAGACACCGCTGGACCAGATCGACACCATCGCAGCCAGCATCCGCGCAGCAGAAAGTGAACTCAACGGCAACGGCCGTGTCGTGGTCCGCTATTCCGGCACCGAGCCGCTGGCACGTGTCATGATCGAAGCCGAATCGGAAAAGACTATGCGTCACCATGCCGAAGCGATCTCCGAAGCTATTCGTGATGCATTGGGAGCCTGAGAACTGGCGCGGCGATCTTACTTCAAATCCCGCCAATTCGCGCCCACACCCACATCTGTGACCAGCGGGACCTTCAGGTCAATCACATGCTCCATCTCCGTCTGGACAAGCACCTGAACCTCGTCGACTTCGGCCTCTGGCACATCGAAGAGTAACTCGTCGTGGACCTGCAATGTCATTCGCGTCTTGAGCTTCCGATCCTCAAGTTTCTGTTCAATGCGGATCATCGCCAGCTTAATCAAATCCGCTGCTGTCCCTTGGAGCGGGGTATTCACGGCTGTGCGCTCAGCAAATCCGCGCAGATTTGCATTGCGGCTTTGAATATCGGGAATGGGCCGAACGCGCCCGAACATCGTGCGCACTTTTTGGTCGCGCCGTGTGTCATCTAGCAGCCGATCAATGAACGCGCGCACGCCTTTGTAGCGCTCGAAGTAGGTCTCGATATACAACCGCGCCTCGTGCTGGTCGATTCCAAGTTGCGCCGCCAGACCAAACGGCGAAATCCCGTAGACAATGCCGAAATTTACCGCCTTCGCACGATTGCGGGTCTCTTTGCTCATTTTGTCCGCCGGAACTCCGAAGACTTCGGATGCCGTCAGCGTGTGGATGTCCTGGCCCGTTCGATATGCGTGGATGAGTAGCGGATCGTCGGAAAAATGCGCCATCAACCGAAGCTCGATTTGCGAATAGTCCGCCGAAAGCAATCTGCACCCCGGAGCGGAAATGAACGCGGCACGAATCTCCCGCCCTAGCTCGGTGCGTATGGGAATATTCTGCAAATTCGGATACGTCGACGACAGCCGCCCTGTGGCAGTTCCCACCTGATTGAACGTGGTGTGCACGCGGCCATCGGCATCCGCCAGCAGTGGTAGCGAATCCACATAGTTCGACTTCAGTTTGGCCAGCTGGCGATACTCCAGCACCATTCGCGGTACTTCGTTATGCTCCGCCAACTCTTCCAGCACATCCTGGGCCGTTGAAACCACCTTGCCCTTGCCGTACTTCATCGGCTTCGGCAAGCCCATCTTGTTGAAGAGCACATCACCCAACTGCTTTGGGGATTGGATGTTGAAGCGGTGGCCGGAGCGCGCGTAAATCTCCTCGCCTAAGCGATCGATTTCCGCGCCCAGCGTGGCAGACATTCTGTTCAGCACGGCGGAATCTATGCGCACGCCGACTTTTTCCATACGGAGCAGCACGGGAACCAGGGGCAGATCGATTGTCTGGTACACGCTCTCCGCACCCAAGGTCTTTACATCCTCGCGCAGAACAGGAGCGAGCATTTCAACCGCGTGCGCCGCTTCGGTCAACTCCCGTTCGCCCGTCTCCTTCAAGGGATAGTCACTGAACCGCGCAGCCACGTCGCTCAACCGGTGCGAGGCATGCGTGGGATTGATGAGATATGAATAGAGCATCAGATCATCTCCGGCTCCACGCAGCGTTACGTCGCGCTGCTCCAAAACACGCATCGTTCCCTTCAGATCATGGACGCGCTTCGGCACCTTGTCGTCTTCGAGCAGAGCGCGCACATCCTCGATGCCAACCAGCAAAGAGGTCTCCGGACGACTCGCCACTGCCAGCGTGAAACTCGCAACCGGAGCTTCAGCAACTTGCTCTTCCGCAGCTGCAAACATGTCCAACATCGACATCGTCTTCAGCTCCGGCTCACTCTCCTCAATTGCCTCCGACTCCTGCTCGCTTACCTGCTCCGTCACTTCTTCGAGTTTCGACGATGCGACGGCCAGTGCGAATCCATTTGTGCGTGCGTCGCGTACAAACTCCGCAATGTCGTCTGGAGCAGGCTCAGTTAGATACTCCACTGACTGCTTCACCCCCGACGGAGCCAGATCCTTCAGCAGCGTCGTAAACTCAAGCTCGGTGAATAGTGTGCGGCATGCGTTCACATCCGGGGGTTGCGTCCGCATCTCCTCCAGGTTGAGCGACAGTGGAACCTCGCAGTGAATCGTCACCAACTCTTTACTCAGCAAAATCGTGTCGCGATTATTTTCGAGCGATTCGCGATACCTCTTCCCTTTCACCTCGCTGGCACGCTCCAGCAGCGCCTCCAGGCTGCCGAATTGCTGGATCAGCTCAACAGATCCTTTGTCGCCAATGCCCGGCGCGCCAGGGATATTGTCGATCGAGTCGCCCCGCAGCGCCATTACATCGATCACTTTCTCGGGAGGGACGCCCAGCGTCTCTGTGACCCTCTCGCGATCGAGAACCAGATTGTCCTTCACCGGATTCAGCACCTTTACCTGATCAGTGACAAGTTGCAGCATGTCCTTGTCATTCGAGACGACTAATACTGGATGCCCGACTTTGGCGGCCTGCGCCGCTAACGTGCCAATCACATCATCAGCCTCAAACCCTTCCGCCTGCAGGATCGGAATGCGAAAGGCCTCCAGCGCCCGCCGGATGTATGGCAATTGTTGTGCCAGATCTGCGGGCGTCTCCGTGCGAGTCGCTTTGTATCCCGCGTAGTCGACCTCGTCGAAGGTTTGCGTCTTCACGTTGTACTTACGTAACTTTATCTCCCGCGCACGCTCGTCGCGAAATACCGGTCCGCTGATATCAAAGACAGCGGCAAAGTATTCGGGGGCGAAGTCCTTGCGCAGCTTGTTGATCATGTTCACGAAAACGTACGTCGCTGCAGTCGGAATGCCAGTGCGCGTCGACATGGGCCTCTGCCGCTGCATCGCGTGATAGGCGCGAAAGATGAACGACATCGAATCGAGAAGGAAGACAGGCGGTTTGGTTGTGGCAGAGGGCATCGAGTCTGAGTCTACCGCTTCGTCATGCCGGCCCGAAACACGGCAGTCTAAGACAGAAACATGCAATCGCCGTAGGAGAAAAATCGATATTGCTCCGCAACCGCATGCCGATACGCGTTTAACACGTGCTCGCGCCCGCCAAATGCGCTAACCAGCATTAGCAGCGTTGATTGCGGCAAGTGGAAATTCGTCAGCAAGGCTTGCACCACGCGAAATTCAAATCCTGGCGAGATGAAAATATTCGTGTCCCCCGAGTGCGGTCGAAACTCAGGACCCTGCCGCGCGCAATGCTCCAGCGTCCTTACTGTCGTAGTGCCAGCCGCGACCACCCTCCGGCCAGCGTGCAGCGCCGCATTCAACTCGTCAGCGGTCGCCTGCGGCAGCGTGTACCGCTCCGCGTGCAGATGAATCTCCTCCACATGCTCCACGCGCACCGGCTGGAACGTGCCCAGTCCTACATGCAGCGTCACGTAAACAATGCCCACGCCGCGCGCGCGAATCTGTTCCAGTATTTCTGGAGTGAAATGCAAGCCCGCTGTGGGAGCGGCCACCGACCCCCGCTGCTGTGCGTAGACCGTCTGATAGCGCTCACGGTCAGTGACCATGTCAGCGCGATGAATATACGGTGGCAGCGGTATATGGCCCAGCTTCTCAAGCTCGCCGAAAAAATCTGTGACCGGTTCAAACCGCACCGTGCGTTCGCCAAACTCACCGTGCGCAACGATCTCTGCCCGCAACTCGCCCTCTCCGAAGGTCAGCACTTCGCCGACAAGGGCCTTCCGGCCTGGCCGCGCAAGAACCTTCCATTCCCAATCGGACATCTGTTCTGTAAGGAGTATTTGAATGCGGCCGCTTGTGCGGTGTCCTGCCTGTGTGTGAAGCCCGACGCGATGCGCGAACAACCTTGCGGGAATCACGCGACTGTCATTCAGCACAAGTAGATCTCCCTCGCGCAGCAGCTTGGGGAAATCCCGAAACATACTGTCTCTCCATGCGCCCGTTTTGCGATCGAGCGTGAGCATACGAGCACCCGCCCGCTCCGCGGGAGGTTCCTGCGCAATCAGTTCTTCGAGTAGTTCGTAGTCGAAATCGGAAACCAGCATTCGAATCATCTTACCGACCAGTCAAGTCTTCCTATCTTTATGTAAGTGGGCGCCAACCGTAGACGATTAACTTACCTAGCAGGTACAGAAGTCCTGCTTTCAGGATGAAACCAGGTATGGCACCCCAGGATCGAATTTGGTAAAAAGAGTGGTTCGGTGAAGATGTACCAGGACATGGCAAGCATGAAGTACGGAAGCCACCTATGGCCAAACTCGTCCGGCTTGCCGGTCGAAGCAAAGGCATATGCGCCCGCAACGATGGCGATGTAGATAATGTCAAGCCAGATGCCGAGGCGACTCCAGTGGCTTCTCCGTGCGGTTTCCGAACCCATCTCGTTACCCCCTCGCGAAATGTGCTTCCGCCCTAAGCCGGGCACGTTCAAGGGCATTATTTAGCTCCTGCCGTTTCGCCTCCAGTGTCTGCGCATCGGCATCTGCCGCCGGAGCGGAGACTTTTCGAGACCAGCTCACCGCCACGCGGGAAAACGGCTTCGGGATTAGGAATCGGTCCCACGAGCGCAACACCCACGCGCGCTCCGGAAGCAGGTAGAAGCTGCCTATCGCGTGGCCCGTCATCTGTGCCAACTTTACCGGCCCGATTTTTGTTTCGTAAATCGGACCGCGCGGGCCATCCGCAGTGAAGACGACGGGAGGTCCACTTTCGATAACGCCTTTGAGGGCAAGCAGCCCGGCAGCGCCGCCGCGTGAGCTTGAACCTCGCACGCTGTTATATCCCAGCAATCCCAACGTTCGGGCGATCAACTCGCCGTCGAAGCTTCGGCTGATCAGAATCGAACAGCGAAATTTACGGAAATACCAGCCGCAGGGCAGCGTGCATCGATGCCAGAAGCAGAAAATGCCTGCGGTTGGCGGAGTCTCCGGAACCGCACCTTCTTCGGCGATGACCTCGAAGCTCAGCGTGGCGCCAATCGCGGCCAGCAGCAGTGCCGTCAGCCGAGGAACAATCCACAGAGCCACGCGCTGGCCAAAGGAAAATCGCGCGTTCTCATTCACGTCTTTAGCTATACCGCAGCCAGCGTAACATCTCCGGCAGTGTCGCGCGCTTGCCGTACATGAGAATGCCCACGCGATAAATCCGCGACGACAGCCACAGTACGATGTAGACCGAGAGCGCCATCAAACCTAACGACAGGGCGATTTGCCAGGTGGGTGGAAATTGTGAGGCCATGCGTAGAAACATAGTGATCGGCGCGCACGGCGGAAACATCGAGATTGCCACCGACCATACGGAGTTCGGATTGCTCACAATAAACGTGATCATCCCAAAACTCAGCCAAATCGGCACAGCGGCCAGCGGCGCATACTGTTGCAGCTCCTGCTCCGTATCGCAGGTTGATGCCAGACCGGCAAAAAGCGTGCTGTAGAGCGCATATCCCAGCACGAAGTACAAACAGAACAGCACCATCTGAGCGGCGGAAACTTCGAACCTTATACCGCCCGCCATAATTCTTGAAGCCATCGCCGAGCCCGCGAACAGGGCCCCGGCACCGCCCCAGATCGCGAGCTGTGTCAGGCCTACGGCGCCAATTCCGATCAGTTTGCCGGCCAGCATGTCCTCGGGTCGTACCACCGACAGCATTACTTCAAAAATGCGCGAGGTCTTCTCCTGAATCACCGACCGTCCCACGTTCATGCCATACATCACTACGGTGAACGACAGCAGAAACGCCATTACATACGCGGCCCAGAAAGTGTTCATCGCATTGCTGGCCGTCTCTTTGCCATTCTTGACTTGTACTGTGTCGATTTCCAGGCGTTCCGTCAGTGACTCGACTTCGGCCGACGGAATTCCGCGCGCCGCCAGCCTCTGTTCTACTAGCGCGTGATTTACTGCACTCGTCACTCTCCCTTCAGTCGCGAAGTCTCCCGATGAGCGCGACGCAAAGGTAGCTTTCACCTGACCATCAGCCGGAGCTTCCAGCCAAAGAAAGCCGTCGATCTGTTTCTGGTCTACCTTGGTCAACAACTCCATTCGGTTCGCGTCCGTAGCAGGAGCCACTACGTCCACGGTCATCTTCGCGTCCGTGTCCGCTATCAGCTGATCGCGAACCCGCGCCGCCAGCGAGGGATCCGCGGTTGCGACAACAATGTGCTTGCCCACACCGGAGTTTTTCCCCGCCAACGCGATCACGCCAAAGATGGCGATGAAAATAACAGGAATGAGGATTGTTGTTACTTTGAAGGCCTTGCCGCGAATTTGTTCCAGATACTCGCGCTTCGCAATCAGCCAGATATCACGCATCGACTTTTTCTCCCACCGTCCGGATAAAGATCTCTTCCAGGGACGGCTCTACAAGTTCAAATTTCGTGATCGATGCCTTCGGTATCGCCTCGCGCAACAAATCCTGCGCATTCGCGCCGGGCTTGAGCTGGATCTCGGCCTGTCCCGCATAGTTCTTGTAGCTAGCAATCGCCGGATTCTGCAGAAATGAACTATCGCCCTCAAAGTTCATCAACAGCTGATTGCGCTCATACCGGGACTTCACCTCGCGGATGCCGCCCTGGAGCACCGGATGCCCACGGTCGATCAGGCAAATCGCATCGCACAGCTTCTCCACCTGATCCATGCGGTGGGTCGAAAACAGAATCGCCTTGCCGCCCTTCTTTAGCTCAATCAATGTGTCCTGCAGCAGGGTGGCATTCACCGGATCGAGCCCGGAGAACGGCTCATCCATAATCACCAGCTCAGGATCGTGCAGCAGGGTCGCAATGAACTGAATCTTCTGCTGCATGCCCTTGGAAAGCTCTTCCGTCTTCTTGTCGATTGCCTCCAGTATTTGCATCCGTTCGCACCAATCATGCGCCCGCCGCCCTGCTACCGCCGGATCAAGCCCGCGCAGCTCGCCCATGAACACCAGCTGATCCATCACCTTCATCTTCTTGTACAGACCGCGTTCTTCCGGCAGGTACCCCACGCGCTTCAGGCTCTCGCGCGTAAACGGTTTGCCAAAGAGGCTCACCGCCCCGGAGTCTGGCATGGTGATCCCGATCATCATGCGGATTGTCGAGGTCTTCCCGGACCCATTTGGGCCGAGCAGGCCAAACATGACGCCCTCATCGATCTGAAGGCTCAAATCCTTTACCGCGATCTTCTGTTCGTAAGCTTTTGAAATTCGATCCAGACTTACAACCGTTGGCATTCAACGTTTCTCCAAATTCCCTCAAAGTCTATCAGGGGACTGGCCGTCCAGGCCTTCGCGTCTTCGCACATTGCGTTTGATCGTTTGCGAATGGATGGCCACGCGAAGCGGAATTGCCGCGCGCAGCACCTGCTAGCATCGCAGGTGTGGTTCAGCTAGACACCCCCGTTCAATTCGTCAAAGGCATTGGCCCGCAAATCGCTAATACTCTTGCGGAAAAGCGCATCGCCACCGTCGAAGACCTTCTCTATCACTTGCCCTTTCGTTACGAAGACCGCCTGCATCCCCGCGCGTTGACCGATCTCGTTCCGGGCGAAATGGCCAGCGTCATCGCCGAGGTACGGGGCACCGCTCTGCTGCGCACTCGGAGCATGCCTATCTTCGAAATGACTGTCGGACAGAACCTGTCCACCTTGAAGTGCATGTGGTTCCACGGCACATATCTGGAGGGAAAATTTAGGCCCGGCCAGATGGTCGCATTGTACGGCAAGGTCGAGCCCTCGCGTTCGACGCGCAATTTCAAAATGATCCAGCCGCAGGTCGAAGTTCTGCCAGAAGACGCCGACGACGAAACCCGTCTGCTTGAGGTTGGACGCATCACTCCCGTTTACGAATCGCTCGGCGGCAGCCGCCTGGCCTCTCGATGGATTCGACGCATCATCTACAACCTGATCGAGGAGCTTCGCGGGCATGTCTCGGAAACGCTGCCTGCTGCCCTGCTCGCGCGCCTCAACATGCCAGGCCGCGAGGAATCTCTGCGGACGGTGCACTTTCCTGTCGCAGGCACTCCCATGTCGCAGCTCAAGGCCTCAGCCACGCCTGCGCACAAGCGCCTCATTTTTGAAGAACTCTTCTACCTGGAATGCGGACTCGAACTCAAGCGACGCCGCATGAAGGAACGCACGGGCTTCGCCTTCGAGACCAATGAAAGAGTCCGCGAAGCCATTCGACAGATTCTGCCCTTTCATCCAACTACTGCGCAAAAGCGTACGCTGGGCGAAATCGTATCCGACATGCGCCAGCCTTCCCCCATGCGCCGCTTGCTTCAGGGAGATGTCGGCTCCGGCAAAACCATTGTCGCGCTGCAAGCCATGCTGGTCGCTATCGAAAATGGCTATCAGGCGGCTCTCATGGCGCCGACGGAAATTCTTGCCACGCAGCACTACCTCGCCGCGCGCAATCTGCTTGAAAAATCTTCACGCCGCTACCGCATCGTTCTTCTCACCGGCTCGCTCGACGAGGGACAGAAGAAGCTCGCCCGCCGCCGCATCTTCCACGGCGAGGCTGATCTTGTCATCGGGACCCACGCCCTCATCGCCTGCCGCATCATCCACGACGAGGCCGGTGGCCATGCCCGCATCAAAGAAGAAGAGAAAGTCGCCTTCGCCAACCTCGGCCTCGTCGTCGTCGACGAGCAGCATCGCTTTGGCGTCGAGCAGCGCTTCCGACTGATGAAAAAACCAAACGCGGCGGAGCCCGATAGCCTCGTTATGACGGCGACTCCAATCCCGCGCACCTTGGCGTTGTCACTCTATGGGGACCTCGATCTCAGCGTGCTTGATGAGTTGCCCCCTGGCCGAACGCCGATTATCACTAAACAGGTCTCCGACGAGCGAGCGGAGGACGTGTGGAATCTGGTTCGTGAGCAGGTCAGGCGCAGCCATCAGGCTTACGTCGTCTATCCCGTTATCGAAGGAGCTAAGGACGATCAGCCCGAGCTCGACTTTGCTCCACTCGAAGCCGAAGAAGAGGCGAGACCTGCAAAGAAATCGGTCAGCCAAAAAGCTCTGAAGAGAAACAGTTCTTCGCTCTTCGAGAAGCCCACACTGAAATCAGCGACCGAGATGTATGAGAACCTGCGCACGACGCATTTGAGCGGCTTGCGACTTGGCCTGCTGCACGGCCGCCTCGATGCTGACGAAAAGGAAATCATCATGCGCCGTTTTCAACGCGGCGACATCGATGTTCTCATCGCAACCACAGTCATCGAGGTGGGCGTCGACGTTCCGAACGCCAGCGTCATGGTCATCGAACACGCCGAGCGCTTTGGTCTGGCCCAGCTTCATCAGCTTCGCGGAAGAGTGGGGCGCGGGGCAGCGAAGTCTTACTGCATTCTCATGACTGGCGGAAGAATCTCGCCCCAGGCCGAGGAGCGCCTTGCGGCCATGGTGCGCACCCAAGACGGCTTTGAACTCGCTGAGCTGGACCTCCAACTTCGCGGCCCCGGGGAATTTTTCGGCACACGCCAAGCTGGCCTGCCGGATTTCCGGGTCGCCGATCTGGTCCGCGACCGGGCCATGCTGGAACTGGCGAAAGAGGAAGCCTCCCGTTTCGTTGAAAACGCCGACGCCGAGGCCAGCGAGGACGAAAAAAAACGCGTCTGGGCCCGCCTGCGCGAAGCCTGGCAGCGCCGCTACGGTCTGGTTGAGGCGGGTTGAATCGGCCATTAATTCGGCCGGTGCGATCAGCCCAACCGCGCTGTCTGCGATTCGTTCTGGGATTGCTTCGAGGGCTTGCTGTAGACCACCAGGTCCACGCGCGCAATATCGAACGCCTTGGTCTCGATAAGATTTTTGGTGCAGTGGCACAATTCGGTCATCCGCGAGTCCTGGCTCAACCCCAGGCCGCAGCCCATCAACACCGCGTAAAATTTCCACGCAAGCTGCACGGGCAAACTCGAAGCCCAGGGGGCAATCCCCTCTTCCTGGGTACGCTTCAGCACCACCCGCCGCAGGCCAACAGGCGCCGGTCAAAACGCGCACAGTCCGCTCCGGCTCGTCGAGGCTCAACGCCGTCAGCCTCAGCATCCATCGATCGGAGCCGGCGGAGCCGTCAGATTCGTAACCATCGCGCCCACTTGTTTGATCGGATCGGCCGGATATTTCGTTAACTGTTCTGCGATGAACCTATGCTCTTTGCTTACACTCTCCGTAAAAATGATTTAAGTTGCCTTCATGCTCGTAGGAACAGGCATTGACATCGTTGAAATCGACCGTATAGCTCAGTCCATTGCCCGTTACGGCGCGCGATTCACCAACCGCATCTTTACCGCTGAGGAAATCGAATACTGCCAACGCAAGAAGAACAGCGCAGAAAGCTTCGCGGCGCGCTTCGCGGCCAAGGAGGCTGGAGCTAAAGCTCTCGGCACCGGCATTCAGTATGGCATCAGCTGGAAGGAGCTCGAAGTCCGCCGCGAACCCGGCCAGCGCCCTAACCTGTACTTCTCGGGACGCGCCGGCGAGATTGCCACCAAACTGGGAGTCCGGCACATCTCCCTGTCGTTAACCCACAGCAACACTACCGCCATGGCCGTAGTTCATCTTGAGAACTAAGCCTATTGAGAACCAGCCCTCTGTTCCAAAACGCGACAATCCTCTTCTCCGCGACTAGCCAGCCTCTTTCTGCAACAGACTGACCTGGCCGGGCATCCAAACCGCAAGTTGTTGCGATGTTTCATGCCCGGAGCCCGCTAACCGCATTAGGGCGAGCAGCCCTGGTTGGGTATGCTCACAGCCAGAGCGGTTGTTCGCTCGACATGATCGTTTTTCCCGAGGGAGTCTTTGCCTAGCCAGCAGCAAGTCAAGTGGTCTCAACTGAAGGTTGGCGTGCTGGTCATCGTGGCTCTGTCCGCGCTCGCCGCGCTCGTCTTCCTCATGTCCGGGAGCACTGGCGGTTTTTTGGCCGGGAAGCTAACGGTCGTGTCTTATTTTGAGAATTCCGCGGGCCTCAAGGTCGGCGCGCCGGTCAACCTGCAGGGCGTCTCCATCGGCAACGTCAAGAGCATTCGAATCGTACCTGAGCGCAGGCTCACGCCCGTCCAGGTGACGATGAAAGTCGGGGAGCAATACGGCCATTTCCTTCATACCGACTCGAAAAGCAGCCTCGAAACTATCGGTGTCCTCGGCGACACGGTCGTCAACATCGACAGCAAGTTCGCGACCGGTGGTCCAATACAGAACGGCGGGGAGCTCAAGACTAACGAGACGCCCAACCTGACCGACGTAATCAAATCAAGCCAGGGAACTATCGAACAGCTCAACGTGATCCTCGCCAAAGTCGACAATCTTGTGGATTCGCTCAATAGCGGAAAGGGATCTATCGGCCAGCTCGTCAACGATCCCGCCCTGTACAACAGGGCTCTGGCGGCGGTAAACGAGATTCAGGGCCTGGTTGTTGGGATCAGCAAAGGTAAGGGCACCCTCGGTAAACTGGTCGCTGACGACACCCTCTACAATCGCCTCAATGATGGTGTCGGCCGTCTGCAGAACATCGCCAACCAGCTCGACCAGGGCCATGGCACCCTGGGCAAGCTTCTCAAAGATGAAACTCTCTACAATGAGCTACGCCAGTCCACGGACCACCTCAATCAGCTGCTCGCCGGTGTCAATGCCGGCAAGGGCACCCTCGGCATGCTAGCCAAAGATCCGCAATTTCAACAGAAGCTGAATGACACGGTCACCCGGCTCAACTCGATTCTTACCAATATCGACAAAGGTGAAGGCACCGTTGGCCAGCTGGTAAAGAATCCGTCGCTCTACCAGCACGCCGATCAAATGATCACGAATGCCAGTGATCTGGTCACCGCCATCCGCAAGGACCCGAAAAAGTACCTTACCATTCACTTGAAGATCTTCTAGGCCCTAGCTTCTCTTCCTCCCCTGTTGCTCTGCTCCCGAAACGTGCTCCCTCTGGGCGCATCGTGATATTTTCTCTCCATGGGCATGTCTCCTGTGCCCAGACTGATTCGCACCAATAAGACCCGGGCCATATTTTCAGAGGAATCCATGCACACCTTCCGTTTCGCCAGTACGCTCCTTCTCTGTAGCGGTCTTGCCTTCGCTCAAAGTACATCTGCGCCTGCCAACAAGGCAGCCGTCCCCGTCGAACCGAGAACACTTCACAGCTTCGACGTGAGCGCCATCGACAAGTCGGTCGACCCCTGTGTCGACTTCTACGCCTATGCCTGCGGCAATTGGCGCAAGAACAACCCTATTCCGGGGGATCAGGCTCGTTGGGGCCGTTTCAATGAACTGAATGAGCGCGACCGCTACCTGCTCTATCTCGACCTCAGCAGGGCTGCCAGCAACCCGCAGACACCGCTCCAGCAGAAATACGGCGCCTTTTTTGCTGCCTGCATGAACTCCGATCTCGCCGATCAGCTCGGCGAGAAGCCCATACTGCCCGTCCTCGCCAGCGTCGACGCGCTCACCGATAAGCAAGCACTGGCTCCGCTCGTCGCCCGTCTACAGGCTGACGATGCAACCGGCGCCTTTTTCCGCTTCGATACCGAACAAGATCAAAAAGACTCGACGCGTCAGATCGGCGCAGCCTTCCAGAGCGGGCTGACCCTTCCCGACCGCGACTACTACCTGCTCGACGACGCGCGCATGACCAAGATCCGCGAACAGTACAAGGAATACATCATCAGCCTCTTCAAGCTTGCCGGAGATAACGACGACAAGGCTGCTGCCGAAGCCGCGAACGTGCTGGCCATTGAAACCGCGCTTGCCAAAGGCTCGCTGCCCCGCGTCGATCTCCGCGATCCGGATAAACGCTACCACCTGCTGCCCGTCTCCGACCTCAATACTCTGGCCCCCAGCTTCGATTGGAGCGCCTATCTGTCCGGCATACGCGCACCCGCGATTCAGGAGCTTAATATCGGTACTCCGGACTTCTTCAAAGCCATGAATGAAGTAATCCAGAGCCAGAGCCTCGACAGTCTCAAGAGCTACTTGCGCTTCCATGCTCTCAGCGGAGCGGCCCCCTGGCTCTCCAGCCCCTATGTCGATCTCAACTACGGCTTCTTCCAGAAAACCCTGCAAGGGCAGGCCGAGCAGACAGCTCGCTGGAAGCGCTGCACCGCGCTCACCGATCGGGCTCTCGGCGAAGCAGTAGGACAGGATTGGGTGAAGGAAAATTTTCCTCCCCAGGCAAAGGCCAACATGGAGAAGCTCGTTGCTGCTCTCGAAAGAGCCCTCGACGAAGATATCCAGAATCTTCCGTGGATGACGGCCGACACCAAGAAACAAGCCGAAGCCAAGCTTGCTGCTTTCCGCCAGAAAATCGGCTATCCCGAGAAGTGGCGCGATTACTCCAAACTCGAAGTCAAGAGCGATGACCTGGTCGGCAATATCCGCCGTTCCAGCGCGTTTGAAACAGCCTACAGTCTCAATAAGATCGGCAAACCAGTCGACGAAAAAGAGTGGGGCATGACACCGCCCACCGTGAATGCCTACTACGATCCTAGTAATAATGACATCAACTTCCCCGCTGGCATCCTTCAGCCGCCTTTCTTCGACAATTCCATCGATCCCGCGGTCAATTTTGGCGCCATCGGCGTTGTCATTGGCCATGAGATGACCCACGGCTTCGACGACCAGGGCAGCAAGTTCGATGCTCAGGGCAATGTTAAGAATTGGTGGACCCCCGCTGATCGCAGCGCCTTTGATAAGCGGACGGACTGCGAGGTCAACGAGTACGGCGGCTTCGAACCAGTTCCCGGACAGAAGCTTAACGGCAAGCTCACCCTCGGCGAAAACACGGCCGACAACGGCGGCCTTCGCATCGCTTACCAGGCGCTCATGAGCGTCCTGGCCAGCCAGGGAGGCGACGCCAGCACTCAAAAGATCGACGGGTACACGCCCTCCCAGCGCTTCTTCATCTCTTTCGCTCAGGTCTGGTGTGAGAATCGCACCGAACAATACGCGCGTGTCTCAGCCCGCACCGATCCCCACTCACCCGGCATGTTCCGCGCTAACGGAGCTGTGCGGAACTTCGAGCAGTTCGGCAAGGCCTTCGGCTGCCACAAGGGCCAGCCCATGATGCCGGACGATCCTTGCGTTGTCTGGTAGCGATAGGGCAGGGTGCGGCGTTCCGTTCCACTGCTTTTGAGCGCTGATCTCTGATCGCTGAACCCTCGCTATAGCAGAAAGCGTCTCCAGCTTTTACAATGCATACGGGAGCGATCCCGATCCAGTACCTGGCAGTCACTCCACGTCAGGATGAAGGAAGCGCATGAAGTTCAAGAAATTCGGTCAGATTAGTCTGGCCCTGGTTGTATCCCTCGGTCTCGGTTTTGGCGTCACATCATGCAGCAATGACTTCACCGTCGCGTATCTTTACGTGACCGGTAGCCAGTACAACCAGATTGGCGGCTTTAATATCCTAAACAATACAGGCAATCTCAAAGCCGTCACCAAATCCCCATTCGGTTCAGGCGGGACTAATCCTATCCGTGCCGTCGTCGCTTCCACTGGACGCTACATCTACGTTCTCAATAACGGCCAGGCGAGCACTGACGCGTCGGGCAATGTCAGCTACACGGGAGCCAACATCGCCGTTTTCTCCATCGGCGGCAATGGAACTCTTGCCTTCCAGCAGAGCTATACCAGCCAGGGAACCGGCTCTATCCGGCTGGCATTCAACACCACCGGGAGCTTTCTCTATGTGCTGGACGAGTTCATGCCTCAGACAAATGTCGCCGGACAAGTCGTCACCGCGTCGAATACCGAGAGCGCAGCGTTTCCCTGTCCGGATCCCACTAATGCCGGTGTTTGGCATCCGACCGGCGCCATCACCGCCTTCAGTGTCGATGGCAACACTGGCCGCCTCTCCCTGATCACCAACAACCAGCAACAGGATTCCAACGGTGCGCAGCTAACTACCTTTCCGGTCGGCTGCTTCCCCATCGACTTAAAGGTCTCAGCCGGCTTCCTTTTTTCGGCCGACAATGGTCCGGAGCCCGGAACAACCAATAGACAGACTATTTTCGAGTACGCGCTCAACAGCACCAACGGCCAGCTGACGCTTACACAGAACTCCGAGCTGGTTACCACCGCTGACCAGATCAGCGCCATCGGCAGCGACCAGGCATCGAAATATATCTATGTTCTCGACACCGGCGGCAACCAGATCTTCTACTACACCATTGGCAACAACGGTCTTTTGCAGGCGGTGACCGGCAGCCCAACGCCAAACACGCCTGCCTCGGCCGTCAATCCGGTTGCTCTGACCTCTGACAGCAAGTCCAAGTTCCTTTACATCGCGAATGCCGGACCAGCCTCGGGCACGACAAATCCGAATAGTCAGATCAGTGCCTTCACCATTGCGGCGAACGGAGTTCTTGCGCCGATTGCCAGCCCCAACCCGATCAACACAGGGTCGGGTCCGCAGTGCATTCTTGAGGACCCCTCGAATCAGTTCATATACACCGCGGATTCCATCAGTAACACTGTCACCGGTCACGTGCTCGATCCCAACTCGGGGTTGCTCACTGACCTCCGGAACGCAACCAGCTACGCCACGGTCGGAACCCCCACCTGGTGCGTCGCTGTCAGTCATACCAACTAGCTTATGCACCGGTTCTTCAGGCCTTGGCGGCTCGCTTAAGCGGGCCGTCCTGCTTCCACAGCACGACAAACTGCCCGAAGCGCCTATAGCAGAAAGCTGTGCAAGCTTTTACAATTCAAGCGGGAGCGATCCCAAAACCGCAGCCTGTGCTCTTGGCCAGGACGAAGGAAGCGCATGAAGTTCAGCAAATCGGGCCACGCTCTGCTGGCCGCCGCAGTCTCTATTGGCATAGGACTTGGAATTACCTCTTGTGGTCAAAGCAATACGATCGATTATCTGTTCGTTACCGCGTCGAAAAACAACCCGGGCCAGGTCAGCGTCTACAGGGTCGATCAATTATCCGGTGCGCTGACGCAGATCCCGGACTCGCCCTACAGCTCCGGCGGACGTAACCCAGTCGCTACGCTCGCTTCGCCCAATGGAAAAAATCTGTACGTCGTCAACCATGACGACAACACCATCGTTGAATATACTATCGGCACCGACGGCAAGCTCTATCCCCAACATACTTACAACACACCGGGTACCGAACCCACCGCCCTGGCAATGAACTCCGCAGGCACTTTGATGTTTGTTGTCGACACCTTTCAGGCCGGCTTTACCGCAGCCAATCCTGGACCGGGGGCTGTAGTTGTCTATCCTGTTAACTCTGACGGCAGCCTTGGCACCAACATTGCCAATGGCAATCTGCCCTACTGGCCGGTACAGAACAATCCCTCCAGCGTCAACGTCCCAGCGCCGCTGACGACAAGTTCCACGACCGATTTCGTCTACGTGGTCAACACAAACACAGCCGCGCAGGGCGGAAGTATCTCGGCATTCTCGTTCTCAACGGCTAGCGGCGGCGGCGCTCTCACCCCTACTGCCGGAAGCCCCTTCTCGGCTGGAGTCGCGCCCAATGCGAGCGCCAGCGATCCCACCGCGCGCTTCCTCTATGTGACTGACAGCGCTACGAATCAGTTGATCGCTTATGGTATCGTGACGGGCGGCGTCCTGGTGCCGCTGCAAAACGGCCCCTTCAAGACGGATGTCTTCCCCAATGCGGTCACGGTGAGTCCCAACGGGATGTTCCTCTACGTAGCCAACTTCAACTCGAACGACATCAGCGCCTATGCCATCGATCAGGGAACAGGAGCCCCGACAAGCCTGTCAACGAACACGTTTGCCACCAAGACTGGCCCCACCTGTGTTCTTATTGAACCGGCATTCGGACGCTTCCTCTACACTTCGAACTTCCTCGACAACTCGATCACCGGCTACCAGCTGAACGCCAACACCGGCATCCTCACGGGAACAGAGAACAATCCCTACCCCACTGCCGGCCAGCCTACTTGCGCCGCTGCTGTCTCGCATGGCAACCATGCCGGCGAGCATGTGCAGGCCGGGTCTGGACTGGGATCGTAATCCCAGGCAGAGTCTGCAAGGCTCAGCACTGACCAAAAAGCCCGCTTTCGAGCGGGCTTTTCTTTCTCTCAATCCTCTACGTTCAGTCCTCGAGGTTTCGTTCCGCGAGCTCTCCCACCAGCGTTGCAATCTGCAACGCTCGCCGGGGGCTGATGTTCAGGAATGCGATCCCCACACCCCGCTTCCGGCGCAGCGCAGCAATATTTCCCAGCACCTGGAACTGGAGCTGATTTGTTACAAAATACACTTCCACCTGGGTGCCGCGTTCCAGATGGAGCAGGGCCGTTTCGATATAGCAGCCGTTCATGCTCAGATTCAGGATGCGCCCGCGAAACAGCAGGCCACCATGGGGCAGGAACACCTCCGCATTGCCCTCACACGCATAGCGTGGATGCCGCCTCTGTTCCCGCTCTTGGGTAACGATCTCACGCTCAGAAAGAACGGATGTCTTGCTCATAATGATTCGAGGCTCCGTATATCCGGAGGTTGGGCCCTTCTCCTATCCATGGGAAAAAATGTGCAATTTAGGGGATCGAACGCAAGGGCCGGCTTATTGCTTCATCCATCCCCTGATCCATCGCTGGCACGGCCGCTCCACATACACCATTACCAGCATTGCCGCCGCAACCAGCAGGAAATAACTGATCCAGGGGTCAAATTGGACCAAATGCAGCCGGTCGAGCACATGAGAATCGTGGATGAGGTTCCACAAATTGAAGTGCAGGAGATACAGACAATAGCTCGCCCCGCCAATCGCCGCAAAGAGAGGAAATCCGAAGAAACGCGCGATCAGGTTGTGTCCGGCAAGACCCAGAATCGCCAGCCCGAACAGCGGCATCAGCAGCCCGTCATGCATCAGGGGATACGGTATCCGGTCGCCGTTATATAGAACCAGGTACAGGCCGCCCATCCCCAACAATCCAAACAGCAGCCGTCTCCAACTTTCCCGGGATATCATCCCATCCAGATCGGCCAGCGCGATCCCGAACAGAAACGCGGGAACATGAGGCGGCGGCGAGAACTTCAGGGCGCGTATCCAAAAGCCGTCGGTATAACGGCCTGGGTGCAGATCTCCATCCGGATGGAACCACATATATAGGCAGGGCAGCACCATCCCCAATAGCCACAACCCCAGCAGCAGGCCCAGCAACGGCCAGAGCCTCTTCGGCCGCTTCCAAAGAATCACCAGGGGGAAGATCAGATAGAAGAATGCCTCCGTACACATCGTCCACGCCGGCGTGTTCCAGAAGGTCGAGAGGAAGGGGTTCCAGGCTTGCAGCAACAGCGGCGTAAGTATAACGCCTAGCGCAAACTGTCCGTGGCTGCGCGCATGCCACTCACTCATCAGCATGCCCAGCGACAGGAGCAACGCCAAGAGATATACCGGATACAGCCGCGACAGCCGGGCGATCCAGAAATCCCGTGTCTTCAGCCGGCCGGCCACGGCACGGTCCGCGTAGTTGTAGGCCAGAATGTAGCCGGACATCAGCAGGAAAAAGCTGACCGATGTGTAACCGTTGTCCACAATCGGAGCAAACGGTCCAAACCACTTTGGATTAGAGAAATGGAAAAAAACGATGTTCAATGCTGCAAAACAGCGCAATCCGGTCAGCGCCGGCAGGGTCTCTTTTTTGGTGCGCGGCACCGCCGCGGAGGGCATGGCCACCACCCGCCCGGGTAGTGAGCAATTTTGTCCGTCGGGCGTAGGTGGGAGCGGATACCGGGACACAGACTGGCGATGCCCCTGCAGTGCTGGCAGGGGGGGCGCAGTTACGGATTGAGCTGGCGCACTCAGGCTATCACCTTCAAGCGGTTCCTAATCAGCCGGGGCAAGTCAATTCAGTGGTAAATCAAGCGGTGACCAGCGAGCCGACCTTCTCACCCGAAACCACCCGGAGGATATTTCCCGGCTCGTTCATATTGAAGATGATCATGGGCAGATTGTTGTCCTTGCAGAGGCTCACAGCGGTCGTGTCCATTACCTTTAACCCCAACCGCAGAATTTCCATGTAGGTAATCTGTTCAAATTTTACGGCATCTTTTGTGATGACAGGATCGGCATCGTAGATGCCTTCTACTTTAGTCGCTTTAAGTAGCACATCTGCCTTGATTTCCATGGCGCGGAGCGACGCCGCTGTGTCGGTTGAAAAGTAAGGATTGCCGGTGCCAGCGGCAAAAATCACCACCCGGCGCTTCTCGAGGTGACGGATGGCCCGCCGGCGGATATACGGCTCTGCAACCTGGTTCATCTCGATGGCCGTCATCACGCGGCAATGGAGCCCCTGCTTCTCGATCGCATCCTGCAGAGCCAAGGCGTTAATTACCGTCGCCAGCATGCCCATGTTGTCGGCTGAAACGCGGTCCATCGCCTTGGCCTGCTCGGCGACGCCGCGAAAAAAATTTCCACCACCAACCACGATGGCCACTTCTACACCCAGTTCGTGAACTTCGACAACTTCGGCGGCAATTTCGTGAACCCGGTCAACATCGACGCCAAAGCCCTTGCCCGCGGCCAGCGCTTCTCCTGAGAGCTTCAAAACAACGCGTTTATACATTCCATTTCGAGTATCGCATGCAAGCTTCCTTTCGCGAACAGCTTGGTTCCGGTATCGGTGTAATCCGGCCGGAAGGGACCACCTCCCTCCCCTTATCCCCTTAGATTCTGAAACTCATTCATTCCCTAGGTC
>JBAVYX010000103.1:0-5918 GCA_049588475.1 Silvibacterium sp. | reverse complement strand
GTTAAACGGCTCGACAAAGCTGTCAAAAGGGCGGTGAAGAAGGGAGTCCCCGAAGGAGAGCTTGAACAGACTGTTAATGACGCGATGGAAAAAGCAACTCTAAAAGAGCCAACCGTGAAACGCAGCTCGACTCGAGCATCTGCTAGGACCAGAAAGACCGTAGCTTCGACTGCAGGAGTACAGGACGAAGACCTCGACTAACTGAAAGGAAGAGAAAGTGACGACTAAGAAGGGCAAGATGAACCGTGAGAAACTAATCGACGCACTCAATGAAGATCTTTCCCGAGAGTACCAGGCAATTATCTCGTACGTGAATTATTCCCAGGTGCTCAAAGGAGCTGCGTACATGAATATTGCCGATGAGCTGGCAGTTCACGCCGCCGAAGAGCTGTCCCATGGGCTGCAGGTAGCCAATCATATTGACTACCTTGGTGGAATGCCTTCAGTTACTCCCAAGCCGGTAAAGACATCAGAGAAGGCTGAGGAAATGCTTCGATTTGATCTGGAGAACGAGAAAGAAACCATTCGTCAGTACCGCCGACGCATAAAACAGGCGGACGAACTCAATGAGTTTGCCATCACTGAAAGCCTGCGCAACATTTTGGTTCAGGAACAAGATCACCTCATTGCGCTGGCAACAGCACTCGGTATCGATTCTCCCGATCCTGGAATAGCTGACTAGAAACGTCTTCAGCGACAATTTTCCTCGGATGGAACCTCAGGAATGAAGATATCCCGAGCAAAATACAACACCCCAGCGACGAGAATGGCCGTCATGAGCGCGCTGTCTGTTCCCTTTAACCGCTCGCGAGCTTCACTCAGCACGGAAGGCCACCCTTCACTTTCTTATCGCACCCGCAAATTAGCGAGGAGGCAGAGAGCACATTCATTTCGATGCAAAAACATACACGCGATCACAGATGAGATCACAGAAATAATTTGATTCGAAGAGAATGTATGCGCGTTGGGAGCATCAGCTACCTTCTGCACGCTTTGCCAGGTTGAAGGTTTAGCTTCAGAACTTGCGGTGTTCGACCCTACATCATCCTTACCGAAGACTTTTGGCATCCAACCTCTATGGAGAGCGTCGAAAGCGAAGCGCTTCTCTGTTTAAGAAAGGGGATTAAAGATGGTCTTCCCGGGCCAACATTGTTCTTACAGAGAGAGACTTGAGGATCGAAATGGGATTCTCGTCGGTAAACTATCGAGCTTATCCGTTCGTTTGATGGGGGTCGATGCAGTCGCATTTGTGCGAACCAGCGCTAAGTGTGACGAAATACGACAACTACTGAAGAGATCACAAGAACGGCTGCGCACGCACCGAGCGGAACACGGCTGCTGATTCTGACCATGGATTATGGATTCGCGACTGAGTCCTACTTGCGATTCAGAGCATATCGTCGACAATGTTCGAGGTATGCGGTTTCGTGGAGAGAAGCCAACTCGAGAACGCCGCTCTAGAGCCAGACAGTACGGCTGCTCTTCCATTGGATGCATCCCGTTCTGTCATACCCGAAGATTCTCGCCATTCACATGGCTCTCCATCTAGTTTGATGGAGGCCATGCTTGCGTGCCGTTATCCCACAGTAATAGTTGTGTAAGACGATTTGCGGGGCTGCAGCTATTGCTTGCCCGGGAGTTTTGTAGGAAGAAAAATCGAAAAGGAAGTTCCGTTCTTGCCGGGACGCACACCGCTGCGCATACGGATTGAACCACCAAGCCGGCTTATGATCCCACTCGCCACCCATAGACCGAGCCCTGTACTTTCCGGGGGTATCGCGTACCCATGATTTGGTTTTAATCCTGATTCCCGACTTGACCTCATTGACCGGCAGCTTGGTCGCTTTGGAAAGGATCTCCGCCAGCAGGCTGTGATGGCTGGGATCGAGGTGCTGAATCAGGACGAATGCCATGCCGGTATCTACCGGTAACGCGTGGAAGAATTCTTTGTACGCTTCGAGTCCGCCTGATTTCGAAGTCAATCCAACCGAAAGTCCTAATTCGTACTCAGATAAGAGAGACTTGTAAATGTAGCAGGCACGCCACACTAGAAATGAGCCATTCATGTATAAGGCGAGCCAGACGGGCCTTAAGCAGAGACTTCGGCAGGTGGAAGTGGCCCTCGAGGAGTGCCAGAGGATGGCTTTAGCGAGCCGCTTGGCTGGCGCGGTGATGCACGAGGTCAATAATCCGCTCGAAGCCATCACCAATCTTGTATATCTCACCAAAACCCGCAAGGACGATCCCGCCCTGGTCTCGGAAAACATGGGGATTATCGAGCAGCAACTTGCCGTCCTCGGCAAGGTTACAACCCAGGCTTTGACATTTCATCGCACGCAGGCCGAGGCGCAGGATTGGGATCTGGTGGCCATCGCAGAATCAGCCTTGAAACTGCACGCTGACAAGATTACGCGACACGGAGTAACGGTCGACTCCAGATTTCAAAGGCCTGCCGTAATGCGAGCTTTTGGGACAGAGATTTTGCAAGTCGTGTCGAATCTTATTTTGAACGCATTGGATGCTCTGCCGCGAGAAAACGGTAGACTTTCTTTCCGCGTGAGGACTCACGGAGATACGATTCATATGACGCTCTCTGACAATGGAAGTGGTATGCCTGCGCATGTAACGAAGCGGCTCTTCGAACCCTACATGACGACCAAAACGCGAGGAACCGGACTCGGTCTCTGGCTATCGCAACGAATCATTGTCAAACACAGTGGCACGTTGCGTTTCCGGACTTCCCAGAAACAAGGACGAAACGGGACGACATTCCTTATCACGCTTCCACTGACGTCAGCGAACAGGCCGGAACAGGCGAAAATGTCGGCCTGATAGAAAAGACCCGCGTCCGCGGGTGTATCCATCGTGGCAGGCATTTGCGAATCAGCACCCAACGGGCGCTCGGAGGACTTGTTCGGGCACGGTTACCAATGCTGACATGCCGGGTTTTGCGTTCTTCACAGACGGAGATATGCAGTATCTAGTCAGGTCGATGCACGAACAACTTAGCTGTGTCGAAACGCGTCCCACTCATTAAGCATTAACATTCCATTCACATATCCAGGCAGGAAATGACAACGAAGCAACGCACCCGAAGATCGGCCACAGGTGACTCGCGCAAGAATGAAGAAGTAACGATCGATCAGGCTACCGAGAGTTATGAGAAATGGATGCGCAGCTGCGCCGCGGTCGTCGCATCCGATCTCCAGTCGAAGCATGAGCAGATGAAGGAGAGCCCATTCCTGTTTTTGCGAGGTACATTCTATCGCTGGGCTCTACAGTGGCCGTTCATCAGCGCTGATCTCTGCAACGTACCGAAAGTCCTCGCTGTGGGAGATCTCCACGTCAATAGTTTTGGAACCTGGAGGGACGCCGAGGGGCGGCTCTGCTGGGGGGTAGACGATTTCGACGAGTCTTACCCACTCCCCTACACCAACGATCTTGTGCGTCTGGCCGCCAGCATGAAAATCGTCATTGATGCCGAGGGTCTCTCGATTAAATTAAAAAACGGATGCGACGCCATCCTGGAAGGATATCGGCAATCACTCAAGGAGGGCGGTTGCCCCTTCGTCCTCGAGGAGCAAGAGCAGAGGCTGGGCAAACTGGGGGTAGGGGCCTTCAAACCGCCCCCTGGTTTTTGGGAGAAGTTGAACCGCTTACCCGCCATCCACAGGCCACTTGCTCCAGACGTAAAGCATGCACTGGAAAAGACGCTGCCCGATCCGGGGATGGAATACAAGATCGTCCGGCGACAAGCCGGCCTGGGAAGCCTGGGCCAGGAGCGTTTCGTTGCGATTGCCAATTGGGAAGGCGGCTTTATCGCTCGAGAAGCAAAATCGATGCTGCCTTCCGCCTGCTTCTGGCTTGCTGCCAGGACGGGGAATCGCCAATCCTATTACCAGCAGGCAATCAGCTCCGCCGTACGATCCCATGACCCGTTTCAGGTGATTGAGGGAACGTGGCTAATCCGCCGTCTCTCTCCAGACTCAAATCCAATCGATATTCAAACGCTGCCCAAACATAGCGATGAGGAAATGCTCCTGCACGCCATGGGATCGGAAGCTGCGAATATCCATCTTGGTAGCAGGCGTCAGACGGCGCACATCCTGAAAGATCTGCAAAAGAGAAAATCGAATTGGCTGCGAGATGCAGCCCGCTGCATGGCGCGAGCGGTTGAAAAAGACTGGAAGCGCTACAGGAAGCCCTGAGAACGGACAGCCATGAAGGAACTCATCGTCCGATTTCTGATTGGCGGCACGCTCGTCTCGGTATTTGCCTTGGCGGGAGACATTCTTCGCCCCAAGAGCTTCGCCGGTCTGTTCGGCGCAGCGCCGTCGATTGCTCTGGGCACCCTCGGGTTGACAATTGCCGCGCAAGGCACTGAATATGCCGCCATTGAAGCTCGCTCGATGGTCGCCGGATCCATTGCGTTCTTCATCTATGCCTCCATCGTGAGCAACGTTCTTATGCGATATAGAACACCAGCCTTGGCCACCACGTTGATCCTCATGCCGGTCTGGTTTGGCGCCGCATCTGGGCTTTGGTTGGTGTGGTTAAGGTAGGACTTCCCATGAGAATCGGACTCGATATTTCCTCCATCCACCACAGTCGCTGGAGAGACTATGCAGGGCGTTTCCTCTTCGGCGGCATCATAACGGCGCTCACGGGATTGATAGCCAAGGGCTATGGGCCGGGTGTCGCCGGACTCTTCCTTGCATTCCCAGCGATTTTCCCGGCCGGGGCCACGTTGATCGAGAAGCACGAGAAGGAGAAAAAGCGGCGCGCCGGTTTCGATCGAACAATAAGAGGCAGAGCCGCAGCCAGTGTCGATGCAGCGGGAGCGGCCATGGGAGCTCTAGGCCTGATCGCATTCGCAATTCTGGTTTGGCGCTTCCTACCTCATCACTCCAGCGCCGCCATCCTGACGATCGCGGGGCCGGCATGGTTCACCGTTTCCGTCCTGGCCTGGTGGATCCGCAAAGCCATCTGAGATTCTCACTGGTCGTTCCTCCTCGTCCTTCTGAAAAAGGAATGAGAATTGAGATGACGCAATATCCACGCTCTGTCGCCAAGACTTCCGCGAACATCGTTGCCTGGAATCGACTCATGCGGGTGCACGTATGGCACTCGGACGGACATTTAATGCAATAAGCAAACCTCTTCCTTACCGCAGTCATCCCAGTTTGTGCAGTATGCGTTTTAGGACATCCGAGATAAGAGGGGGTTTTCAGTGTTCCTTATATTGGCATTGGTTTTAATCATCGCTTGGATTGGCGGCTTCGTTGTCTTTCACACCGCCGGTTTTCTGATTCATCTTTTGCTGGTCTTCGCGGTGATCTCAATCATCTTTCACTTTCTTCGCGGAAGGAGTTCTACTGTCTAGCGCATGTAATTATCGTCACGCAATCTCAGCACTCACCGACAAGGTGGCTTTCAGGGCTTTACTAGCCTCAAAGTGGAAATCTTAAGAGATTTCCAAAGAGTAACTGCGAAGCCGGCTTCCATGACCCTCCATCCTTTCCAGGGTCCGCGACGCGATTTCTTCATGCTCGCTCTGTAGGAGAGCAACATGTAAGCCATCCAAGCGCCGAACTGCCTCGACGTGAGCCAGGAATTTTATTTCGTGAGCGATCGAATACTGCATCTTACTTCGACAGATTCTTAGATTGTTGCAAGGAGCAAACATGTCGTTTGGAATGTATTCGGTTGGTTATTTGATCCTGATCGGCGGTGTGGTCTATCTTGCCCACCTGATGCATATTCCGGAGCATTACATTATTGCGATTGCGGTGATTATGCTCGGAATTGGAATCGTTAGGGGCGTACAAACCACCAGACACAGGGATCCCAGCTAGATTTCATAATATTCTGAATCGAGCTGCTCGGGCGATCCATGAGAAGGCTTTTAAGATCTGAAC
>JBAVYX010000102.1:0-13943 GCA_049588475.1 Silvibacterium sp. | reverse complement strand
TCCCAAACGGTAATGCACACAAACGTCTCCTCAGGCTTTCCGTCCGCCTCATCAAGATCCTCGCCGAGATAAGAAAGCTCGACACCATCTGAATGAAAATGGGAAGCGATTGGCCGGTTATGGCGATAATTCGCTCATTGAGATTTGCCAGTGGATGGTGAAGGCAGATCGACACTACTCCCAGTGCAAGGCTCTCATTGGATCGACGCGCACTGCGCGGCGCGCCGGAAAGTATCCGGCCGCCAGTGCGACCATCATTAGCAGAAGTGCGACACTGATAAACGTGAGCGGATCAGCCGGAGTCACAGCGAACAGCAGCGTAGACAAAAAGTGGGCCAACAGAAGAGCTGTAGGAACTCCTGCCGCGAGACCAAACAGTGCCAGTTTCGCCGACTCCCCAAGGACCAGGTGGCGAAGGCTAGCGGGGGTCGCTCCCAGCGCCATGCGCAAACCGATCTCCGGCGTGCGGCGCGTGACGGAGAATGACATTACGCCGTAAATCCCGACTGTGGCGAGCAGGAGCGCAATAGCTCCGAAGATCGCCAGAAGCATAGTCCGAAATCGTGGCCCAGCTACGGACGAGTGCATCGCCTGTGGCAGCGTTTCGATGTTTGTCACCGGCAAGCCAGGATCGATGTTGTGTGTCTCCGCTTGGATGACAGTCGCAACGTCAGCGGCACTCAGCCTGCCTCGAACAACGATCTCTGCTCCCCAGAAAGGCTCTTGCGCAAACGGGACATACATCATGGGACCAGGTTCTTTTGCCAGAGAAGTGTTGTGGATGTCAGCCACTACGCCGACAATCTCCCGTGAAACATCGCCATTGGGCGGGAATCCGAAAATGAGGTGACGGCCGACGGGATCCTCGTGGGGGAAATAACGACGGGCAAGCGCTTCGCTGATCAGCGTTACCGGGTGTGTCATCGCTGTGTCCTCCCCAGAAAACAGCCGGCCACGGATCAGCGATATGCCCATTACTGGAAAATACTGCGAGCTGGCCGAGACGTAGTCCGCGGTGTCCGCTCTGCCCTGAGGAAGAGGCTGGTTTCCGGCGATCGTTAAGGGCAGGCTGATCTGGTTGTCCAGAATCGGCAGCGGAACGGCGAGAGCCGATTTCTCCAGACCGCGCCGAATCTGCAGGCGTGCCATCAGCTCGTTCGTAAAAGCCCTCCATTGTTCCGGTTTCGCATATTGATAGCGCGGCAGTGAAATCTCCGCCTTCACCATCTGCTCTGTATCGAACCCGGGGCTCACCGACAGCAGGTGCGCAAAACTCCGCAACAGCAATCCGGCGCCGGTGAGCAGCACCATGGCCAGCGCTATCTCCAAGGCCGCCAGGAAGCTGCGTGCACGCAGCGTGCCTCGGGCTACTCCTGCGCGGGAGCCATCGCGGAGATTGGTCTGCGGATCAGAGCGAGTCGTAAAGAGCATGGGCGCGAGGCCAAAAATCATGCTGGCCGCAAGCGATAACACAAGAGCAAATCTCAGAACGGTTCCGTCTACGCGGATGGGATGAAACTGTGGGAGTCCCGGAGGTAAAGTAGAAGCGAATGCGGAGACGCTCACCCAGGCGAGGAGTACTCCCGCGAGGCCGCCCAGCAGCCCCAAAAGGACGCTTTCCGTCAGCAGTTGACTGGCAATGCGTTGCCGGCTCGCCCCCAGTGCCATGCGCACGGCCATCTCTTTCGACCGCGCAGTCGCGCGTGCCAAAAGCAGATTGGCGATATTGACACACGCAATCAAAAGCAAGAGACTCACCGCGCACAGCAGCAAGAGCAGAGGGGGTTTCACATCTCCAACAATCGATTGTTGCAACGGCTGAATGCCAGGCTGCCAGCCGCTTTCTGCAGGAAATTGCTGCTCCAGCCCAGCACCGAATGTCTGTAATTCCGCCTGCGCTTGGGCAATGGAAACACCCAACCGAAGCCGAGCAATCACCGGCAGCCAGTGCGCTTGGGGAGGCCGTGTCCTCCATTTACTGAACAGCGGATCCTGTACCAGGGGAATCCACATCTGGTTGATCTGGCCAACAAAGGGCGTCCGGAAGCTGGCTGGCATCACGCCTGCAACCGTGAAACTGCGTTGATCGAGCGCAATCGTGCGGCCTACAATGTCCGGATCAGCTCCCATAAGGCTGCGCCACAGGTTTTCACTCAAGACGACGACAGGCGCTGCGCTCTCCTTGCCGTCTTCCGGAAGAAGCGCGCGGCCATGCACAGGCTGTGTCTGGAAGAGCGTGAAGAAGTCCGGTGTCACTGCTATTGTGCTCACATCCGCCGGCTCTCCCCAGCCGGTGAGGGTGAGGGCGTGTGTTGCAAGTCCGGCGATGCCGCTGAACGAGCGGTTGTGATCACGCAGCGCAGTAAATGCCGGCCACGACATCGCGGCGCCCGAGATGCCCGCTTTTGGCTCGTTCTCCGACATGTCGACCAACTGACCGGGATTGGCATAAGGCAGCGGCCGCAGCAGAACTGCATCAACAACGGAAAAGATTGCCGCATTTGCACCGATGCCAAGGGCCAGCGTTAACACCGCCACGAAAGAGAAAACAGGATCCTTCGTCAGTGTTCGCATGCCATAGCGAATGTCCTGCAGGAGCTTCTCCAGCAATGTACCGGCGCGGATATCGCGAACGCGCTGCCTGACCTGATCGACTCCTCCCATTTCAACACGCACTGCGCGATATGCTTCTTCGGGCGAGATCCCTGATCTCACCTTCTCTGCCGAGACCAGTTCCACATAAGCACTGAGTTCCTCATCCAGCTCGTTGTTGAGCTGATCTCTGTGGAACAGGTTCTTCCACAATGCGCGAAACCGAAGGTTCATCAAGACCTCCTAGCTGGTTCCCAGTGCTGCTGCCATTGCGAGCGATATCCGTTCCCATCGTTCGATTTCGGCCTGAAGTTGCTTCCTGCCGACCTTCGTCAATGAATAGAACTTCGCACGCCGATTGGTCTCCGACTCTCCCCAGAAAGACGTAAGCCAACCCGCCTGCTCCAGGCGATGAAGAGCAGGAAACAGGGAGCCGGCCTTTACATCGAAGGCTCGATCGGTCATCTGCGAGATTCGGCGGGAGATGCCCATGCCATGCAGTTCCTGGAGCGCTAGAGCTTTCAGGATCAGAACATCAAGTGTGCCTTGCAGCAGATCGGATTGCGGGGCGGGCATGAAATCTCCTATTGACTATCTATAAGACGATAGCCCTGTTCTTATAGACAGTCAATAGGAACTCCGATTCCCAATCGTTCACCAACAGGCAACGCGCTCTCGCCGTAAAGGGTGTGAGGAGGTGGTTACTCATTGACGAATCCGGCAACCGGGAGGCCGGCCGTATCATGCAAGCGAAATTTGCCAGAACTGCATACGGCCTGCTGGAGACAAGCTTGGACTCGGAAGGATCAGGTGGCATACGATCCGGCACACGTATCGTACGCTGCTGGATGAAACTGGCACGCCAATGAAGGTGCAACAGGAGCTGATGCGGCACGCCAATATTCAGACCACGATGAACGTCTACGGCTCCGCCATGTTAGAGAGCAAGCGATCCGCGAATAGCAAGATCGTTCGTTTGGTCCTGACTCCGTCACTTCGACAGGGAAGTGGAAAGGGCCGCGCGCCCGCGGCCCTTTAATGTTCCGACCTTTGGGTTGTGAGTTCTTAAGTGGCTGTAATTAAACGACATCGCTCGGAGCGGTTGGCGCTCATGTGGAGTGATTTGGAAAACAGCGGAAGTCATAGAGCGGGGTAATCGTAGGGTCGCCAAATGAGCAAAACCTGAACGTTCTCAATTCCTGTTACGCACGAACCCTGCGCACCTGAGCGACAGGAATCTGCTTTATCGATCATATTGTGATATATAATGAGCGATAGAGGGCCCCGCTATCGCTCATGGCCTGGAATTGGCAAAGCCCGGATTGGCCTAATTTCGCGTGGGATCGCTCGCGGATTTCCGCTGTTGAGGAGCAGCTCCTTCTGGGTGCGGGCGTCGCCATCGGGACTGTTAAACACCTGGGCGAAGATGACCACAAGCAGCTTCTCGTCGAGTTGATGAGTGGGGAGGCCGTGACCACATCGGCCATTGAGGGCGAAATCCTCAACCGGGCCAGCGTGCAATCGTCCATCCTGCGCCAGCTTGGACTGGCATCTCCCGACAAACAGCGCGTCATGCCCGCCGAACAGGGCATCGCCGAAATGATGGTCGATCTCTACCGATCGTTTTCACAGCCTCTTTCCGACGAAATCCTGTTTGGCTGGCACCGGATGGTCACTGCCGGCAGGAAAGACCTCGCGGACGTTGGACGATACCGCACAAGCCAGGAGCCGATGAAGATCGTCTCCGGTCGAATCGGCGCTCCGACGGTCCATTTTGAGGCTCCGCCTTCCAAACGAGTTCCGACGGAGATGAAGCGTTTTATTGCATGGTTCAATCGGACCGCGCCGCAAGGCAAGGAACCGTTGCCGGCCATCACACGGGCGGGTACAGCGCACCTGTTTTTCGAGTCGATCCATCCATTCGAGGATGGGAATGGGCGGATCGGGCGGGCTATCGCTGAAAAAGCAATGATGCAGAGCTTCGGTCAGTCTGTGCTCCTCGCTTTGGCGACGACCATCCTGGCACACCAAAAGAGCTACTACCAAGCCCTTGAAAGAGCCAACCGGCGAAACGACATCACCGAATGGCTGGTTTGGTTCGCTGAGGTTGCATTGGAATCGCAGCGCCGCAGCATCGCCCAGGTGGAGTTCATCATCGCCAAGACAAGAGTGCTGGACCGACTGCGCGGCCAGATCAACGAGCGGCAGCAGAAGGCGCTCCTTCGCATGTTCCGTGAAGGCTCCGGAGGATTTAAGGGCGGACTGAGCGCAGGGAACTACAGCGCGATAACCGGAGCATCGCCAGCGACCACGACCCGCGATTTATCGGACCTCGTAGAGAGGGGCGCACTCATTCGCACCGGTGAACGGAAGCATACGCGCTATATGGTTCATCTTCCTCGTACCTGAAGCGGAACACCGTAAAACACGTGCCGACTTTCGGGTAGTAATCTTGTCGACCGCCAAGTAGGCCATGCTGAGCTGTTGATCAAGTAGTTGACGTGTAGGCGATTAACCGCCCAGAACTCGATTTCTGGCTCGACGAGTGCGATTACGTGCTCATTGAGAGGTGATTCTGGCGGCCCCTTCATTGCACATCAGCCCCTGCTTGGATCATCAGGGCGAGCCACGCGAACTGCCCAACCACGGCGTTTCGCAGGGCTACCGCATTCATCGTGTCTACGCGAACCGCTGGCGTGTGTCCCCTTGCCAAACTAGGAGGGACCTTGCTATACTCATAGTGAGACTAGGAGTCAGCACCAACATGGGAAAAGCCATCGACCTGCTTCCGGGCACACTTGACATGCTGATTCTCAAGGCCGTGTCTCTCAGGCCGTTACACGGATACGCCGTTTTGCAGCGGATCCGGCAGATATCAGGCGAGGTTTTCGATATTCCACAGGGATCGTTGTATCCGGCGCTTTACCGTCTGGAGCATCAGGCTCTGATCGCGGCCGAATGGGGTCAGAGCGAGAACAACCGCAGGGCTAAGTACTACACCTTGACCACCGCGGGACGCCGCAGGCTGCGCGAAGAGACCGCTGGTTGGAAGCGTCTGGCGTCGGGTATCGCATCAGCCTTGAACACTCGACCGGAAGAGGTGTGAGATGTTTGAGCGTTTCCGTTCCTTATACCGCTCGCTCGCTCAGCGGCGTGATTTCGAAGACGGCATGACCGAAGAACTGAGTTTCCACATTGAGCAATACACGGAAGAGCTGATTCAGTCCGGGCTGTCACCCGCCGAAGCGGCCCGCCGCGCGCGCATTGAGTTCGGTGGCCGCAACAGCATCGAGGGAGATTGCCGTGAGGCACGTGGGTTGCACATGTTCGATGAACTTGGTCGCCAGTTGCGTTACGCCTCTCGGCTGTTGCGCAAGACGCCAGGATTCACGATAACCGCGCTTCTAACGCTTGCCGTCTGCCTGGGCGCGAATCTGACTATCCTCGCCGTGATCAATTCGATCCTGCTCCGCCCGCTGCCGTTTCCAGAATCCGACCGGTTAGTGATCATCTTCAATACTTATCCCAAGGCTGGCGTCGATCGAGATGGCGCCTCGGTGACAAACTACTACGAACGCCGAGGTCAGATTCCCGCGTTCGCCTCAGTCGCAATCTACCGCTACGGCACTGCGATTATCGGTGAAAGCGGCTCAACGGAACGTGAACAAATCACGCGAGTCTCTCCGGATTTCTTCTCGACCCTTGGGCTCGGCCCGGCGGTGGGACGCGGTTTCAAGGAAGAAGAGACTTCGTTTGATACCGACAACGTTGTTGTGATCACCGACGCCTTTTGGCGGCACAACCACAATGCAGACCCCCACATCATCGGGAAGAAGATTCGTGTGGACGGCAATCCAACCACAGTCATTGGCATCCTACCACCGGACTTCCGTTTCCTCTCGTCCGAAGCTCGCCTTTACTTTCCGCTGGCATCGAGACCCGAAGATCGCACACCACGGCAGCGCCATTCCGGGGGAAATTCCACCCAAATGATCGCCCGGCTTAAAACGGGCATTAGCCTCACACAGGCGCAGGAGCAGATCGACGCGCAGAATGCCAGATTGGAGTTAGACGACCCCCAGGGCAAAATGATCGCCGATGCTGGCTTTCGATCGCTCGTGGTGCAGCTGCATGCCGACCACGTCGCAGCAATCAAGGCCACGCTTCTGTTGCTGCAAGCGGGCGTGCTCACTCTTCTCCTGATCGGTACGGTCAACCTAGGGAATCTGTTTCTGGTTCGTGCCGGTAGCCGAGCCAAGGAGCATGCTGTGCGGCAGGCTTTGGGTGCAAGCCGGAAACATATCGCCAGCGAAGTGCTGGTTGAAACAACTTTGCTAACTCTGGGCGGAGGACTGCTTGGGCTAGCGGTTGCTGCCGGCGGAATTCGTCTGTTAAGCGTGCTTGGCGCAGAACGCCTGCCGTTAGGGAGCCAGATTGTCTTCGACGCCCGTCTGGCAATGGTTGCGCTGGTGGCAGCCATTACGATTGGCGTGTTGCTAGCAGTGCCGATTGCCTGGCTCAATCTTAGACGCCCGCTGGGAGACGCACTCCAATCTGAGGGCCGATCCGGAACCAGCGCCCGCGCTACTCAATCTCTGCGCCATAGTTTCGTCGTTTCCCAGATTGCATTGGCCTTCATGCTGCTGGCGGGAGCCGGTCTACTTGGGATCAGTCTGCAGCGCGCAATGGATGTTTCTCCTGGATTCCGATCCGACCACATCCTTACCGGAAAGATCTCACTTCCCTGGAAGAGCTATTCCGACAATACCGCCCGGGTTGCCTTTACTGAGAAGCTGGTCGAGAAGATCGGCCATTTGCCTGGAGTTCTTTCCGCCGGCGTGGTCACCAATGTTCCTTTCAGTGGAAACATCGGCAAAAGTGCCGCCACCATAGAAGGACGCTTGCCCCAAGCTGGCGAGTCACCCCGCGGTCACTACTCATACGGGGTTGGAGGCGACTTTTTCAAAGCCATGGGTTTCTCTCTGCTCGAAGGCCGATTCCTTACGGAGGCCGATTCACGGAGCAATCAGCGAGTCTGCGTCGTGGACCAGGACTTCGCTCGCTACTATTGGCCGAACGGCAGCGCTCTCGGCCATCGTTTGTTCGAGGGCAGCGAGCAGAGTAAAGATACCGATGCCTTCACGATCGTTGGCGTTGTTGGAAATGTGAAACAGGCAGGACTAACCGATGAAGCGGCTCAGGGCGCCATTTACTATCCGTACGCCTTTCACAGCGATGACATCTTCGTGGCCGTCCGTACCAGCCTGCCGCCGGAATCGATTGGATTGACGCTGCAAGGGGCCGTCCGACAAGTTGACCCCGATCTGCCCGTCAACGATGTCCGTACGATGGAAGCACGTGTTACCGACAGTCTTGCCGCTCGACGCACACCGGCGCTCCTTGCGACCCTCTTCTCCGCCATAGCCCTGCTGCTCGTTGCCATCGGCAGTTATGGCGTGTTGAGTTACGCTGTCGAACAGCGCCGCCGCGAGATTGCCGTGCGCATGGCGCTGGGAGCGCAGCGGAGACAGATCCGAAACCAATTCTTATTTCTCGCATTACGTCTGCTCGCTTGTGGTGTGGTGCTTGGGGGAATCGGAGCATGGCTGTCTGGTCGAGCTATGCAGACGCTGCTCTTCCATGTACCTGCCTTCAATTTGGCCATCCTCAGCGGGGCTGCAAGCGTTATGGGTCTTGTGTGTATCGCCGCTTGTCTATTGCCTTCTTATCGCGCCGCGCGAACTTCGCCAGTCGAAGCTCTCCGTGACTCGTAGCGGATCCATTCAACCTGGGCGCCCGTGCCGAAAGCTCGCAGAGGCTAGTGGCGTACACATCCCTCGAAGGAGTTGTCTATGTACTTGAAGAGATCGCTTCGACTGTTCATGCTTGTCCTTTTGGCCCTTTCTAGCTTGCCGGCCGACGCGCAATCCATTGCGCAGCCGGACCCCCTGTTTAAGACGATAGAGTCCTTGGATACCAAGCTGTTCGATGCCTATAACCACTGCGATCTAACAACGCTGGGTGCGATGGTTTCGGATGACCTGGAGTTTTATCACGACCAGACAGGACTGTCGGTGGGGAAAGCGCCGTTTCTCGCTGCCATCAAGCAGAACATCTGCGGAAAGGTGGAGCGGACGCTGCTAACGGACACGCTGGAGGTGTACCCGCTGAGGGGATATGGTGCGGTAGAAATCGGGATTCATCGCTTCCACCACCCTGGGCACCCGGAGGATGGTATGGGGGACGCCAAGTTTGTAACGCTGTGGCAGAACAAGGATGGCGTGTGGAAGGTGACGCGCGTCATCAGCTACGAACACAACCATGGATTGTTGGCGAAGTAGGCGCTGATATCCGTCGGATCGGCTGCTGTTCTACTTTCGCGCGGCCGATGCGGTGGGGGTTAGATCTTCGGGTAAGACGGACCGTTATGAACACGAGTTCCCGGAAACTGACACCGCTCGGTGCACTGCTACTGATCTGCTCTCGATAGAAACTCTCGGGCGATTGTCCAAGCGATCGGAGTAGTTGCTGTTGTCGTCATCTTGGTTCTTGTCAAGCGTTTCGGCAAATTCGATGCACAGCTAGGTATCCACAGTCATGCGGCGAACGCGATACCAGCTTTATGTAGTAGGCGCCGTTGCGTGCCGCGTCTATTATCATGACTAGGCAGAGACCGATGACCCAGGTTCACCAAGTTGCGATTGTCAATCCGTTGGCCGTAGGTGCTGGCGCGACTCTTTGTACAATTTTCATCCACTCTCTGGCTTTGGGCGCAACAGTGAACTTCTTTCGCCGTGAGAGAAGACTTGGCCGTGCTGGCATGGGGTACTTAATCGATCTCACGATCGTTGTACTAGTAATGTCATTCGCATTCGTGGCACACGTGATTGAAATCGCCGTATGGGCATGGTTATTCATGATTTGCGGTGAGTTTCAGGAGTTCGGAGCCGCATATTATCACTCAGCGGTGAACTATACAACGCTCGGCTACGGGGATGTAATCATGTCGGCTTCATGGAAGTTGCTGGGACCGCTCGAGGCCGCAAATGGATCATTGATGTTCGGAGTGTCGACCGCGATGATGTTTGCCGTCATTTTGCGTTTGATTGAGACTCGATTTGCGGATCTCAGAGATAAGTAATCGTTGGCGCAGGTCGAACTCCATACATCTCATTCCCCACTTATTGAGAGTACGCTCTCACAAGACTCGGCGAGACGCTGAAAGGTCCTGTTGCAGCTTTTTATCAATGGGCAAGTAAACACGCTGCGGCTGTGCGAGATTGTGATGTAGGGCATCGCACGGGGTCCATTCGCAGTCCCCCAGACCTACCAAAAACGTAACGGAAAGTGTCAAAAGCCGAGATCTCATCCCAGCTTAGGTAGTGATGCACGCTATCCCGCAATCGTGTCTGGGGGTCGCGCAATGGCCAACATAAAGTGCGTCACTTCGACGGGCCTATTGCGAGAGTCCTGTACTTATGATGTCGCCGACAACCGCGCCGCGATCTGATGAGTAGACAATGCTGGCGTTGAAGAGCGCATCGGTGGAGCAGACAGAGAAGTCGATGAGGACATCCAGCGTCAGGTCCTTTTCCTTCGGAATGGTGCCGACGCTCACAGGGAGACTCGCTAGCACTTTGGGTTGGCACACCCCCTGACCGCCCACCTGAACAAGCGAGAGTAGGTTGAGCTGTGCGTCTTCCGCCGGGATCGCGCCCAGATTGGCCAAATCCAGTGTCCACGTCCGGTGGTTTGCCGGACCACTCTGTTTCCGTATCCCCAACGTTAGATTAGGGGGCTCTGAAGGCAGTGCAATGGCGATTTTGTCGAGCGCGGGGGCCTCGTCGTCCGAATTTCCAAATTGAATGGTGTTCTTGCCGCCCTTCAGCAATACGGGAATGACCAGGCTACTGGGCGAGTCCTCGCTGTATCCTGTCAGGTTCAACCGGATAGGACCTGCACCATTGATGATCACGTCCAAGAAACGAGGTACTTTCGTTAAGTAATCGATTTCCATCTGGTACATACCGCCGAGGGCAACGGTAACGTTGGGGAACGTGACGACGTTATCGCTCCCCCCGCCGAGTCCGACGATCTTGGTGTTTCCTGAGCAGTATTCACAAGGGTTGTTAAGAGCCTTTCCAGAGAACTTGCCGATCTCTGCGTCGTAGACCGCAAAGGGCGGCGGAGTTGCGCCTCCCTCGCCGATGATCGCAATCCGATCGAGATCGGGAGCAATTCCCGTCGGATTGCCGAACTGAATCGAGTTGTATCCAGCAAACAGTTTGACCGGGACGATTGTGCTTGACGGGAGGTTGAAGCTGCCACCCCCTACCTTTACTGCGGCCGGTACACCATCATTCACCTGGTAGAACAAGTCTCTGGGACCGCTGGTCGCGGAGTTGATTTCCATACGGAATGTCCCGGCATGCTCCGCGTAGATATTGTCGAGAGTGACGGTATTGTCTTTGTCGAGTCCGAGCTTCACGACTTCGTGGCCCGCGGAACACGGCTTACATATCGTGAACGCGGTTTGTCCTCGAGTGAGGCCGAACTCGGCTTCGTAACCTTGAGCGATTTCTGGATCTGCTACCCCGTGTGAAAAGACTCGGAGGAGGCGAACGCCATGCCCCAGCACCAGGGCGGAGAAATTGTCGGCGTAACGTCCAAGATCACGACGGTTCCACACGTCGCGAACGAGGGGCGCGTCTGTGAATCCTAGGTTGCTCCACTTAATCGTGACGGGCGACGGAAATGCGTTGAGATTGAACAATGCGACGTAAAAGCTTCCATCGCCTAGATCGCTCGCCCATACGGGCGTCATTCCTCCCGCAATTTGATTCGCGGGACGCCCGGACTGATCGACTGCAATCACTTCATCATTGCTAAGCAGATCAATTCCGGTGGCGTCAAGCTTCGTGAGATCTCCTCCAAGATACAGGGGCGCATTGGCCATGGCCCAAAGGGTTATCGCGGATTGCTGCTCAACTGCGCTTAGACCATCGTTCACGGTATTGCCGACCTCAAGAGGGCCCAAGTCATTCCAGCCAACTTGAGGACTGGCGTACGTCTGCCATCCGATGAGGTCGCTCCACCGCTGAGAAGTAAGGGCCCAACTGGTAAGCGTAGAACAGTTTCCCTCACATTCCAGGTCGGCACTGATTCGCCGAGCATTCGTGTACTGTTGCCAAGTGTTGAAGAAATCCTGATCAATGGCCCAGGAAATCGTGAGCCAGATCGCCCGACCGCTCTGCGCGATAGCCTTGCTCCAAGCCATAACGTCGGGCTCGTTATCAATCGACAAGGTGGCCGACCCCGGACCAACGCCGTCCAGACGAATGTAATCGACGCCCCAGGAAGCAAACAGAGCGACGATAGAGTTGATATACTCCTGCGCTCCTTCCTTGGAGAAGTTGATCTTGAAGTTTGAAAGGGAACTGATCGGATCTGAAGCAGCAAAGGCATCCCCGGCGGAGTTCGGAACAGCAAGAATATCCCTGATGTGATAGGTCGTTCCAAGGATCTGAGAGTTGGAGAGCACGGCCTGTCGATCCACGCCAGGTTTCCAGTAAATTCCGGCTTTCTGTCCATTCGAATGGATGTGGGAGATCAAGCCTGCCATATCCGGAAAGAGCGACGCATTGGGAAGGGGCCGACCATTCGAATCGAAGCTCCCTTGCCACCCGGCATCGATATTGAGGTAGGTAAATCCGTGTTGCTGCAACCTGATGACAGGAGCGCGTCCGACTGCGCTCGTATGTTGGTCTGCGTCAGAAAATTGCTCGAGACTGTCTGCTCGCTGAAGCTGCTCCAACCGAGGTACGGTCGATCGGCAACTCCGGACGATTGGGCGACTGCATGGGACCCTCCACCAACGATCAAGGCGACCAGCGGGAGGAGGAATTTGAGTGGTGCTTGAGCTGGATTCTCGGTTTAGCGCCTTGCCGATTTGCTTGCGTTGCGTAACTGCCTCTCAACTGAATGACCTTCATCATCTTTCCCGGCTTTGATCGAAGCGTCGTATGTCTCTATTAGGTTGAGCAGCCCTTCTTGGAGACACCGCTAGGCATCCGAGAATCTCCGGCAACCTAAACTCTGCGGAACACTTAAGCAAGACGAAGTCGAGCGCAGAACCGCGCATGAATTTATCGTCATGCGGAGCGTCTGCATCAGGTTCTGACTATTTGGGCCATATGGCTCCTCTTCCCAAAGAGCAATCGAGATCCATCGGTTTCCGAGATATCGATTCCGTCCACGGTAATCCGCTCTGTCCGGCCAAACCTGCCACCAAAGGAAATCGAAGCAAAGCCATTCTTGGTCGGGTCGAAGCTGGTGCCGTCCTGAATCTGTACGCCGGGCTGCAATTGAGCCAGATCCAGGAAGTTCCGTCCGTTCAAGGGGAGTTGCTCAATCTGTTGTCGGTCAAGAACACCCTGTATGGTTGTCTGGGTAGTGTTGCAAGTTTCAAATGCAGACAAGTTTGTTGCCGAGCGTCTGTGGTGCGTTCTTAAGCTGCCAAGTCGAAAAGGCTGTCGATGAACTGAATCTGCCGAAGAAGATCATCTCCAGCCACCCATCGAACTTGCCCCTTCCGGATCATGTGGATTGCTTCGTAGCCTTGAATCGTGCGCCGAACCGCCCGGAATTCTCGGAAGCCCTGCTTGGCATTCACACGACGTTTGATGGCTCGATGATCCTATTTGAGAATGTTGTTCAAGTACTGCACGGGTCGGTGTCGACAGCGCTTGCGCAGCGTCCCTTCCTTCTTACTGTTGGGGATCGCGGAGCCGTAGATCGGCGCCAGGTCAGTGTTGATCACTCGAGGTTGAGGATGGGATCGATCGCCGAGCGCCTTGCGAAAGAGGCGCTTGGCAGCATCGGCGTCACGGAACGCTGACAGCAAGAAATCGATGGTGGCACCCGCGGAATCGATGGCCCGGTACAAGTAGCACCAGCGTTAGGGCTCGAGTTTACGGCGAAAGAGCACTTGATCGACTTCTTTCGCAAATCGCGTGAATTCCAGCCAGATGCTCTGACTAAAATAGTCTCCATCTTTCAAGCTGAAGATCCAGCCCTCCCAACCCCTTCTCTACTCCTGCATATCGTCGCCGCAATCATCCAACACACATCTCTTTCCCTCAGAATTCAATCGCGAAACGATTCAGAGCGAACAGCGACACTAATGGATTTCTTCACAGCTTCCAGACGGGAGAGAATAGCGAACGTACCACCGGACCGCACAGAGTATGAGGCCGGCTTCGGTCTGCCGCCATTTGAAGATCGCGGGTCGGGTTCCCATTTCGCGATTCTTTCCGTGAGCGTTACGTGAACCGCAGGTCGGATCAGGGTTG
>JBAVYX010000101.1:0-25965 GCA_049588475.1 Silvibacterium sp. | reverse complement strand
CCTTTGTGGAGATCAGCTTCATGCCCAAAAAGCTGGCATTGCGGCCGGATTTCCATGCCTTCTGGTACAAGCCGGTTGTGTCTCCGCCGAAGGATTACGCCAAATGGGATGCGCTCGTTACGGCATTCGCGAAGCACCTGCTCGACCGTTATGGCATAGACGAGGTCTCGCAATGGTATTTCGAAGTTTGGAACGAGCCCAATATCGATTTCTGGACGGGACGGCCCGCGCAGCAAACCTATTTTGAGCTGTACGATCACACGGCGCGCGCGCTGAAGGCGGTGAATCAGCGGATTCGCGTGGGAGGGCCGGCAACCGCGCAGGCGGCGTGGGTGGATGCGATGATCGCGCATACAACGCAGAACAATGTTCCGTTGGATTTTGTCTCGACGCACGTTTACGGCAATGACAGCTCGAAGGATGTGTTTGGAGATGACCGGCATATCGCTCCACATCAGATGGTCTGCGAGGCGGTGGCAAAGGTTCAAGAACAGATTAAGGCGTCGGCCCGGCCAACGCTTCCACTGATCTGGAGCGAGTTCAACGCGACATATGCGAATGAATCGGAGATAACTGACTCGATCTACATGGGACCGTGGATGGCCGATACCATCCGGCAATGCGATGGCAAGACCGACATGATGTCGTACTGGACATTCTCCGATGTCTTCGAAGAACAAGGCGTCATCAAAACGCCTTTCTATGGAGGCTACGGCTTAGTGGCCATGAGGGGCATCCCTAAGCCGGCCTTCAATGCCTTTGCCCTGCTACATGAGTTAGGCGATGAACGAATTGCCGAAGCTGGAGATGACGTCCTGGTCACGCGCCGCAAGGACGGCTCGCTGGCGATCGCCGTATGGAATCTGGTTGAGCCTGCGGCGACGAGTCCGGACAAGACGATCACCCTAGATCTGAAGAACGCCGCGGGCGCGCGTGCGACCATCCGTCGCGTCGACGCTGCGCACGGCGACACCCTCGCCACATGGCAAAAGATGGGCAGTCCGCGCTCGCTGAGTCAGGCGCAGATCACCGCTCTCAGGGATGCTTCCAAAATCGGCGAGCCCGAAGTGCGCGTACTCGAGGGAAACCAATTGACGCTCACAGTGCCGGCAAAGGGCCTGGCGGTTATCGAGATCCGCTAAAGCACGTGGGCCTAAACTGTTTCGAGGTGAGTGAAGAAACGAATCGGCACTTCGATGTGCTTGTACTCGGAGCGGGCGCGGCGGGGCTGATGTGCGCCATTGAGGCTGGGCGGCGAGGACGGCGCGTCGCCCTTCTCGAGCGCGCCGAACGTCCGGGCAAGAAAATCCTCATCTCCGGCGGTGGACGGTGTAACTTTACGAATCTGCACTGCCGGCCGGAAAACTTCCTCTCGGAGAATCCGCATTTTGCCAAGTCGGCGCTGGCTCGCTACACGCCGGCGGATTTCCTGGCTCTGATCGAAAAACACCACATTCCGTGGCACGAGAAAAAGCTCGGACAGCTATTTTGCGATCGAGCTTCGAGCGACATACTTGAAATGTTGCTGACGGAGGCTACAGAAGGGGGAGTCGCTCTTTTTTGTGGCATAGAAATCGTTGCGGTTCGAAGAGACGACGGGTTTTATCTGCGCGCGCAGAGCGGCGAGTTTCGTGCCCCCGCACTTGTCGTCGCTACCGGCGGCTTGTCGATTCCGAAGATGGGGGCAACCGGCTTCGGGTATGAGATTGCCCGCCAGTTCGGCATCAAGATCGTTGAACCACGTCCTGCGCTGGTTCCTTTTGTGCTTGCCTCTGAAGATCAACAGCGGCTGTGCGATCTTTCCGGCGTTTCGGCCGGGGTCATCGCATCGATCGGCCGCCAGCGATTTGCGGAATACCTGCTCATCACGCATCGCGGCTTCAGCGGCCCGGCGATTCTGCAGATTTCCTCTTACTGGAAGCACGGAGAGGCGGTTCTGCTCGATATGGCACCCGGCAAGAGGCTGGCTGTCCTTGATTCGCCCACAGCCCGTCGCGATCTCAACACGCTGCGCCCCCATCTTCGCACGCTTCTTCCGCAGCGGCTGGCGGACCGCATGCTGGAACTCGAACCGCCGCCGGGCTGGAGCAATCATGCCCTCGAGGCGTGGGAAGAGCGCTGGCACCATTGGCGGATCACTCCGGAGACAACCGAAGGTTTTGCCAAGGCTGAGGTGACGGCAGGCGGAGTAGATACGGCGGAGATCTCAGCAAAGACCATGGAAAGCCGCGTACAGGGACTCTTCTTTATTGGTGAGGTCGTGGATGTCACCGGTCATCTAGGCGGGTTCAATTTTCAATGGGCGTGGGCTTCGGGCGCTGCTGCGGGGCGCGCAATCTGATCCGGACCGGCGCTAAATCTATTGTTGGCAGTAAAATAGACTTACACCATTTTGGACAAGATGACATGCCCACGCAATTTGAAAATGCTTTGACTGCAATGCTCGAAACCGCCGCACGTGAAGCGGGTTTAGCCGTGCTGACGGCTGAGGCGGGCACCGACTTCAACAACCATCCCACGGCCAAATTCCGCCTAGGACTGACGCCGGATGCAACTCTCGAGAAGACTTTGCAACTGGAGTTGAGCGAGGCCTTCGACTTCCGTAAGCCCGAATTGCTTCCGGAAATGACCTCGTATCTGCGCGAAGCCGCACACCGGCTCAGGAATCCACGGCCGGATACCTACGTCACGCTGGCTGGGCTACCGGTCAGCTTCGGCGGCTTCGGCTGGCCCTTCCATCGCTCGAACTCCGGCGCGGATACCTATATCGTTCATGGAGGAGTGCATCTGCAAGATGGCGAAGCTTCGCCGCTGCACGCCAAAGTGTCGGCAAGCATGACTGTGACCTTCGCCGAAATTGTGGCCGCGCCCGAGCAGCCCTACGCCGAGACTTTTATCTACAACGCAATTCGCAAGACACTCGACCAGGGCCAACTGGAAGTGCTGAAGAGCGGCAACCGCCAGCCGGTTCCGGTGACCACTCGTTACTATTCGCGCTGGCAGAAGAAGTTTTTCTTCACTGACACCACGGACCAAATCCGGATGGACTTCCTGACCCTGAAGGTCTACTGGTTGTCCGGCGTGTTGGGCGGAAACCAGCCAGTCTGGATCAGCGATCCCCGTGACGCACAGTATTTAAACACGACTTCGGAAGAATTAGCGCGCATGGCAGCCGATCTTTCGCGCCAAGGTTTGCTGAGCCTTGCGGGAGACACGGCCAAAACCACACTCACGCTGATGGCTCGCGCCGAGCAGTATCATGCCATGCTTACCAATGCTCTCGCCGCTACCAAGCCGGAGTTTAACGAAGAGATGCGGCACGGCCATACGAATATGTAGCGCTGCGCTGTGCCGTCATGCCACCTAGGTGGCTCCGCCGATCGAGACCGAGTCTCAGCAATCACCTCACATTGACTGCGAAACTCTCTCCGACAGCGTAAGCCCCCGGCAGGGAGCTTCTTCTTGCGCCTTACGCCGCGTTTCTGAGCCAACGCAATGTACTCCCCGTCAAACTGGCGGGCTCCGGACAACACCACGACGCACCCGAGGCATCTCTTCAGAATGTCGGGAGGTGGCAATGGATCCCAAGCAAGTGATTGTGGTTGTGGTCGCCGTAATCGCGGTGCTGATCATCGCGTGGGCGGTTGTGCGCAAGCAGCGAACAGCGAAATTGCGCGGAAAGTTCGGCCCCGAATACGATCGGGCGGTACGTGAGATCGGTCAGACCAAGGCGGAGTCGGTCCTGCTGGAACGCGAAAAGCGGGTAGAGAAGTTTCCAATCCGGGAGCTTTCGGCGGAAGAACGTGAGCGTTTCCTAACCGAGTGGCGCATCGTGCAGTCGCGCTTTGTAGATGACCCACAGGGCGCGGTCACCGATGCCGACGTGCTGGTGAACCGATTGATGCAGGCGCGTGGGTATCCGATGAGCGACTTCGAACAGCGGGCAGCCGACATATCTGTCACTCACCCGCGGGTCGTTGATAACTATCGAGCTGCCCACTTGATTGCCGTTCGGCACCAGCAAGGGCAAGCCACTACCGAGGACTTGCGAATGGCAATTATCTATTACCGTTCGCTCTTTGACGAACTGCTGCAGCCGACGCCCGCAGTTGTTTATAAAAAGGAGGTCGCATGATGGCTGACCTCAACAAAACAGAAGACCAGCTCACAACCGTCTCACAGGACATGAGCAACGTGACACCAATCGGCAACGTGACGCCGCTGTTTTCTGACACCGAAGTGGGCGCCCTGCGCTCCCGTTGGAGCAACGTTCAGGCAGCGTTCGTAGATGAACCGCGCCGCTCTGTTGAGGAGGCTGATGCGTTGGTCGCGACGGTGATGCAGAGGCTCACCGAGGGCTTTGCCAACGAGCGCAGCTCGCTCGAAAAACAGTGGGACAACGGCGACAATGTTTCCACGGAGGACCTGCGCGTAGCACTCCAGCGCTATCGGGCTTTCTTTGGCCGCCTGCTCAACGCAGCTTAGGGAATTGACGGGTTCTGGCTGAAATAACAAGGTGCGCCGAAGGGGTTGCCATGTGGGCAGCCCCCTTCATTTTTGTGAAGGATTCGGCTCGCTGAGAGTGCCCAGGTAAGAGCTACGAACTAATGGCCAATGTTGCAGTCTTCGCCCCGCAGCGACCGCAATAATTCGACCCTGCCGGAATGACGGCTCCGCAGGCTGCGCATGACAGCATCGGGACGGGTGGTGCGGGATTTACGGCAGGAGCCGCCGCAGCCAGCTGGGAGGCGAAATAGGTCGCCAGAGCCAGGTTGAACTGGCGGACGCGACCAGGCATAAAGAAACATTCTACAAAGCTGACAATCGTGGGAATGCCTGTCCAGCAAAATATGATGTAAAGAATGCCCAGGCCTGGCCGACGCAGATAGAACTGGTGCGCCCCAAAGGTTCCCAAGAACAGGGCCAGCAGCACCCCGACAACCTCGTCCTTCTGCCAGGCAGACATCTGCGCCTGAAAGAATGCGCGTTGCTCATCGTTCCAGTTGGCCGTCATTACCGGAGTGGCGACGATCATTGGATCTCCTTTCGACCGCAGCTGGGGGGCAAGGAGCCCACGGTCTTATTTCTGAATATTGTTGCTGGAAAAGGATACGCAAAATTTCGGGGACCTGTTCATCTTTCTGGCCAAGTCTTTTTCACTCAGGTTATCGTGGTTCTGTCTGGAAGCTGCATCTACCCCGAAAGAACTGTCGACCGCATGAATTCGGCCTCAACAACGCGATCTCGCCGTAGCCTGCTTACCGACGAGCCGCTCATCCTGCTCGCGCTAGTGCTGGCGGGGCTCTACCTTGCCCGGGAAGTGCTCATTCCCCTGGCCATGGCATTGACACTCAACTTTCTGCTCACTCCGGCTGTGATCTTCTTCGAGCGATTACGGCTGCGGCGGGTTTCCTCCGTCATACTGGTGGTCCTCATGGCCTCGGCCGTGGTTGGCGGTGTGGGCTTTATCGTGATGCGGCAGCTGATAGGCGTGGTGAACGAGCTGCCGAACTACAAGAGCAATATCAACGATAAGCTGGCCGCGCTTCACGCTCCGACCAGCGGTCCGCTGAGCCAGACGTTTACCAACATCCGGGAACTAAACGAGACGCTCAGCAACGACCAGAATACGGCTACCGCTGGAACAGCAGGTTCGAGTCCGGTTCATAATGGACGCCGCCCGCGGGAGCAAGCGCGCCCGCAGGCGGAGCCGAGTTCTCAGCCGACGCCGGTCGTGGTTGTGACTCCGCCGGAAACGAGCCGCCAATACCTCAGCGAACTGCTCAAACCCGTGGTAAAGCCGCTGGGGACGCTGGGGATGGTTCTGATCTTCACCTTTTACATGCTCCTCAAGCGGGAAGATCTGCGGAATCGCCTGCTGCTGCTCGCCGGAGTGGGTCGGCTGAACCTGATGACGCAGGCGCTGAACGACGCCGCGGAGCGTATTAGCCGCTATCTGGTGATGAATGTGCTGGTGAACGCAAGTTGCGGAGCGATCGTTGCCATTGCTCTCTACCTGCTGCAAGTACCCTATGCCACGCTCTGGGGCGCACTGTTTGCCATTCTGCGCATGGTGCCGTATGTCGGATCGCTGATTGCCGGAGTGGCGACCGTCGGATTCACGCTTGCGGTCTTCAGTACCTGGTGGCATCCGCTGTGGGTGTTTCTGTTGTTCGTGGTGCTTGAACTTGTCGTGAGCAATCTCGTGGAACCTTACCTCTACGGCAGCCATACTGGTATCTCCGCGCTGGCGCTTGTGGCCATGGCCATTGTCTGGACTCTCTTGTGGGGATGGGCCGGCCTTGTCGTCTCGACTCCACTCACGGTTTGCCTTATTGTGTTCGGGCGCTACGTGCCGCAGATGTCATTCCTCCACATTTTGCTGGGAGAAGAGGCGGAGCTGGGTCCAGAGGCGCATTTCTACGAACGCTTGCTGGCCATGGATCAGACGGAAGCGCGCAACATCGCGGACCGCTTCCTCGAAGGCCGTGGCCTTGTCGACCTTTACGACGAGGTCATCATGGCGGCGCTCATCATGACCGAGCAGGATAAGCACAAAGGCGTTCTCGACGAGGTCCGCAGCTCCTATCTCTTCCAGAGCGCGACTGAACTGGTTGCCGAGCTCTCCGATTACAGACCTCCGCCAACCGGCGATCCGGCCTGCGATCCGAATGCAGCACCAATCCGGGCCAATCCCGTTGTCTGCGTTCCAGCCAACGACCAGGCCGATGAGATTGCGGCAACGATGCTGGCTCAATTGCTGGAGCAGTGCGGCCACAAGACGCTGATGCTGCCGTCGGCGGCCCTGGCTCCCGAGATTCTTTCCCGGCTAGCCGAGGAGGAGGGCACAATACTGTGCATTTCGGCGGTGCCCCCTTTCGCCTTCGCCCACGCACGTACCCTTGCGCTGCGCCTGCGACAGAGCGTGCCTGAGAACCGCATTATTGTGGGTTTGTGGAATACAAGTGGCGACCGAGATGCACTTCGCGAGCGCTTTGGCCAAGCACGTCCATATATGGTGGTCACGACATTGCGCGAGGCACTCGCTCAGGTATTGGAGTGCGACCAGCAAACAGCGGCGGCCGCCCGCCGGAGATCGGCAGCGCTGGAAGCAGCGAGGAATTGACTGCCGCTATCCAAATGAAAAAAGTTTGCACAGGGAGAGCAACAGAACACTTCCCGCTATCTGTAATTATGCTCGAACTGGCTCTCAGCTCATACGATCAATCTCGTGACGCATGTTGCCATGGATCGCAAGTCGGCGAGACGCGTAGGCTCGAAGCAACAAAAGATCAATGAATTTTCTATCCGGCGGCATAATCGGGTTCTTTTTCGGCTTCTTCTTCGGGGCGGGCTGCGCGCTGGCTCTGATGTACGCCATCTACTCCGGCGGATATCGCAAGGCGTTGGCGGACTCATTGCGCGAAGAGAAATCGAACTTGTACCGGAGATGGCTCCCACATGCTAAGAAGCAGCTCGAGAAAGAACGCTTGAAGACCGAAGGCAACGTTTCGCCGTCTAACCAGGCAGAAGAGAATATTGGGCAGAAGTGAAAGTGGAGGCAACGGGTGAACGGATGTATTTGGCGTTGGCTGGTTCTGGCCCTGGCTGCGACACCGGGATGCGCAATGGCGCAAGCTGGCTTTGAAGGTGCTGTGAGTATGAACATGCAGGCAAAGGGTCAAAGCTTTCCTGTGGATTTTTCCATTAAGGGACACAAGGCCCGCGTGGAGATGCAGACGTTGGGCCACACCAGCATAGTACTGATCGATTTCGATTCCCATGAGCAGATCATTCTGATCCCCGAGCTAAAGTCATATATGGTGCACGCTGGCGACCACCCAGGGGAATTGTCCACCTCGACACCGCCGAAGATCACCAGCCTGGGAACCACGGAAACCCTTGCCGGACACACCTGCCAGGACTACAGACTTGAGAGCGAAAAATACTCCGGGACGGCGTGCATGACGAAAGAGTTCGGAGACAATCCACTAGCCGCTGCAATGAACGGCCCGTTGGGGAGCGTGTTAAGCGGAGATGAGGCGCTCAAAAAGGCGGGCATGCCTTTGAAAGTGACCCTCACCTTTAAGGACGCAGACAAACAGGGAGATACGGCCACCGTCGAGGTGACAAAAATTGCGCAGGGGGCGGTTGACGATGCGGAATTCCTAGTGCCGGATGGATGGCACAAGCTCAGCGGATTATCGGGAATGCCGAAATTGCTGCCTGATCGATTTTCATTGAACCTGCCGGAACACAAATAACGTCCTAATCATCCGTTTTAGGTGAAGCAACCCCAGTAAGTTGCATCGCCTTCCTACAGAAGTAGCATGGCCAACGTTACGGCCACGCAGCTACCTTATTCTGTTTGAGAAATGCTTCCTGGGGGGAACAAATTTGCAGGTTCTGTGCATGGCCACCGGTGAGAGCGCGGACGTGATTTGCGGGGTTTGCGGAGAGAAATACAAACTGTATTTCGAGCGGCAGTCACAGGCTGAGCGGGAAGAAGCTGTGGCGCTCGTCATACAGGCACTTGTGAACCACCATGTGACGACGGATGGACGATCGGCGCATCCGCAAAAACCCTTTAATATACCGGAGTGGTCGGGGCCGGCAGAATGGTCCGCCGCGGCGCTGCTGGGTGGCGCGCCAAATTGGGCTTGAACCAGCCCGCGCAATTTTAGATGTGCATGACCTCGGCTTCCTTGCGCTTGCTCATCTCTTCCATGCGCCTGATCTCGTCATCCGTGAGCTTCTGCATCTCTTCGAGCGCGCGCTTCTCCTCATCTTCAGAAATCTTTTTCTCTTTGGCAGCCTTCTTAATGGCGTCGTTACCGTCACGGCGGATGTTTCGCACGGCGGTGCGGTGTTCTTCGAGCACCTTGTTCAAGTGCTTGACGACCTCGCGGCGGCGCTCCTCAGTCATGGGTGGTACAGGCACACGGACGATCTTGCCATCGTTCTGAGGATTGAAGCCGAGATCAGAGGTGCGTAGAGCCTTCTCTATCTCCACGATGATGCTCGGATCCCAGGGCTGAATGACGATCATGTTAGCGTCGGGCGTCGTGAGCTGGCCCACCTGATTGAGCGGCGTGGGTGTGCCATAATAGTCGACCTTAACGTGTTCGAGCATCTGGATCGACGCGCGGCCTGTGCGGGTGGAGGCGAGGTTGGCCTGGAAATCCTGCACGGCTTTGTCCATGCGCGACTTCAGCTGCTGGAAGCTATCCTTGAGCGCGGGCATACCCGCCATTACAGAGACTGCCATGGGTTTGTCCTTCTAGTTCGGTCTTCAAGCTTTGTATTGTAATCGTGAGTGTGGATTCTAGACCAACATCCGCACACCGGTGGCAGCGTCGGCTTGTTCATGCGCGTGGTAAGAGGAGCGAACGAGCGGGCCGGACTCGACGTGACGGAAGCCCATCTTCAGGGCTTCCAGTTTCATGAACTGGAATTCCTCGGGCGTATAGTAGCGCGCCATGGGCAGATGGTCGCGCGAGGGGCGAAGATATTGGCCGATGGTCAACACATCCACGCCAACGTTGGCGAGATCGCGGTAGACATCGAGAAGCTCGTGCATCTCCTCGCCCAGACCAACCATCACTCCGGATTTGGTGACGACGGTAGAGTCGAACTGCTTGGAGAACTCCAGTAATCGGAGTGTACGTTCGTAGCGTGCCCCAGAGCGCACGGCGCGGTAGAGGCGCGGGACGGATTCGGTGTTGTGGTTAAGGATCTCGGGGTGCGCCTCGACGACGATGCGGATGGCATCTTCGTTGCCCTGGAAGTCGGGGATAAGCACTTCGACCTGACAGCCGGGAGCCTGGCTGCGAATCTCGTCGATGACCATGGCGAAGGCGCGTGCTCCACCGAGGATATCGTCGTCGCGATTGACGCTGGTAATGACAGCGAACTTGAGACCCAGCGTGGTGACGGCCTCAGCAACACGGCGCGGCTCGTCGAAGTCGATGGCGTCAGGGCGGCCCTTGGGCACAGCGCAGAATCCGCAGCGGCGGGTGCAGAGGTTGCCGAGCATCATGAAGGTGGCAGTCTTGTGGTTCCAACACTCTCCGATGTTGGGGCAGTGGGCAGACTCGCAAACGGTATGCAGATCAAGGTCGCGGGCCAGCTTTTTGAGATTATGGTAATTTTCCCCAACGGGAGCGCGGGCCTTGAGCCAGTCGGGTTTAGAGACGGGACGCCTGGGCGCGAGGTCGATCTGGATCAGGTCGGTCTGGATTGGGTTTGGGGAGGTGGCCATGAAGTTCTTATTTTAGCGGGTAAGTCGAACGGACTGTTCCAATCGCTGCAACTATTCAGATTCGTGAACTTGTGGCGACTTAAGCGTCGGAGTTTATGGGTGCCATTTGTCCCTCGTCTTCCAGCCAGAGAAACTTATCAATCTCTTTGAAGGTGAAGGAGCCGTGGCCATAATGGTCGTCGAAGCTGCTCATTATCTCAAGAAATTTGGGATAGTCCCAAAGCTCATCGTGTGCGAACCGGCCTTCTGTAAAGCGCTCCTGTTTCTGAAGCGACCAGAGATATTTGTCAACGCGGGAGTCATAAATCGGCTATGACTTAAGGTTGTCTCTATCGAATGTCTCGCAAGCTTCTCTTACTAATTCTGGGGTTGGGTACGTAGAATTGAGTCCATCCCAACGATCCTACGCCTTTGCAATGAAAACATCGGCAGACAGTTTGAAGCGGGTACTCAGCCGCCGCACCTGGTCCAGCGTGAGCTTTCGCTGTCCTGACAGGAACATGGAAACCGCACTTTCCGAGCCGAATTGCGGGATCAGATCGCGCTGCGTAAGGTTCTGGCTTTCAATGAGGAAGCGTACAACCGAAGCTGCGTCAGCGGCGGGGATTGGGTAGCGACCCTCTTCGTAGCGTTCGATCAGAAGGGTCAGAAGTTCGATGGCCTCCAGTTCGGAACGGGATGGATTCTCAAGAGCCGTCAACTCAAAGAGAGCCTCAGTATATGTTTCGAGCTCACGGTCGTTGTGAATGATGCGGGGCGCGCCGCGGGCGATCATGTTCGCTGGATTGGCCAGTACTGTGCTCATTTTCTACCGAACCCCTTATCCCAATTACGGGGATTGTCGTACTGCTTGTGCGTCAGGAAAGAACGGATGTACAGGTGGCCTTGCGTCCACTTTTCATTGCTCGTCTTTGCGTAGTGGATTACAGTGATGAGCCTATCTCTGTTCTGCCTGATGTTGAAGACGACGTGGCCATCCTCTGAATCGGCGTCTGTGAATATCTCCCTAACCTCAACGAAACTGTGCCACCGAACGGCCTCTACGATCGCTGTCCATGCTTTGATTTCATTGGCCGCATCCGGGTATCGATCGATTGCTTCGCTCAGATGCCTGCGGGCCACGATATGCACTGTTTTTTATTGTACTTCACAATTCGTGAAGTACTGAGATTTTTCGGGGGGACTGGATACCTTATTTAACCCGTTCCAGAACCTCGGGGCGGATGAGGTAGAGGAAGAAGATCAAGTTCACTGCGATCATCACGATCATCGGCCCCTGGTGGAAGCGGAAGAGCATATAGACTCCGTAGCATATGGACAGGAAGGCCGCCGCCAGCGTGAGCGCCCAACCCCACCGGCGCAGCTTGAGGAGTCCGTTCGCGGCGACGGCGAAGATTACGCAGAGAATCAAGACTGCCGGGGGTAGGCTGTGTGTGATGATTCCGATCAGGCCGAGGCCGCATAGAGCCAACATCCAGATGCAGATGATAGCCATGCCGGGAAGTAGGCCGGCGGACTTGACGGGTGACGGAGCAGGAATTTGCGGATCAGTCATAACGTGTGTAAATACGCAAGCAGGTCGTCGAGATGCTCTTCGTCAATGCTATTGCCAAAGGCCGGCATCATGTTGCGTCCGTGAAGGATCACCGCCCGGACGCGATCATCGTTTGCAGGCGCGCCGCTGGGCAGATATTTCTGCTTGTATAGTCCCTGCAGTCCTGGTCCGTGCAGAGATTGCTCGCTGTTCGGGTAATGGCAGCGGGCGCAATGCGATGCGAAAACCTGGTGTCCGCTAGCCTCTTGCGGAGTGAGTTCGCTCAAGGGCTTTGAAGGCGGTAGCGGAGGACGGCAACCGGTGAGAACGAATATCGCGAGAGCGCCGGCAGTCAGTTTGCGTAATTCAGTCAAAGATTGATGATAACTAATTCGCTGCCGCGATGGCCGCGACGATCTTGTCTATCGCGAGGCGCGCGGCATCGCCGGTGGGTGCGTGATTGTTGCTCAGGATGGAAAAAGCCAGGGTGTGTCCGCTGGCGGCGACAAGATATCCGCTAAGCGCGTTGACTTCCGAGAGTGTTCCTGTCTTCGCAAAGACTTTCCCTTTGAGTGCAAGGTCGGTGAAGCGGCCAGCTAGGGTACCGTCGACTCCGCCAACGGGAAAACTTGCGCGCCAGGCCGCCCCCCAGCTCTGGCGGTTGGCGTAGGTTAACAAATGGGTGATAGCGCGAGGCGTGATCAGGTCCTGCGGCGATAGGCCGGAGCCGTCGTAAAAGATGAAGTCGCCGGGATCGACCCCCGCGTCAATCAGAAACTGACGCACAACCCGGATTCCCTGCGCAAGCGATCCGTCACCACCTTCAAGACGGCCAAGCAGGCGGAGAAGGAGCTCGGCATGGAGATTCTGGCTGACCTTGTTGGTAACTGCGATGTCCTGCTCGAAGGGCGGCGATACATGGGTAGCCAGAACGCGCATAATCCCAGCGGGCGGCTGAATGGTGGTGAGCGTGAGCGGATGCAGGACGAGCGGCTGGTCGACTTCGGCTCGAAAATCCTGTGTGTCGGCCGACAGCCGATGTTTGGCACGCGCGACGCCGGTTGCCTCTATACCGTGAGCAAGTAGCATCTGCCGAAGCGCGATGACGGCGTATTCGGCTGGGTCTTCAATAGCCAACGCGACGTGCAGACCCTTCTGGTTCGTGGTCCCGTAGACGCGAACGTTCTTTGATCCCGGGTCACGGTCGATACCGGGGCTGGATGGCTGCGTACCTGGCAGCGTGGTCAGCGAACTCTCCAGCGTGTAGTAGGGCGTGTCGGGATTCCACGGCGAGGTCTGTCCGTTGGGCGGGAAGTTCAGGTAGACGACGTTGTCATTGACCGTGAGTGCGGAAACGGGCGCGCCGTAACTCCATTCCAGATCGTCCCATGCCCATCCCAAGCCGTAGCGCTCCGAGAGAAACCAGCTGTCGTCGCCGACGATATCTCCTTCGATCACCTTCACGCCGCTCGCTGCGATCTGGTCTGCAATGCTCTGGAGGGCCACAAGAGGCGGGTTGGGGCGCTCGGTTTTTTCTTGGTAAGGGTAGCTGCGGCCGGACATGGTCGGGTCGCCTGCGCCTTGCAGGATTACATTACCGTGCAGGCGGCCTGCGGCATCCAGTTCACCCTGGCTGACGGCGTTGGTGGTGTATGTGGTGTGCGGCGGTAATAGGGCGAGCGCGGCTGCGGTAGCCAGCAGCTTTGCGTTCGATGCAGGCTCGAAGAACTGGCCGTCGTTAAGCGCGTAGATGGGGGATCCGTCGAGATTAACGACTGAGACTCCCCAGTGGGCCCGCGAAACAGCGGGACCGGAGACGATGGCGTTCACAACCGCCGCCAATGCTCCGGACTTCTCTTTGTGCCTGGTTGGTTCGGGACTTTGCGCAGTCGCGGAGATTACGGGCACGGCTGCGACCAGGGCAATCAGGAGGGAGGCGTGGCAGAGTACGATCTTCATCTCGTGCGTTGGAATTTCATCCTTTCGCGGAGTGTAGCATTGAAGGCGCTATGGCCTTTGCACGCCGTGATGAGTTTGTGTGGCGCCTGCGCTCGCGCAGCCTGGAGTTGGACAGGCGCACGTTGGTGATGGGCGTGCTGAATGTAACGTCAGACTCCTTCTCGGACGGCAATCTTTTTCTCGATCCAAAAGCGGCGACTACACAGGCACTGCGCATGCTCGATGATGGCGCGGATATCGTGGACATCGGCGGTGAGTCCACAAGGCCGGGCAAATATGAGCCGGTTAGCGCCGAAGAGGAGCAGCGCCGCGTGCTCCCGGTAATCGAAGCGGTGTTGAAGACGCGGCCGGAAGCGGTGCTGTCGATTGATACCTACAAAGCTTCTACTGCCGCGTTGGCGATTGAGGCCGGAGCCGAGATCGTGAACGACATCAGCGCACTTGGCTGGGATGCAGAGATGCCTTCAACCTGCGCGCGCCTTGCCTGCGGCGTCGTGCTGATGCACACGCGCGGCAAGTCCGCGGAATGGCGCAATCTGCCTGCTCTGGCGAAGGACGAAGTGCTGCCGCTGGTAAAGCGTGACCTTGCGCAGAGCCTGCGGACGGCGCTCAACGCCGGAATTGATCGCCGCTGTATCGTGCTTGATCCGGGCTATGGCTTCGGTAAGTCGTTCGACGAAAACTATCCTCTGCTGGCGCATCAGGACGAGCTGCGGGAGCTGGGCCAGCCGATCCTGGCGGGCGTTTCGCGGAAGTCATTTCTAGGCAGGAAGCTAGCTGAATTCCACGGTGGACGGGACGCTCCGATCACAGTGAGAGGCAATGCCACGATCGCCGCGACCGTGGCTGCGATTCTGGCTGGAGCGCAAATAGTGCGGGTTCACGATGTAGCTCCGGCGGCGGAAGCTGCACGCATCGCGGATGCGATCTTGAGTGCCGTATGATGTCGCCACTATGAGATGGACTTTGACACACCTAAAAATGCATGCCTTGCGGGCTTGCCTGACGCCTTCCAGCGCTTCACGATCTCATACACGATGACGGTGGCCCAAGTGACTGCGATCCATACAAACACCTCCTCGATGGGGAGCCTCGACCACGCTGTAATTCGCAAGCCGATCATCGCGTTGTCTTGAAAATTCCACCAGCCATAAGGAAGGGCAAGGGTCACCTCCCAGAGCAGGCTGATGAGCAAGATGATGAACATGGTCAGGCTGAGGGCTCGCCAGTTGATGACCGGACGTGCGGTCGGAAAGAGCATAGCCGAAGGGAGAAGCGCGCCCTGCACGAGGAAGATGAAGTATTCGGGAAAGCCCGGCAGGCTGGGCACGAAGACCTTGCGATAAAGGAAGGCAGCTGCAATCAAAACCGCCGCGAGAAACAGCGATTGGGGATGCAGGCGCAGGAGCCGGTCGAAGGTGCTGCGCTCCTCGGCGGTGCCGTGCACGGTGTAGGCCGCCAGCCAGTATTCGTCAAACCAGATATAAAGCAACAGGACCGCGAGGAAGCCGGTGAAGTAGAAGACATACTCTTCGACGGGCACCCAGCTTCCCAATGCGGGAGCCTTGATTCCCAGGGTTGCCCCGGGGTTCGGGAAGAGAAAGAAACGGCTGGCGAAGAAAAAGTCGAGCAAAGCACCCAGCGGAAAGAGGATTCCGATGGTCCACCAGAAAGCTTTCTGCGAGATTCTCACGCCTTCCTGGGGAACGAACCAGAAAGCGATCACGACGATGGGCACGATGAAGAGTAGAAGACTAACGGTGTATCCGTAGGGCGACGGGTTGGGCGACATCACAATTGGGGTCGCCGATACCCGAACCGTGTGCAGCGTGAAATAAGCCGGCACGCCGATCATGCCGAACATGGCAGCAACCAACCAGAAACTCATTCGTGGCGATGACGACCCTTGGCGGTGCGGCATTTGGGCTCCTTCTCGGAACAATGCCAGATAGTACCCCGCAAACTGGAAAGGGGCGCGATTGCTCGCCCCCCTCTGCTGCTGATTGTCCCTGAAATTATGCTGCTGCGGTGTTGCCGAGCGCGGCCTTAGCCTGATCCACGAGGGCAGTGAAGCCCGGGGCGTCGTTCACGGCGATGTCGGCCAGTATCTTGCGGTCGAGCTCAATGCCCGCCGTTTTAAGGCCGTGGATGAGCTGCGAGTAGCTGATGTTGTTGATCTTGGCGGCAGCATTGATGCGCACGATCCAGAGCGAGCGGTACTGGCGCTTCTTCTGTTTGCGGCCGCTGTAGGCGAACTTCAGTCCGCGCTCGACGGCTTCCTGCGCTGCCTGGTAGAGCTTCGATTTTGTGAGGAAATAACCGCTGGCGCGATCAAGTATCTTTTTGCGGCGGTCGTTGCGTTTTGTTCCACGTTTTACGCGGGGCATTGGTTGGTTCTCCTTTTAGTCCTTCGTTGTGCGGCTGGAGGCAGGATGCGCGGCTTGCGCGGTAACCTCTTCACTCGCTTGCTTCCTGATCGCTCGGCTTTGAAGCCGGGGGCCTTTGGCCCTTGCACTCAAAATGCAGATCAGGCGTAGGGAATCATGCGCGCAACCTTCGCGTGGTCGGCGTCCGAAACCAGGGTGCTGTGTGCCAGCTTGCGCTTGGTTTTGGTCTCCTTCGACGTGAGGATGTGGCGCATCTTCGACTGGCCACGCACGATTTTGCCAGTGCCAGTCTTCTTGAAGCGCTTGGCTGCGCCTTTGTGTGTCTTTAATTTGGGCATGGGCTTCCTGCTTGAATCGAACGTACTTATGACTTTTTCCAGTATACGGGAAGAAGGCGAGGATGACCAGCGTAAAGGCCGATGCCGGGAGAGAACTGGAGCTGGTGTTTTTCCCGCGCGAACGAGGCGTCTATGCGATCGATAAACGAAGAACAGGGCGTACCTTCCGCGTTGTCGTGCTATTCTCGGCTCGCCCATGTCTGATACCACAGTCATCGCTCCCGACGACCCGGTTTTGAGCCGGCTCGAAGACCAAATCGGCTGGTACGGCCGCAAGAGCCAATCGGCGCAGCGACAGTTCAAACGTATTAAGGTAGTCGAAATCCTGGCCGCAGCCGTAATCCCTCTCTTGACCGGACTGAAGTTTCCGCATGTAGCGCTGGTGATTGGAGGGTTGGGGGTTCTGATTACGATCCTTGAGGGCATACTGCATCTCAATCAGTATCAGCAGATCTGGACCGTATACCGCTCGACATGCGAGGGGCTGCTGCACGAGAAGTATCTCTTCCTGGCTCTTGGCGGGCTCTACGCCAATGCCGCCAATCCGCGGGCGCTGCTGGCCGAGCGCATCGAGGCCATCATGGCGCAGGAGAATGGACAGTGGGTATCGTTGCAACAGCAGAACGACAAATCACAAGGTTCAGGAAGCCAGGGCCTTACTTCTTAGGAGCAGGCCTAGGACGCTCGCGCGCAAACGTATATGGAAACTCGTTGCTCCTTGGCTTCGATGTTGCGTCGGGCTGCCACGTGTTCTTTACAGTTACGTTCAGTTGGTCATCGCTCGGGCGCAGAGTCAGAGTGACAGTTCTCCGCTGAGCAACTTCCTCCGGAGTGTTCTGCGGCGTCCATTCGCCGGTGGCCTGACCGCCTTCCAGAAAGACCGTACGCATACTCCAGCTGCATTCTCCCTGCGGGCATTTGCCAAAGGGCTCAACGTTGTAGCCGGGTCCAAAACCGTTGATCTGCAGCTCTACGAGCGAGTCCGCATTGTTCATAATCTTGGTATTGCGCCAGACGCCAGCCAGGCCGGTGGCCTCCTCGCGCGGGGACGGCTGCGCAGCTGGAGCCGTTTGTTGCGCCGGATTGGCGTCACCCATCTTCTGCGCCGGTTGAGAGTCCGGCCTTCGATTGGCAACAAAATATCCGATGACAGCGAGCAGCAGCACCGCGGCCGCCCCGCCCAGGATCAACGGGAGGCGGGAGATCGACGCAGGTGCGGGTGGCTCAGAGGAGATCGGCGGCGGGAGCTGTACGGGAACTGTGGCGTGCACGGGCTCGGTCTCTGTCGCGCTGGACGTCGTGACGTACTGCTTCAGGGCGTTGATCAGAAGCTGCACATCGGAGTTCCAGCGGGCGTGCGAGATTTCGACGCTATTGCGGTAGGCGAGATCCTTAATGTTATCGGGAAGCTGATCGGGATGCGGCATGCGCGCTTCATGCACCAACACCGGGATGACGGCGATGTTCCGGGCCAATGAGGAGGCTATCTCGAGCCGTACAAAGTCGTTGGCGTCATTGAGCCTTGGCTGCCCGCTGGGCCCGGTGATCGTTGCCCACTGAGGTCCGATAACCGCAAGAAAGACGCCGCAACTTGAGACGTTGTCGTCGATGGCTTTGCGGAAGTCCAGACCGGAAGCGATTCCTGCTACGTCCATGAAGACGGAGTTATTGCCGTAGTTACGGACGAGATCGTCGTAGAGCCTTCCCGCTTCGCCCTCCGCGTCATCGCGGCGGTAGCTGATAAAAATCGCACGCTTCACCGAAATCCATCCTCCGCGACCGCAGATATATCAGAATGAATCGCATTGCGGTCGTGGTTAGGATAGGCGGAGATCGCTGATTCGGCAATGAGATACGAGCAGAATAGTGAGTCAGTTTGAAATCCATCCGGCTTTCACGAGCACTTCGAGCGCAACGTCGGTCAATGGACGATTCTCATTGACGACGATAAAGTCCTCCAACTGCGCGTAAGGATGTCCGCCGCTTCACCCAGGACCCGTCGTTTTGCCCGCTCCCATCGTGCCGTTATGATAAGTAGCTGCCGCATTTCTGCTTAAGCATGTCACGGTTTCAGCAGCGGTGGGATGGGTACCTGTCAGACGCCAAGATGTGAATGGCGCCCAAAAAAGAGGCTGCCATCTGGCAGCCTCCTGGTAACGAACTCAGTCCGTTACCGTGTCTACAAACGCCTTCAGTTTGCGCGAGCGCGAAGGATGGCGCAGCTTGCGTAGCGCCTTGGCCTCGATCTGCCGGATGCGTTCGCGGGTGACCTGGAAACTTTGGCCCACTTCTTCGAGCGTGTGCTCGGAGCCGTCCTCAAGACCAAAGCGCATCTTGATTACGCGCTCTTCACGCGGCGTGAGGGTGCGGAGAACCTGCGAGGTGTACTCCTTCAGATTCACGCTGATGACGGCATCGGAAGGCGAGACGGCCTGGCGGTCTTCGATGAAGTCGCCGAGGTGCGAATCCTCTTCCTCGCCAATCGGCGTTTCGAGCGAGATCGGCTCCTGCGCGATCTTGAGGACCTTGCGGACCTTGGCGACCGGGATGTCCATGCGCCGGGCAATCTCTTCCGAGGTTGGCTCGCGACCAAGCTCCTGGACCAATTGACGCGAGGTCCGGATGAGCTTGTTAATCGTCTCGATCATGTGCACCGGGATGCGGATCGTCCTCGCCTGATCTGCGATGGCGCGTGTGATGGCCTGGCGAATCCACCAGGTGGCATAGGTCGAGAATTTGTAACCGCGACGGTACTCAAACTTGTCCACCGCCTTCATCAGGCCGATATTGCCTTCCTGAATCAGGTCGAGGAACTGCAATCCGCGGTTGGTGTACTTTTTGGCGATCGAGACGACGAGGCGAAGGTTGGCTTCAATCAGCTCCCGCTTCGCGTGCTCGGCGTCCATGTCGCCCTGGATCATCTCGCGCTGCGTGCGTTTGAGGTCGGCGATGGAAACACCGGCATCCTGCTCGAGCTTTTCGAGATCGATTTTGCAGTTCTTCTGCTGGCGGCGGTATTCCTTCTTGAGTTCCTCGCTCTTCGACTGATCGAACTTCTGGTCGAGAGTGCGAACCTGCCGCTCGAGCGTACGCATCACGTCGACCGTCTTGTTGACCTTGTCGAGAAGACGCTTGCGCTCCTGGTTCGTGTACTTAAACTCGCGGACAATGCGCGATACGAGTACCTTTTCGCGAGCGATCGCCCAGCGGGTCTTGCGATACTCTCTGGCTTTGGTCTTGGGGTTGAGGATAGCCAGCTTTTCTTCGTGAGCAGCGGCCTTCTTCTGGTGCTTCACCAGCGCGTCAATGCGACCGACGGTCTGGCGCACCCTCGCCTGAAGTATCTCTTCGGTGATCTCCTCTTCGTCGAAGATCACCACTTCCTTGATGTTGCGCACGCCGCGCTTGAGGTCTTCGCCCAGGCCGGTGATTTCGCGGATCACGATGGAGGAGCGCGAAATCGCCTTCATCACGCGCAGCTGGCCACGTTCGATACGCTTGGCGATTTCTACTTCGCCTTCGCGCGTCAACAGCGGTACCGTGCCCATCTCGCGCAGATACATGCGGACAGGGTCATTCGTCTTTTCCAGGGTGCCCGGGGTCAGATCGAGCTCTACATCCTCGCCCTCTTCGCCTTCACTCTCGAAAGCATCGCCGCCGAGCTTGGGGCCGCCCTCGAGAATGTCAATTCCCTGGGTGCCAATGGTGGTGATAAGATCGTCGAGATCGTCGGGCGACTGCATGTCCCCTGGAAGAAGGTCATTGACCTCACCGTAGGTCAAATAGCCCTTCTCCTTGCCCGTATCGATCAGCTTCTGGATGTCATCTTCGTACTTGTCTTCAATCGCCAAGCGCGTCACGTCTCCCGCGTCAATATGTTCGGATCTGTCTGCTTGGGTCGGACGAAATGCGGTCGAGGCCGTTTGGCATTATCCCGGAGCGAAGCTATGTCGCTGGGCGGAGGCGCACGTCCACCAAAGACTTACAGAATATCATGCCGGAGCGCCGGAACTGCTACAATTTGCAGCCGTCAGCCCGATTTCTATTCGATTTTTTCAGATCCTCAACCAGTTAGATGTAGAAAGCACGTTTTCGTTTCAAAGTCAGGTGTCCGGAGCAGGTCTTCAAGGACATATTCGCTACCTGGCAGAGATCATGTAGACGAGAAATCCCACGACTCCAAAAGCTCCAAGGATAACCGTTAGCAGGAAACCACCAATTACAACGTTCGCCAGCCTTTCCTGCTCCGGCCGAGGGCGCGTGATTCCAAAGGTGGCGATGAAGGTTTCCGTGAGCCAAGAGAGCAGTTTCATGGGTTTGTGCCTTTTCAGAACCAAACGGCGAGCGAGATTAAACTAATTAGAATCTGGCCCTTGCGGAAAAATTGTAGGCGGTGTCATTTTGCATTTGGTTCCGATTCCTTGAGCAGTTCGGCGAGGTAGCCAGATGGCAGGCAATGTATGCGTTCCGTCCCCACGCGTCTCCTCGGTAATGGGCAATCGCACAAATTTGCCGCGCGGAACTTTTTGGATCGCCTCGGGCATGATGTTCAGCTCCGGACGATTGATGAAGTTGATGGCCATGACAGGCACATGACCTTCGGCATCGCGCTTCGGCGAGCCAAGGGTACGGTAGTGCAGGCGGAGTTCAGGGAGGGTTTCTCTGGAGCCGAACTTGAAGTTGTGAGCGATGTAGTCTCCCTCTTGATTGGGAAGAGCAATTTCGGTCTGGCGTGGAATTCCCGGCTGGGCATGGCAAACCGACAACGTCAAGACAACCAGCAGAGCGGCAAGCGCAGACTTCAGGATGTGCATTACGAGTGCCCTCAGTCGAGTTCGCGGAGTCTCCGCGCGATTTCGTGAATTTGACGGGTCAAGGTTAGCACTTCTTCGGTTTGTCCCTGGCGCTCAGCCTCCTGCAGGTTGGTGCGGAGAAGACGCTGTTGCTGTTCGAGCGAGCTTCGTCGAATTGTCGCAACGGCTTCCTCCACGTTTTCCAGCGAAGGCTCGGCTCCGTGGACCGAGACGAAGACTGCGGCCAACAACTGGCGATATTCGGTTTCAGAGAGGCATTGCAGGGGATCGGCGTTGTATTCCCGTGTCCGCAACTGGGCCAGAACGTCGTGAACGTCGGCGCGCATTTTGGCGAAGTCTGATTCGTGCTCGCGCCAGGAGGCCTCGGCGACGCGATAGATTTCACTGGTCTGCTGCGAGGAAAATGCCTGCAGAAGAATCTGTTCGGCGCGGGTGAGGGTTGAGGCCTGGGCACCAATCGAATCCCGTCGCTTTGAGGCAGCCTGTTTCAGCTCTTCCCGAACCAGGACCGAGTCGATGCCTAGCTTCTGTGCGGCATCGGCAGCAAATTCATCACGCGCAATACGGCTGGGCATGCGCCGGATGTGCGGCAGCAGATAATTCAGCGCCTTGATCTTGGCTTCGGGCGTGCGCGGTGGAAAGAGCTGGCGGGCGCGGTCGATCAGATAATCCTGATGGCGACGGGCGGTCTTTAAGGCAGTGGTGTACTCCTTCGCACCGCGCTCGCGGATATAGCGGTCGGGGTCGAGACCGCCTTCGAGAGCAACGACCTTGACCTCGAAGCCCTCTTCGGTAAGGAGCGCAATCGATTTCTCGGCGGCGTTGGCTCCGGCGGTGTCGGGATCGAAATTGACGATGACGCGCGTGGTGTAGCGACTCAACAGCCTTACCTGTGCCTCGGTAAATGCCGTCCCGCTGCTAGCCAAGACGTTGGTAATTCCGGCAAGCCAGGCCGAGATGCAATCCATCTGTCCTTCAACGAGCACCGCAAAGTTGGCCTCGCGGATGGGCTGGCGAGCCTTGTCGAGATTGAAGAGCACGTTTCCTTTGGTGTAGAGCGAAGTCTCGGGCGAGTTGAGGTATTTGGGTCCAGCTTTGTCGCCACTTTCAAGGGCGCGAGCCGTGAAGGCGATAATGCGGCCCGATTCGTTAGCGATCGGGAATGTGATGCGCTTGCGGAAGCGGGAATAGAGCGGTCCGAGGGTGCCGTCCTCCTGCGGCTTGAAGGAGAACAAGCCGGACGCGCGCAGCGTCTCGGTGTCGGCAACGGATTGCAGACGGTCGCGCAGAGCGTGGAATGATTCGGGCGCGTAGCCGATGCGGAATTTGGCGACCCCCCCGTCGTTTAGTCCGCGGCCGGTGAGGTACTCACGTGCCAGCGCCCCCTCGGGTGAGCGGAGCTGTTGCTCGAACCATGTTGTCGCGATCTCGTGCAGTTCAATCAGCTTGGTTCGCTTGCGGCTTTCGGCGGCTTCTTCGGGTGATGAGAATTCCCGTTTGGGCAGGGGGATGCCGCACTTGATAGCTACAGTTTTTGCCGCTTCGGGAAAGCTAACGTTTTCGATTTTCTGGATGAAAGAGAAGACGTCCCCCGACTGGCCGCAGCCGAAGCAGTGATAGAACTGGCGGCCCACATGAACCGAAAACGATGGGCTTTTTTCCGAGTGGAAGGGGCAGAGGCCGGTGTAGTTCTGTGCGCCGGACTTCTTGAGGCGCACGTATTCGCCGATGATCTTGAGGATGTCAGCCTGCTGTTTGACGGTCTGAGCGAAGTTGTCGGCCATGATGCCAATCTGAGTTTAGCTGGCTGGCGCGCCGGATCGAATCAGCCATTTTTTTGATTTGTCATATTTCCTGAATCTATTATATGTATATACATCTAATTTCTTATGACGGAGCCATTTATCCCGACCCTTCCCTGCATGTGCGCCAGTTTTCGCCGTGCGTCGCGGTTGCTCAGCCAGTTCTATGAGGATGCGTTGCGGCCGCTGGGAATGCGGGCCACACAATTCACGATCCTGCAATCGCTCTCGTTGGCCGGAGAGGTAACCCAGGGTCAACTGGGCCAGATGCTGGGGATGGACAGCACCACCCTGACCCGGACTTTGACCATCATGAGCCGGGAAGGCTGGCTAGCGAGGCGGCGAGGCGAGGATCGCCGGGAGTGGCGAATCCGGCTCTCGAAAGAGGGGGAGACTCAATTCAAAACCGCGCTACCCGACTGGCAAAAGGCGCAGGACGGGTTACGCGGCCTGCTTGGAAACCGGCTGTCAGACAGCCTGATGGCACTCACAAATGAAGTAACGAAATCACTTACGGAATAAGGAGAACTGCTATGGCGAACGCGAAGTATGGCAAGCTCACAGCCGGGCTGATCGGGGCCTGGTTCATCGTTTCTCTCACGGCCTCGGCCCTGCATGGATTCAACACCGATCCCAGTCGCCCGCCGCTTCCGCTGGGCCTGGCGGTGGTGATTCCAATTGGCCTATTTATGCTCTGGTATGCGGTGTCAAAGAGGTTTCGGGAATTCGTGCTCAATTTGAACCCGCGGACGCTGACCTTTGTGCATTCGTGGAGACTCGTCGGATTTACGTTCCTGGCGCTGTCCAGCTACGGCATCCTACCGGGCCTGTTCGCATTGCCTGCAGGTTGGGGAGACATCGCGATTGGAGCGACTGCACCTTTCGCGGGCATGGCGCTGGCCAACCCCGGCCGCCGGAGGAGCTTCATCGTCTGGCAGGCGCTTGGAATTCTGGACCTGGTTCTAGCGGTCGTGACGGGCACGGCTGCCCGGGTGATCGACCCGCAGGGGATCCCGACAACCGCAATGTCGGTGCTTCCGATGAGCCTGATTCCGACGTTCGCCGTTCCGCTGCTGCTGATTCTGCATATTATCTGCATTTCCCAAGCTCGCCGGTGGCCTGAGCAGCGTTATGCGGGTGTTCCGAAGCAGGTTCCCTCTACGGCTGTCTAAGACGCGGACTGACTCAGGTGGAAGCGCGAGGGCCAGCGCCTACTTGCGCTTCCACCTGACGCCGTCTTTCGAGTCTTCGATCACGATTCCCTTTTCCGCGAGCTCATTGCGGATCTGGTCGGCGAGGGCGAAGTTGCGGGCTCGCTTGGCTTGGGTGCGCCTGTCGACCAATACTTGTATCTTGTCGTCGCTTAGATCCCGTTGAGCGAGAACCTCGGGCGCGGCCTCGCTCAGGCGGCCTTCGCGCTCGGCCCAGTCGAGGGCGAAGCGGGTCGATTCCGCGTCGTGATCTTCGAAGATAGCGAATACTTGATCGAACCGGTTTAGGACTTCGAGGATATGAGGAACGTTTTCCGCTCCGAGGGTGCCGGCATCAATAGCGGCGTTCCCGGCACGGACAAGGTCGAAGATCGCTGCACGGGCCTCTGCGGTGTTGAGGTCGTTCGCGAGCGCTTCGCAGAAGGCATGACCGGAGCGTGAGGTGTCGGCGGCGAGCTCGGTGTTGAGCTCGGGGACAGTCTCCGCGGTGCGGACCCGTTGATGAAAAGTGCGCAGGCGGTCGATGGCGCCGGTCTCGGCGGCGAGGCCTTCGAAGGTGAAGTTTAGCTGCTGGCGGTAGGGTACGGAGATCAGCAGCATTCGGATGGCTGAGGCCTTGTATCCCTTGAGGAGCAGGTCGCGAAGGGTGTAGAAGTTGCCCTCGGACTTCGACATCTTGCGGCCTTCGACTAGGAGGAAGCGCACGTGGAACCAGTGGCGGGCGAAGGTGGTGTGCGAGGCGGACTCGGACTGGGCGATCTCGTTCTCGTGGTGCGGGAACATCAGGTCTTCGCCGCCAGCGTGCAGGTCGAAGGCGTCCCCCAGGTATTCGGTGGCCATGGCGGAGCATTCGATGTGCCAGCCTGGACGGCCGGGGCCGAGGGCGGTTTGCCAGTGGTATTCGCCGGGCTTGGGGGACTTCCAAAGGGCGAAGTCGCGGGCCGAGTCCTTGTCGTACTCGTCGACGTCTACGCGCGCGCCGTCGGTGATGCCGGTGAAGTCCTTCTTGGAGAGCTTGCCGTACTCGGGGAATGACGCGATGCGGAAGTACCAAGAGCCGTCGTCGGTGCGGTAGGCGCAGTCCTGCTCGGCCAGACGCTCGATAAGGGCGACCATCGAGGGAATGTGTTCGGTTGCGCGAGCAATAATCTCCGGCTTCTCGACGGCGAGCACGTCGAGGTCCTCGAAGAAAGCCTGTTCAAAGCGGGGAGTGTACACGCCGATATCGACTCCGCCGGCGGCGGCGTTGCGGATGATCTTGTCGTCGACGTCGGTGATGTTCATGACGTGGCGTGGTGCAATGCCCTGTAGTTTGAGGAAGCGGCGGAGCACGTCAACCTGGAGAAACGTCCGGAAGTTGCCGATGTGGCCGTAGTCATAGACGGTCGGTCCGCAGGCGTACATGCGAAGGGTGTTACCGTCGGCGGGAGCAAGCTCCTCGATGCGGCCGGTGAGGGTATTAAAGAGTCGGATGGTCATTCGTGCGGCGAGGCGTGCGGTCTTCGGATCGTCCCCTGCCGATTTTATGCTGTTTTCTCTTTTAGCGCGTTTTGGGGTGGGCGCATTTTGCGATGGGTGCGTTGCTGGCTACCCCCTCCCCCTGGCTTATATCGCTCATTCATTACAAAGGAGTTAGGGGAAGGTCTATTCTATCTCCCA
>JBAVYX010000100.1:0-69518 GCA_049588475.1 Silvibacterium sp. | reverse complement strand
TGTGTAGGTTGAGGTTTCACAGCCGGCCGCGTTTCGTTCGCAGGACGAGTGATGGTGTTCGGTTGGGTTGAACTTGGCCTGGTCTCGTGCGCTGGCGTTGCTTCCGGAGTGGGTCTGGTTCCGGGTTTTGGAGTCGGACGAGTCTCAGCGGTTGTGTGCGTAGGCTGTGGTTTTAGAGCGGGCTGGGTTTCGTTCGCTGGCCGCGCCGCCGGACGTTCATTCGTCGCGGGCCGCGTCTGGTTAGCCGTCAGAGGCCTTCCTCCATTCGCCGGAACTGCGCGATGCAACTCCGTTACAGAAGCCACAGGCTTGGCTGTGGCTGCGTATGGGGGTCGGCCGTGATTCTCGGAGACGAAGTTGGCTTTATCCTGACGGGCGACTCGCTCCTGCTGCAGTTGCGCCGGTTGGGCGCCAAAACGCTTGTCGCGTGCTGCCGCTTCCTGGGCTGCGGTTGGACGCATCTCGATGCCGCCGCGACCGCCGTTGTAGCTCACGCGGTTTACTGTCACATTGCGAACCACTGTGCGATCTACATAGGTGTTATGGATCACCGTTGTATTCACGCGCATGACTGCGGTGTTGTAGTTGAAATAGCGGCCATTCCAGCGTCCGCCGTAGAAGCCCACGCCGCTATAACCGTAGCCGTAGTTCACGCCACCGTAGAAGCCGACCTGTGGACCCCAATAGCCGGCATTCCAAAGGTAGCCGCCGTTATTCCAGCCCCAGTAGCCAGGGGTCCAGAGCAAGCCCACGACCGGGGCCACGACCCAGGTCCCAGGGACCCAATAGTAACCACCGACTCCATCCCAAGCCCAGTAGCCGGGGGTCCACATGTAATTGGGTCCCGGACAGAACGGCTGTTCATAGACCGGCAATTCCGGGGGAGCAACAGTGATCGAAACACCCACTGCAACCTGGGAAAAGGACGCGCACGGCAGCGCACTGAGAAACGTGATCAAAATGAGATTGCCTAAGAATTTACGCAATGATCTGGGAAGCTGCATCTCTTTCACCTCTTGGCCGGTCTTCTTTTGCCTGCGTGGGAGCCGTGCAAGCTGTTCAGGAGTGACCGGCCTACCTTACCTCCTTTGTCGGAGGAAGCTGCCGAGATTCTGGTTGCCTGTCAAGCATGATTTCGCAGTGAGCCCAATGGGGTCCGCTGGCTCTATTTTCTTGTGATTAGTTCATTCCAAGCTGCTTAAGTGCTGGGTAACGCCATCGAATTTGACAGTGCCTAGAAGTATTCGCCTAAGCTGTTCTGCCGTAACATAGGCGGCTAGGCCGAGGGTTCCTCGATTCAGGCTGACGGTTGAGCGAATGCTCCAGAAGAATCCGGGCTGACGATTGTCATTTGTGCTATCGCGGATGATCGGGAATCGGTGCGAGCACTGCGATCTCCCGGTTTCATGTCCGTTTTTGCATCCGCGTCAGTCTGATCCGATTGCTCAAAAAGGTGCCGTTGGCGAAGAATGGGAGTTGACATACAGGTTCATGTATCGGCGGATGATTTAAGGAAAGAGTTAAGACAGAGCAAGAGCTCCCCGGCCGCCATCCGATCCGCGATAGCAGAAGCGCAACAATCTCGCTTCGTCGAACCCATTCTGGAATTGTTGGGAGCTCGCCAAGTAGAGTCGCTCGACTTCTCCAACTATGAACAAGCCACCATCGTTCACGACACGGCGATCAACACGGCGAGCTCTCGATAGCCAGTCTTCAATCGGTGAGGCCGAGAGAATTCGCCGCAGGTCTGCACGCGGAGCTGATGGCGGCTGTCGATCCGTTGGCTACTCCAGCGGCAGTCGGGGTCGGGCCCATGGGAGGTCCGCCGCCCTCAGAACATCAAGACTAAAATCTTCTTCGTGGCGGAGTCCGCGTCAAGCTTCATAGTCCTATACTGAGAGCCAATTGAAGCGGTGCTCGTCCTTGGGCTGGGCGTCAAGAGGAGGTTTCGTGCGGACATTCGTTCAGGACCTGCGTTACGGCATCCGGATGCTGATGAAGAATCCGGGGCTCACGTTTGTGATTGTGCTTTCGCTGGCCATCGGGATCGGCGCGAACACAGCGCTCTTCAGCGTCACAAGTACCCTGCTGCTCAAGCCCTTGCCGTATGCGCATCCGGAGCGCCTGGCGATCCTGTGGCTGCGTTCGCCTGGCATCGGCATACCCCAGGACTGGCCCTCGCCCGGGCAGTATCACGACATCAAGACGCAGAACCATGTCTTCGACGAGACGGCGATCGCGATTGGCGACGGCTACACGCTGAGCGGACTCTCAAAGGCACTGCGGGTGGATGGGATCGAGGCGTCTTCGACCCTGCTGCCTATGCTGGGCGTGAAACCGATGCTGGGCCGCATCTTTACTGCGGACGAGGACCGGCCCGGCAAGCCGGACACGGTGGTGCTGACCTACGGACTGTGGAAGCGAGCCTTCGGCGGTGACCCGAATCTGCTCGGACGAAGCATCACGCTCGACGGAAAGCCACGCACCGTCGTCGGCGTACTGCCGCGGGAGTTCCGGTTGAGCCACGAAGTGATACCCGTGATCGGCGGCATCGAGAAGGCGGAAGTCTTTATGCCGCTGCCCATGGATGCGAAGGAAGAACTGGACTATGGTCCGGAGGACTACAACGTTCTGGCGCGGCTGAAGCCGGGCGTGACCATGCAGCAGGCGCAGGCGGACATCAGCATCATTGCAGCGCGGCTGCGCGAGGAGAAGCATCGCGATCGCACCTTCATCATTAGCGTGGTGCCGCTGATGGAGCAGGTGGTAGGCGATGTGCGCGGCGCAGTCCTGATTCTTCTGGGAGCGGTAGCGCTGGTGCTGCTGATCGCCTGCACCAACGTGGCCAACCTGCTGCTTGCTCGGTCGTCCGGAAGGCAGAAGGAAATTGCCGTGCGCACGGCATTGGGCGCGGGGCGAGGGCGCCTGGTGATGCAACTGCTGACGGAGAGCGTGCTGCTCAGCCTGCTCGGCGGCGTGGCCGGACTGGGAGTCGCGGCGTTGGGCCTGTACGTAGTCCAGAAGATCCACCCGGGAAACATTCCGCGGCTCGATGAGATTGGTATGGACTTCCGGGTATTGGCGTTCACCCTGGCGATTTCGTTGCTCACGGGGATTGTCTTTGGCCTGGCGCCGGCGCTGCGCGCCTCACGAGTGGACCTGAACTCGACGTTGAAGGCGGGCGGACGAACCTCGCACAGCGGCGGGCTGAACGTGAAGCACGACAAGTTGCGCGGAGCGCTGGTAATTGCTGAGCTGGCCGTTTCGCTGACCCTACTAGCGGGCGCGGGGCTGCTGATTCGCAGCTTTGTACACCTGCTGAGCGTGCCGCCGGGATTCAATCCGGAAAGCATCATTTCCATGCACGTGGCCGCTGGTGGTCCGAAGTACAAGGAACGGCCGAAGAGGGTCCAGTTCTACGACGATCTTGCCGAACGTGTGCGAAGCCTGCCGGGGGTGACCGGATTTGGCGCTACTTCTGTGCTTCCGCTCACTCCTTCGATTGGATGGGGAGGCATGCAGATCGAGGGATACGTGCCGCCTAAGGATGCTCCGGAATTGCAGGTGGACAAGCGCTCAGCGACTCCGGACTACTTTCGAACCATGAGCATTCCGCTGCTTCAGGGCCGATTCTTCACGCCGGCGGATACCGATAAATCGCAGCCCGTGGTACTGATTGACCAGAAAATGGCTGACCGCTTCTGGCCGAAGGGAGACGCCGTGGGCAAGCGCATCCGGCAGGGCGACAAGGAGCCTTGGCAGACGATCGCTGGCGTAGTAGGAGTGGTAAAGCAATACGGCTTGGATATTGATACAAAGATGGTTACGTATTTCCCTTATGCGGCATGGGGGAACGGCGAGATGTTTGTGGTCGCCCATACCACGGGCGACCCGGCGGCTCTGGCGAACTCCATTGTCGAACTGGTCCACGGCATCGACGCGGATGTGCCGGTGTTTGAGATCGCGACGATGCAGCAGCGGGTTCATGATTCGGTGGCGCGGCAACGCTTTGCGATGACCATGCTGGGCGCATTCGCTGGCTTCGCGATGATTCTGGCAGCGGTTGGGATCTATGGCGTCATGTCTTTCCTGGTGACGCAGGGGACTTCAGACATCGCCATCCGCATGGCGCTGGGCGCGCAGCGCAGCAGCATCCTGTCGCTGGTGCTGCAGCAGGGGATGGCACTGGCGCTGCTCGGCATCGCCGCGGGCCTCGCGGGAGCGCTGAGCCTGACGCACGTGATGAGCGGTTTGCTCTTCGGGGTGAGCGCGACAGATCCGGTGACTTTCGCGGGCGTCGCGGTTCTGCTGACAATGGTAGCGCTCTCAGCCTGCTATTTCCCGGCGCGGCGGGCGATGCGCGTGGATCCCATGGTGGCGCTCCGCTATGAATAGGAGTCGTGCGCGGAGGCAGGTTCGCCTCCTGTTTATCCGTGGTTGTTCCAGACAGTGTCCATGTCCGGACAGGAAGATCCGCTGATGAACAGTTCGGGCATTCCTAACGGCCTGTAAGTCGCTGACATAAAGGATAAAGAGCAAAGTCAGGTGTGGGCGATGGCGTGCTCGTTCTGCTGGTGGAAAGTTCTGCGACAAAATCTCGAGCAATTCCAGAAAAGACTTCACGATGATGACTCTGCTACAAGACGTGCGCTACGTGCTACGGCAGTTAAGGAAGACTCCGGGGTTTACGGCGACGGCGGTGCTAACGCTGGCGCTGGGTATCGGAGCGAACGCGGCGATCTTCACGCTGGTGAACGCCGTGCTGATGCGGAACCTTCCGGTTGCCGATCCGAAGACTTTGGTGCGCATTGGCAATCACAACGATTGCTGCGTGGGTGGCGGCGTACAGCACGATCACGACGACGAGGGAGATTACAGCTACTTCCCGACTGAGACATGGCAGCTGCTGAAGAAAAATGCTTCGGAGTTCGAAGAACTGGCGGCGATGCAGGCGGGCTTCGAGTACCGGCCCCTCACGGTGCGCCGCGATGGCGACCAGGTGGGCGCACAGTCGGTGACGGGCGAATTTGTCTCGGGAAATTACTTCCGGACCTTCGGGCTGAAGCCCCACGCAGGGCGTCTGTTTACCGACAGCGATGATGTAGCGGGCGCGCCGATCGCGGCGGTGATGAGCTATGCAACCTGGCAGCGCTATTACGCGGGCGATCCGTCAGTGGTGGGCAGTACCTTCTGGGTGAATACGAAGCCGGTGACGATTGCGGGCATTGCTCCGGCGGGATTTTACGGCGACAGAATGACCAGCGCACCTCCGGATTTCTACCTGCCGATTGAGTCGATGCCGGTATTGGCCAATGCCCCGTATGTGCACAGTCCGGGAGTCCGGTGGCTCTATATGGTAGGGCGCGTGAAGCCGGGCACAGATCTGCCGGCGCTTCAGCAGAAGCTGAGCGGACTGGTGCGCCAGGCATTTGGCCAGACCGATTTGTTTTTCGGAGGAGCCGGAAAGGAGCAGCTTCCGAAGGTGCATGTCATATTGACACCGGGCGGTGGCGGAATTCAGCACATGCAAAAGCAATACTCCTCACACCTGAAGATGCTGATGACCATCTCCGGGCTGGTGCTGCTGATCGCGTGCGCAAACATCGCAAATTTGCTGCTCGCCCGTGGGATGTCGCGCAAGACGGAGATGTCAGTGCGGACAGCGCTGGGCGCGGGTCGGGCAAGAATCGTTCGCCAGCTCCTCACCGAGAGCCTGGTGCTTGCGGTCCTGAGCGGTATCGCCGGACTCATGGTTGCCTATGCGGGCACGCGCATGCTCCTCGCGCTCGCCTTTCCCTGGTCTCATAGCGTTCCAATTCAGGCGAGTCCGTCGCCTGCGGTGCTCGCGTTCGCGTGCGGGTTATCAGTGCTCACCGGGGTACTGTTCGGCGTGGCTCCCGCATGGATTGCAGCGCAGGCCGATCCCGCCGATGCTCTGCGAAGTGGGGCGCGGACGACGGCGTCGGGTGCGTCGCTGCTGCAGCGAGGACTGGTGGTGCTGCAGGCTGCGCTGTCTCTCGTGCTGTTGGTCGGCGCAGGGCTATTTACGCAGAGTCTGAACAAGCTGGAGCACCTGGACTTCAAGCTGGACTCGAAGAATCGCTACATCGTGCACTTCAATCCACAGGCGGCTGGGTATTCGCAGACGCAGCTTGAGACGCTTTATCGACTCCTGGAAGACAGGTTCCATGCGATTCCGGGATTGGTCAAGGTTGGCATCAGTTCTTATACGCCGATGGAGGATGACAACTGGGGCAACGGTGTTCAGGTGCTGGGTCAGCCGTACAAGAATGAGATTGCCTCAGTGGTGAGGGTGAACGGCGACTACCTCGACTCAGTGGGGACGCGCGTGGTGGGTGGCCGCGGAATCACGGTGAAGGATACTTCGATTGCTCCATCCGTAGCGGTGGTGAACCAGGCGTTCGTGAAGAAGCTCTTCAACCCGGGTGAGAACCCGATCGGACAGCGCTTTGGTTCGCCCGGCACGACGTCGCCGGGAGATTTCGAGATTGTGGGCGTGGTTGAGGATACGATGTACCAATCTCCGCGATGGAAGGATCACACGATGTACTTTTTGCCGCTGATGCAGCGGGCAGCCAGCGACAAGGATCCGATCGAGAAGGACGAATCCCTCTATGCCGGCGCGATCGTGCTCCAGACCGACCACCCGATGAACAACATGGAGTCCCTCGTGCGGCAGACTTTGTCGGCCATCAATCCTAATCTCACCGTCGTGAACTTCCGGACCTTCGACGAGCAGATCGCCGGCAACTTCGTCGAGGAGCGCATGATCGCCCGCCTCACCATACTGTTCGGCGCACTGGCGCTGCTGCTGGCCACCATCGGACTCTATGGCGTAACAGCGTATACCGTCGCGCGGCGCACGGGCGAGATCGGGATTCGCATGGCGCTGGGCGCGGAGCGTGGCAACGTCATCGCAATGGTGATGCGCAGTGCGATGATCCAAACCGCGTTGGGACTGGCGATCGGCGTTCCAACAGCGCTGCTGTGCGTGCGCTTTGTCGAGGCGCAGCTCTACGAGATCAAGGGTATAGACGCGAAAGTGCTGCTGGCGTCGATTCTCACGCTGGCCGTGGCGGCGTCACTGGCGGGGCTGGTTCCGGCGCGACGTGCGGCCTCGACCGATCCCGCGCAGGCGCTACGGACGGAGTAACGGGCCGCGTCACTTCTCCTTTTCCAGCTCGACGACCCATCACTTCGATCGGCTTGTCACCCGCGTTCACGTCGGCGTGCAAGGTGCCCGGCCGATTGGCGGGGAGCCAATAGGCCTCGCCCCTTTCTCAGACGTGCTCTTCCGATGCTCCGACTTGCTCTACGATCTTCATCGTGCCGCCGCTCAGGGCGATGATCACGCGCGGATGATCCTGCCGGTGCATGGTAAGGGGCGATTTGGGCATCACCACGGGCTTCCACGCTTTCACATCTTCTTTTTCGAGCTGCAGAAATCGCTCGGTTTGAGTGCCCTGTTGAGAGCGCACAGCAACGAAAGCTCCCAAAAACATCGCGGTCATTAGCAGGGCACGATTCGAGAAGGATTTCATCGGTTCCTCCAATGCCGGAGTGGAGCATGCAGGCCGATTTTTGAACGCGGGCCGCGAGGAGGGGAGCTTCCCTATCCTGACTGGTTGCGTAAAGCGTGAGTCCAGCGCTTACACTGAGTTCGGCAGGAAGGAGTTCACTTGAAGAAGATTGCCATAATGTTCGCCATGGTGGCGATAACGCTGGCTGGGAACGTGGGCGCGCAGGATGCGGCGAAGCCGGAGACGGCCGAGGTGAAGACTATCAACGGCTATACGCCCACGTGGTGGAAGGAGGCGGTGGTCTACCAGGTATATCCACGGTCGTTTAAGGACTCGAATGGCGATGGGATCGGCGATCTGCCGGGGATCACGTCTAAGCTGGACTACCTGCAAGGGCTGGGTGTGAACGTGATCTGGCTGAGTCCGCACTACGATTCGCCGAATGCCGATAACGGGTACGACATCCGCGATTATCGAAAAGTCATGAAGGAGTTCGGCACGATGGCGGACTTCGATGCGCTGCTGGCGGGGATTAAGAAGCGGCACATGCGGCTGATCATCGACCTGGTGGTGAACCATACCTCGGACGAGCACCAGTGGTTTGTCGAGTCCAAAAAATCAAAAGACAATCCGTATCGCGATTACTACCTGTGGCGACCGGGCAGAGGGTCGGGCGGGACGGAGCCGCCGAATAATTACCCGTCGTTTTTTTCGGGGTCGGCCTGGCAGTACGATGCGCTGACGGAGCAGTACTACCTGCACTATTTCGCGGTAAAGCAGCCCGACCTGAACTGGGACAATCCCAAGGTTCGCGCCGCGGTTTACGACCTGATGAAGTTCTGGCTTGACAAGGGCGTGGATGGCTTTCGCATGGATGTGATCCCGCTGATCTCGAAACCCACGGGGTTGCCGGACCTGACGCCGGAGGAGTTGAGAAATGTGGGCAGGGCATACGCGAATGGACCACACATGCACGAGTATCTGCAAGAGATGAACCGGAATGTACTGTCAAAGTACGACGTCATGACGGTCGGAGAGGCGCTGGGCATTTCGCTCGAAGAGACTCCGCTGATGGTGGGCGACGACCGACACGAGCTGAACATGATCTTCAACTTCGACGCGGTGCGCATCAATCGGGCCGGCCGGCAATGGAAGAGCTGGACGCTACCCGAGTTGAAGGCGATCTATGCCAAGCATGCTGAAGAGTTAGACGCGCATAGCTGGGACACGGTGTTTCTTTCGAACCATGACAATCCGCGGCTGGTGTCAAGCTTCGGGAATGATTCGCCAGAGCATCGCGTGCCGTCGGCGAAGCTGCTGGAGACGATGCTTCTAACGCTACGAGGCACGCCGTTCCTCTACCAGGGCGACGAGTTGGGGATGACGAATTATCCCTTCAAATCGATCGAGGACTTCAACGATATCGAAGCGAAAAACGGCTATAAGGCGGATGTGGCGACAGGTAAGGTGAGCGAGGCGGATTACCTGGCGAACCTGCGACACATGAGCCGCGACAACGCCCGGACTCCGATGCAGTGGAATGGGTCGGCCAACGGCGGCTTCACAACCGGCGGGAAGGCATGGCTGGCGGTGAATCCCAACTACAAGGAGATCAACGCCGCTCAAGAGCTGGCTGACCCGAACTCCGTCTATCGCTATACGCAGCAGATGATCGCGCTGCGCCACAAGACTCCGGCGCTGGTCTACGGGACTTATCAGGACCTGGACCCGGCAAATTCGGCAATTTTCGCTTATACGCGCACACTGGGCGCGGATCGGTATCTAGTGGTGCTGAATTTTTCGGATAAGCCCGTCGACTATGCAATCCCGGGCGCATTGCAGCCGACGGAACTGCTGATGACGAACCTGGGCAGTACGGAGGCGAACACTCCCACGCTGCATCTAAAAGGGTGGGAAGCGCGGGTCTATAAATATTGAGGACCGCTGCCCGATAATGGACATCTGAATCTGGAAATGGGCAGTTACGCCCGGGCGCTTCTGTCCCTATCTCACGGACCTTCAAGGAATAGCTTGAACCGCACGCTGGACCCCGGCGTGCAGGCATCCACAAGGAAGAGTTCTTCGATGCAATCCTTTCTCCAGGATCTTCGCTACGCTCTGCGTCAATTGCGCAAGTCGCCGGCATTCGGCCTGACCGTGATCGCGACGCTGGCCCTCAGCATTGGCATAACGGCAGCCATTTTCAGCGTGCTGTATGCCATGCTCATTCGGCCGCTGCCCTATGACCGTCCTGAGAGCATTGTGGCGCTGGAGCCGCACTCTCCGCAGGGGTACACGCAGCCGGCTTCGTATCCCGAATATCTGGACTGGCGAAAGATGAATCACGGCCTGGCGTTGCTGGCCGGCTACAACTCGTTCGGGACGGTCAATTTCGAAGGGCCGCAGGGACCGATCCCGCTGCATGCGGTGGAGGGTACGGACAACTTCTTCGAGGTGTTCGGGGTGAGTCCGATTCTGGGACGAACGTTCGCTCCGGGCGAAGATCAGGAGGGCAAGAACGACGTCCTGGTCTTGAGCTACGAGGTGTGGCAGCAGTACTTTGGCGGTCAGGCGAGCGTGATCGGGCAGAAGGTAAAGCTCGAAGGGCGTCCCCATACGATTATCGGCGTGATGCCGGCAGGCTTCCGCTTCCCCATCGGCCGTGTGGACGCGATCTACCGGCCGCTGCACGCTCCGCAAAGGTTGCGAGAATATCGCGGCAATCACTGGCTGCCGACGGTGGGCCGCGTTAAGGCTGGAGTCTCTGCCAACCAGGCGCAGGCCGACCTGGCGCGGGTGCTCACCGATCTTGGCCGGACCTATCCGTCGAGTCAGGGCCGCACAGTGAAGTTGGTAGATATTGAGACGTACATCCTTGGTAAGACAACGAGCTCGCTGCGCCTGCTGCTGGGCGCGGTGCTGGCGCTGCTGGCGATTGGATGCGTGAATGTGGCCGGCCTGCTGCTGGCGCGCGGCGTCAAGCGCGATCGGGAGATGGCGCTGCGCGCGGCCGTTGGGGCGAATCGGGCGCGGATTATCCGGCAGATCCTGACCGAGGGACTGCTGTATGCGGCCTTCGGAGCTGCAGGCGGCATAGTGCTGGCATATGGGCTGCTGCGGGTGATCCGCATGCTGCTGATTTCTGCCCTGTCGCGGGGCGCTGAAACCGAGCTGAATGCGCCGGTGCTGCTGGCGGCTTTATTTGTCACTGTGATGATTACACTTCTTGCGGCACTCGCGCCGGCGCTCCGGCTCTCGGGGGCTGATCCCAACAAGGCGCTGCGCTCCAATGGTTCGACGGGCGTGACGCGCGGACAACATCGGCTAAGGGCCTCCTTCGTGGTAACCCAGGTGGCTCTTGCTCTGGCGCTGCTGGTGGTGTCAGGTCTGCTGCTGCACATGCTAGGAGGGTTACGGAACGCGGAGCTGGGCTTCTCGCAAGACCGCATTCTTACTGCGGAGGTCGATCTTTCGCCAGGGCGGTACGAAGGGCGGGACGTAGTGGCCAATTTTTACCAGCCGCTGATCGAGAAGATTCGCGCCATTCCAGGAGTTCGCGCAGCAGGCACGATTCTGCTTTTGCCGATTCAGACCTACGGCTGGAACTCGGATGTCCACGTGACCGGCACGCCGCCGGCGCCGCCGAACGTGGAACAACTCGCGGAGTTCCGCATGGTTTCGCCCGGCTATTACGACGTATTCCAAGACCGGCTGGTAAAGGGTCGGTTGCTCGACCCGGGCCTCGACACGCTGACGTCCCATCCCGTGATCGTAGTGAATGAGGCTTTCGTGAAGAAGTTCATTCCCGAGGGGCGCGATCCGATCGGCATGCAGCTCGACGGCCACGACCATGAGACCATCGTGGGCGTAGTGAAGAATATCCGGCAGAACATCTACCAGCCGCCCCTGGCGGAGACGGATTATCCGATCTCGCAGGTAAAGCTTGCCGACAGCATGAACTTTCTGGGCAGCATGGAGATTGTCATACGCACCAGCGGTGATCCGATGAACATCGTGCCCAGCCTGCGGCGAGCCTTTCACGACGTGGACCCGACACTGCCCTTCAGGACTCCGGAGACGATGCGCACGGTGATTGCCGACACGCTGATCTTCGAGCGGCTGGAAAACTGGCTCTTCGGCACGTTTGCAGCCTTCGCCGTGCTGCTGGCGATTATCGGCCTCTATGGATTGATCAGCCACGAGGTAGAGCTGTCGACTCGGGAGATCGGTGTGCGCATGGCACTAGGAGCGCCGCGGCTGCGAATCCTGGCGGATATCTACCGGCGCGTGGGCTGGATGCTCGGCGGCGGCGTGGCGATCGGCCTCTTGCTGACGGCTGCGGCGCGGAAGTACATCGGCTCAGTGGTGGCGCTGCAACTGGACAAGGATGCCGGGCGGATTCTCGCTCTGGCCTTGGCGCTAATAGTAGTAGGCTTGCTGGCGGCGTTGCTTCCGGCTCGGCGGGCTTCCTCAATTGAGCCGATGCAGGCGTTGCGAGAGGAATGAGTAAGTGGCTGCCTTATCGTGCCGCGGCGCGCGTGATCGGCAGCTGGTCTGATTCAAGCCACAAAACCTGATGTTCGAAGACGCGTCCGAATTGGCGAGCCACGGCGTTGATGGCGTTTTCCATTGTGGGCACCATGGCGTCGGCGGTCGCTTCGAGTTCGAGGCTGGTAACGGCACGGTCCGAGATGCCGCAGGGCACAATGAGTTCAAAGTCGCGCAGCTCAGTCGTGACGTTGAGCGCGAATCCATGCGAGGTGATGCCGCGCGCGATGTGAACGCCGATGGCGGCGACCTTCTTTTCCTGTACAGAACCGCCGGCGATAGTCCAGACCCCCGTACGCCCGGAGATCCGCTGCGCGGGAACGGCGAAGTCGCCGAGAGAGCGGATCAGGACCTCTTCGAGCAAGCGCACGTAGTCAACGGCGCCGATGCGACGGCCCCCGAGGGTAAAGCTCCGGAGGTCGAGGACGGGATAGCCGACCAGCTGGCCAGGTCCGTGATAGGTGACGTCTCCACCGCGGTTGATCTCGTGGACTTCGACGCCGCGATAGGCGAGGACTTCGTCAGTGGCAAGGATGTTGGAGCGGTCGGAGTTGCGGCCCAGAGTGAGGACCGGTGGGTGTTCGAGCAGCAGGAGCGTGTTGCCGATGCGGTTCTCGTGGCGCGCTTCGACGAGTTGCTTCTGGAGGTCGAGCCCGGTGGTGTAGTCGACGCGGCCGAGATGGAGCAGGTTGAGGATCATTGGATAGTGAGAAACCCACGTCCGAAAATCCGGACGTGGGTAACTCTGTTCCGAATTGATTCCTATACGTTTATCGCCAGCCCTTCCACACTGCTGAAGCCGTCGAGCATCGCTTCGGCAAGGGTCGGGTGGGCATGGATGGTCCACATCAGGTCCTCTACGGTAGCTTCGAGTTCGAGGGCGGTGACGGCTTCGGCGATGAGCTCGGTGGCCTGCGGGCCGATAATGTGGACGCCGAGGATCTCTCCGTACTTGGCGTCGGCGACGACCTTTACGAAGCCGTCGTGCGAGTCGACGATGGTGGCCTTGGAGTTGCCAACGAAGGGGAACTTACCGACCTTGACGGTGTGTCCCAGCTCCCTGGCCTTAGCTTCGGTAAGGCCGACGCTGCCGATCTGCGGCTCCGTATAGGTGCATCCCGGGATGCGGTCGCGCTTGATGGGCCGGGCATACTTGCCGGCGATCTTGGCGGCGACGACCAGTCCGGCCATGGAGCCGGAATGGGCGAGTTGCGGCATGCCGGCGACGATGTCTCCGATGGCATAGATGCCGGGCTCGTCGGTCTGCATATATTCGTTGACCTTGATAAAGCCGCGGTCAGCTATGATCTTCGTCTTTTCAAGGCCGATGCCTTCGGTGCGGGGCCCGCGCCCCACGGCGATCAGCACCTTCTCAGCTTCCTTGGTGGCCTGCTTGCCGTCGGAGCCGGTGAAGGTGACCTTGACACCGTCCTTGGTGTGCTCGACCTTCTCGACCTTTGCGCCGACGCTGGTGTCGATACCCCGCTTACGGAAGGAGCGGGCCAGCTCCTTGCTGATCTCCTCGTCTTCGACCGGCACCAGGCGCGGCAGGTATTCGAGAATGGAAATTTCCGAACCGAAGCTGCGGAAAATGGAGCCAAACTCGACGCCGACCGCGCCCGCTCCGATGATGAGGAGCGACTTGGGGATGCGGTCGAGCGAGAGGATCTCGACGTTTGTCAGGACCTTGTCGCTTACTTGGACACCGGGCAGCAGGCGGGCGTCGGAGCCAGTAGCGAGGATGATGTTCTTTGTTTTGACTACGGAGGGCTTGCCCTTGTCTTGAGGCGTGACTTCGATGGAGTGGATACCGTCTTTCGCCGGGCCGGTGAGGCGGCCGAAGCCGGGGATTACGGTCACCTTGTTCTTGCGCATCAGGAATTCGAGTCCTTTAACATGCTTGGCGACGATCCCGTTCTTGCGGTCGAGAATGGTTCTCCAGTTGACGGTCGCCTCGCCCAGACCGTCGAGGCCGTACTCTTTGGCGTGCTTGAAGTGGTCGTAGATTTCGGCATTGAAGAGCAGCGCCTTGGTGGGGATGCAGCCCACCAGCAGGCAGGTGCCACCGAGGCGGCTGTCCTTTTCAATCAGTGCGACCTTGAGGCCGTACTGGCCGGCGCGGATAGCGGCGGTATATCCAGCGGGTCCGCCGCCGAGAATGGCTACGTCATAGATAGTCTCTGCCAAGTGAAAGCTCCGTTTAGGGTTGCGATAGCGTGAGGGATCGGGCCCGAGGGCTCAACCCAAACACTCCATTGTACGCAAGGGTTCCGCTAAGGAAGATGCGGGAGGGAGGGGAAAGATTCGCAGCACGCGAGCGGTCAGCTTTGGATTGTGTCCTATTTGCGCGATACTGAAAGCGTGAATGCGATTCCCACCCCGGCGCGGGTCCTGAGCTGCGCAAAGCCTATCTCTGCACGAAGACGGGGATGAGGAGCCAGCGGATGGCGTGTTGGCGATTGCGGGCACAGAGATTCGCGTGGTGCTGAGCGAGCTATTCGCGGAGCTTGATCGGGCTTAACCCAGCACCCTCGCCGCTTCCTTCGCAAAATACGTCACGATAAAACCCGCACCAGCTCGCCTGATGGCGATCAGCGATTCCATCATGGCGCGCTCGTGATCGAGCCAGCCGTTCGCGAAGGCGGCCTGCAGCATGGAGTATTCCCCCGATACCTGGTATGCCCCGATGGTTACGTCGAAGCGTTCGCGGGCCGCGCGGATCACGTCGAGGTAAGGTAGGGCTGGCTTCATCAGGATCATGTCCGCGCCTTCGCCGAGGTCGAGGTCGATCTCGCGCATGGCCTCGCGCAGGTTGGCTCCGTCCATCTGGTAGCTCCGGCGGTCGCCGAATTGCGGGGCAGAGTCCGCCGCTTCGCGGAAGGGTCCGTAGAAGGCCGAGGCGAATTTCGACGCATAGGAAAGGATGGGCGTCTCGTCGTAGCCTACTTCGTCGAGCTCGTCGCGGATGGCGGCCACGCGACCGTCCATCATGTCGCTCGGGGCGACGATGTCGGCCCCCGCTCTGGCCAGCGATGTGGCGGTTCTTGCAAGCAGGTTCAGGCTGGAGTCGTTGTCGATCTCATAGTTTTCTCCGTCTTGCTTCACAACCCCGCAGTGGCCGTGCGAGGTGTATTCGCAGAGGCAGACGTCGGCCATAAGCACCAGCTTCTTCGCCGCGGTAGACTCCTTGAGCGCCCGCAGGCCACGCTGCACCACGCCGTTTTCGTCCCACGCGCCCATCGCCTGCTCGTCTTTTGATTCGGGAAGGCCAAAAAGCAGCAATCCTCCGATGCCCAAGGAGGCTGCAGCTTCGGCTTCTTTGACGGCCTCATCCACCGACAGATTGAAGACGCCGGGCATCGAGCTGATTTCTTTGCGGACACCCTCTCCGGGGCAAATGAAGAGCGGATAGATGAGTGCACCGGGTTCAAGGTGTGTCTCGCGAACTAGGTTGCGCATGGCCTCGGTGCGGCGCAGACGCCGCAGCCGGGTGATGGGGAATTCCATGCGGCTATTCTACTTGCTCACACTTCAGCCATCTGCTCGTACTCCTGCGCGGAGGGCCCGGGTAGCAACACCCAGAGCGTGTAGATGGCGAGCGCGGTTCCGCTGATGGGCTTGATGATGGTGAGAAAAGCAACGACGATGGCCAGGATACGGGCCCATGGGGCGCGGCGGGAGAGCGCAATGCCGGTAACGACGGAGAGAATCGTACGGCCGATGACGATGACAGTGATGAGCGGCGCGAACCAGGGCATCTGGTTGAAGGGGAACTCGCCGAAGGGGCCGTGGTGCCAGTGGCCGAAATAGTGGCCGAAGAAGCCTGTGAAGAAGGACATAGCCAGGATCCAGCCGAAGAGATTCCACACACCATAGGCGATCCAGAGAACAGACAGGGCCTGAACATGGCGATGAACGCGCGTATAGAACCAGATGGCGGGGGCTGCCGCGGTCAGGGGAACGCTGGGCGCTATACGGGGAACGGCCCTGCCGCACTTCAGGCAAAACTGTTGACTGGGGTCAATTGGTTGTCCACATCCACTGCAATACATAAGGTTGGTCCCTCCTTTGCAACGAAAGACCTGGTGAAGTTACGCAGCCGCGACTGCGCTTGTTCCAGAACTTGAACCCCTACGCTTGCGCTGCAACCGGTAGGATGAAGTTGATGCCCCCCAATTTGCCCTTGACGCATCCCATCCCGCGCGTAGTCAGAGATTGTAGCCGGTCTGTGCTGGAATGGGACCGTTTTCTCGATCAGCTGGCCGGATATGCGCAATCGGCGGTGGGAAGGCAATGGCTCCTGGAGCTTGCGCCTTCGACGGACATGGATTGGATCCGTCGGGAGCACATGTTAGGAGCCGAGATGCGGTTGCTGGTGCATGCGGGCGCGCGGCCGTCGCTTGGGTCACTCTTCAGCCCGTCGGAGGTGCTGGCCAAATCGCGCATCGAAGGAGCTGCGCTCGAGGCGGATGAGATTCGCCGCATCGTGGCGCTGAGCGAAGACATCTCGGCGTGGGCGGCCATGATGAGTACGCCCCCAAACGATCTCGTCGACGCGATTCCGCAACTGCGCGTCCTGGCGGGCGATCTGCTCACACTTCCACTACAGCCGCTGGTGGAGTCGCTGCGCTCACGTATTCTTCCCGACGGGTCGCTGGCCGATGATGCTTCATCCGAGCTACGCAGGATTCGTCGCGAGATGGATCGGCAGCAACGCGCCATCGAAGAGAGCCTGCGTTCGGCGCTGCGGCGCTTCTCCGAAGGCGGCAGCACGCAGGACGATGTAATCACGATTCGTGGCGAGCGATTCGTGATTCCGGTGAAGGCGGAATGGAAGCGGCGCGTGCAGGGTGTAGTGCACGGCGCGAGTTCGAGCGGACAGACGGTCTATGTGGAACCGCTCGAAACCATCGAGCTGAACAACGATCTGGTACGGCTACTCGAAGAGGAGCAATCGGAGATTCATCGCATTTTTGCGGCGATGACGCGGCAGATCGGGCAGTACGCGCCGGTGATTCTCAAAGGTGCGGAAGTTCTGGCCGAAGTAGACACGCTGCAGGCGCGCGCTCTCTTTGCGCTGGAGTTCAATTGCGTTGAACCGCACTTCGCCGACGCCGCCAAACCTGAGCTGACATTGAAGCGGGCGCGGCATCCGCTGCTGGAGAAGAGGCTCCTTTCACAGGGTGGAAACGTTGTTGCGATCAGCCTGTTCCTCACCTCCAACGCTCGGCAGCTGATCATCAGCGGGCCCAATACGGGGGGCAAGACGGTTGCTTTAAAAACGGTGGGCCTGTTGGCCATCATGGCTCAGAGTGGGGTTCCGGTTCCGGTTGAGGAAGCGGTGCTTCCGGTCTTCGACGCAATTCTGGCGGACATTGGCGATGCCCAGTCGATCGAGCAGAATCTGTCGACATTTTCGGCACACATTGTCAATCTGAATCGCATTGCGCAGCGGGCCGACTCATCATCTCTGATCCTGCTCGATGAGTTGGGCTCGGCGACCGATCCGGAAGAGGGCGCGGCGCTGGCAGTGGCCATTGGCGAACACTTTCTGCGCTCGGGCGCGTGGGCCATCATCTCGACGCATCACACATCGCTCAAGGTGTATGCGGAAAATACCAGTGGCGTGATTAACGCGGCTGTCGGCTTCGACGAGCGCACACTCGCGCCGACGTATGAGTTGCGACAGGGAGTTCCTGGAGCCTCAGCCGGCATCAACATCGCGGCGCAGTTGGGCCTGGCGCCGAGCATGATTGAGGCAGCACGCTCGCGGCTGAGCACACAGACCTTGGACATTGGGCGCTTTCTCGACAGCCTGCACGAGCAGCTTCGCGCAGTGCGGGCGGAACGGGAGCGGATTCAGCAGCTCGAAGGTGAGCTGAAGCGTGAGCGGGCTCGCCTCGAAGCCGAAGGCATGAAGGAGCAGCGCGCCAAGGTCCGCGAGATGGAGCAGAAACTGGAGTCGCTGCTGAAGGATTTCGAATACCAGGCACGGGGGACGGTTCGCGCCATCGACGACCGGGCGGCACAACAGAAGCTTTCCAAGGATGCCGAGCGGCGCATGGCGCGACTGCGGCGTGAGTTTTCCGAGCGCTTCAATGCCTCGGTCGTCGCGCATCACACAGGCGCAGACAAGGGCGATGTACACGCGCAGCCCCATGTGGTTCGCCATGTGGCCGCGGGCGATACCGTGAAGCTGCGCGCCGTTGGACAGATGGCGGGCAAGACAGCAACCGTGCAGCGGCAGATCGACGACAAGACCTTCGAGGTTGCAGTGGGTCCGATGAAAATGCGCATTGCGCGCGATGAGATTGCCGAGGTGGTTCATTCGCTAGCCGCGGCACAGACTCCGTTGCAGGCAGCGCGCAGCCGGCCCGGTGTTTCAGTTTCGATGGCTGAACCCGACGCCAGTGGGGGCTGGGAGATCAACGTGATCGGCCGCACGGCGGACGAGGCGCGGAACGAGGTGGAGAAATTCCTCGACCGGGCGTTTCTGGCCGGGCTGCCGAGGATTCGCGTGATCCACGGCACAGGGATGGGCGTGCTGCGGCGCACGCTGCGTGAGTATCTGCGTCAGCATCCGCAGGTAGCCACGGTCACCGAGCCGGGCCAAAATGAGGGCGGAGCGGGCGCAACAGTGGTCGAGCTGAAGGAGTAATCGCCGAGGCGGACAGATCAATCCTCGCCTCGGTCAGGGCGCGATCATTTCGCTCGACGTGCCTCCCGCCGCGGGGACATAGCACTTCAGCGCGTAATCCATCACCATGCGGTCCGCATTGAAGCGCCAACCCAGAGTCCGGATAGTCCGCTTCATGCGTTTGATCCATCCTCGGGGCAGGCCATCTTGGTCACGTTGATAGAAGAGCGGAATCAATTCGTCGCGGAGCACGCGGTAGAGGTCCTCGCCATCGCGGCTGTCATGCACATCCATATTCGAATGCGTCCTGCCCGTGCCAATCGCGAATCCGTTGAGGCCGTCGTAGGCTTCCGCCCACCAGCCATCAAGCACCGAAAGGTTTAGACCTCCGTTGAGCACGACTTTTTGTCCGCTAGTGCCGGAAGCCTCGAGGGGCCGCCGCGGATTGTTGAGCCATACATCCACGCCCTGGACAAGATACCGGCCCACATTGATGTCGTAGTCCTCGATGAAGACCAGCTTGTCCGCGAACTTCGAGTCGCGCATTTTCTCGGCGATCTCCTGCAGCACCTTTTTCCCCGGTTCGTCATGCGGATGGGCCTTGCCGGCGAAGAGGAATTGCACGGGCCGTTTAGGATCGTTGACCAGGGACGCCAGTCTCTCGATATCGGCGAGGATCAGGTTCGCTCTCTTGTACGTGGCAAACCGCCGCGCGAAGCCGATGGTCAGGGCATCCGAGGAGAGCACTTTGCTCAGCTTTTGCAAGGTTTCTTGCGGCTCGCCGCGACGTTCGGCCTGCTCGCAGGCCCGGCGGCGTACGAAATCAAGCAGCTGCGATTTCAGACTCAGGTGTGTTTCCCAAAGTTCGCCATCGTCGACGTTCTCGATCTCCCCCCAAGTCTGCGCCCTTCCACTGCGCTGCTGCCATCCAACGCCGAGATGCCGGTCGTAAAGACGGCACATCTGCGGCGCCAGCCACGACGGTACGTGGACGCCATTCGTGATGTGACCGATGGGCACAGCATCTTCCGGCGTTCTCGGATAGAGTCTCTTCCACATTGCCCGGGAAACCTCGCCGTGCAGGGAAGACACCGCATTGGCGCGCCGCGAAAGCTTGAGTCCGAGGACGGTCATGCAGAATTGTTCCTGCTGGTCCGTGGGATATTCGCGGCCAAACCCCATCAGATTCTCCTGAGTAAGCCCCAGTTGTTCGCGCAGGGGCCCCAGGTGCTCCTCGACCAGATCGGCGTCGAACCTGTCATGACCCGCGGGCACAGGAGTGTGGGTGGTAAAAACCACTTCTCGGGCGATCTGGCTAGCGGCGGTGCTAAAGTCCATTCCTTCTTCTTCCATGCATGTGCGAATGCCCTCGAAGACCGCGAAACCGCTGTGCCCCTCGTTGAGATGGAGCACTCCAGGAGTGATACCCATCGCCTTGAGAGCGCGAAAGCCGCCTACCCCAAGCAGCAGCTCCTGGCGAATGCGCGTCCGTCCGTCTCCGCCATAAAGGCGAGATGTCAGTTCCAGATCCTCGGGTGCGTTTCCCGCCACATTGGAGTCGAGCAGAAGAAGGTCACAGCGACCCACCTTGACTCGCCAGACCTTGGCGCGGATAGACCCGCGGCGTGTTTGAATTTCGACGATGATCGGCTCACCATTTTTGCCGATAGCCGGTTGCATGGGTAGTTGATTCACATCCGTCTGAAGATATTCCTCCCGTTGCCATCCCTTCAGGTCAAGACGTTGCAGGAAGTATCCTTGTCCGTAAAACAAGCCGATCCCGACGAGCGGAATATCGAGGTCGGATGCGCTCTTGATGTGGTCTCCGGCGAGAATGCCGAGGCCCCCGGAATAGATTGGCAGCGATTCGTGCAATCCGAACTCGGCGGAAAAATAGGCGACGGGCCGAGGCCGGAGCACACCAGCATTGGCTGCTCCCCAGGTGCGGTCTGCCTCTAAATACTCCCGCTGGCGGCGGTAGACGTAATTGATGCGGCTATGCAAAACCAGTTCCGTCGCGCGGCGTTCGATCTCTTCCAGGGGAATCTCGTTGAGCATCGTGATTGGATTCTGATTCAGTTGCCGCCAACGGGTGGGATTCAGATCACGAAACAGGCTGATGCAGTCATGGTCCCAACTCCACCAGAGATTCCGGGCGAGGGACCAAAGGCGTTCCTGGGCCGGGGCAATAAAGCGATCCAACGTGCGCGCTTCACTCACCACGGGCGCGACTTGGTTCGCCGCTTCAACCAGCATACGAATCTCAGTTTCCAAAAACTCTCGCGGGTCCTTGGTTTGAACAATAAGAACCCCCTGCAGAATTCCCCGGTCGATGAGAGGTACGCCCAGGAACGAGTGGTATAGCTCCTCTCCAGACTCTCGGAAGTACTTGAATCGGGGATGATTCCTGACGTCCTCGACAGCCACCGGCAGTACTTGTTCCGCGACCAGCCCGGCTAAACCCTCATTGATCGGCATGCGCAGTGTGCCGATGCATCGCGGATGCAGGCCAAGGGTCGCAGCCAGCACCAGGTTCGACCGATCCGGCTCAAGTAGATACGCAGAGCAAACATCGGTTCTGAATCGCGTGGCAATCAGGGCGACAACATTCATGAGGGTGTCGGCAGGCTTGCCGCCCTCCCCGGTGAGGTTCGTGATTTCTTCCAGCGTCAATACGTGAGTGGCGTCCGTTGCTTCATAGGACTGGGTCACCGGCATAACCCCCGCATTTCGATCTATTTCAGAAACAGTGCATCGACACCTGTCCTGTGCCTCAACCAGGATGCAGAGGCTGTATCCGGTCCAAAGATTGCTGGATGAAAACGGCTGACAACGGACCGACCGGACAAGAAGAATATCGAGTGATTCACTTATTGGGAAAATGCAATGATAACGCCAACCCGTCCGCGCGGTCAGCGAAATAATTTTGGGGGTATGGAAGGCGAAGATTATTTCAAACGGCCCGTGCGTGAAGTCGGTTATCCGAAACTTCTCGTTGTCTGATCAAACCCAGCTGCGTGCAACTCGCTATCTGTCTGGATTTTTGGCGTAAAACAGTGCTAGCATTCTGCACGCATTCGACCGGAAGGCAAGCGGAGAGGTATGTCATGATTCGCGTGATTACCGTGGAGCGGGAATACGGCAGCCGAGGCGCTGAGTTTGCCCATCATCTGGCGAAGCAGCTGGGCTGGAAGCTGATCGATCAATGCTTGATAGAGGAGATCGCTCACAAGGCCGGGGTCAGCACGAAGCTCGCCGAACGTTGCGACGAGCGGCTGGACCCATGGTATTACCGTTACGGCAAGGCCTTCTGGCACGGCTCGATTGAGCGGCTACCGGCGCTGCCCGAGTCGGAGATCTTCGACAGCGAGCAGATGGTGAGGTTCGTTCGCGAATATCTGATGAAGGTGGCCGAAGAAGGCCATTGCGTTGTTGTGGGACGCGGCGCAGCGTCCGTCCTGGCCAAAGCCCCGCACTGCTTCCACGTCTTCGTCTATGCCTCGCTGTGGCGCAAGGTGAAGTGGTTCGAGGAGCATTTTCCTGAACACGCCAAAGAGGCCGAGCAGGAGTTGCTGGCTACCGACCGGCGTCGTGCCGCCTACGTTCGCCGCTATTACGATCAGGATTGGACTGACCGGCGGCTCTACCACTTGATGATCAATTCCTGCATGGGCTTCGAGGCCATGGTTAAGGCGGCCGTGGATGGAGCCGGTCTGTCGGTCCTCGAGTCGGTTGCTTCCTAGGGCTTCATTGCGCTCGGCCTCCTATTTCGGCGGAGCGGGTGCAACCATTTTCCTCCCAGGTAACTCTATGCTTCTGTCCGGTAAGTCCTCCATGCAACTCACTCGATGAACGTTGTGCGGGGAGGATCCTGCCGCAGGAGAGACAAATATGCTGCTTATCATTCTCGTAGTTCTGCTTTTGTTGTTCGCATTTGGTGGTTATCGTATGGGGCCTGGAATCGGCTATTACGGTGGTGGCGGTATCAGCCTGATCATCCTCATCGTGATTATCCTGCTGCTGCTCAGGGTCATCTAAGGCCTCCTTTTGAGAAGACTGGAACCTGGAGAGACGCAGGCTGGGGAATGCTCCAGCCTTCGTCTCCATAAGAAGCAAAGTCCGGGCCATCGGACTGGCGGTCCTGCAAATGACCCAATGCGCAAGAAGAATCAGGCATGAAGAAGGTACCCGTCGAAGTTCAGTCGGAGACGAAAGCTCTTCACAACTGTGGATTCTTGGGGTAGTTTCGTTCATTTGGGAGAAACATTCCCGAAGCCGATCCCCAAAGGAGTCCGCCCCGTGCCTGCTAGACCCGTTCGTCTTCTCGCCTGTGCTTTCGCGCTGTTTGCCTTCGCTACTATTCATGCATCGGTCAGCGCAGCATCTGTTCCGTCGCCAGATCCCAATACCGATGAGAGAGTTGCCGCACGCGTCGCCGCGCTCCTCAAGCAGATGACCCTTGAGGAAAGGATCGGCCAGCTCAGCCAGCAATTCGTCTTTGGACCACCGGGGCCGATGGAAGAGCCCGTCGCCAAGGGTGAGCTTGGCTCGCTTCTCTTTGTCACCGACCCGGCTGTCATCAACCGCCTCCAGCACATTGCCGTCGAGAAATCGCGCCTGCACATTCCGCTCATCTTCGGTTTCGACGTCATCCATGGTTTCCGCACCATATTTCCGGTGCCAATCGGGATGGCTGCATCCTGGGATCCCTCAGTCGCGGAAAAGGCGCAGACCATCGCCGCCCAGGAGGCCGGCTCGGTGGGTATCAATTGGGCCTTTGCGCCCATGGTCGATATTGCGCGTGACCCCCGCTGGGGGCGCATGGTGGAAGGCGCTGGTGAAGATCCCTTCCTAGGCTCGGCCATGGCCGCTGCGCAGGTGCGTGGCTTTCAAGGGCCTTATATCGGGTCGCCCGAACACATTCTCGCCTGCATGAAGCACTTCGCCGGATACGGAGCAGCCGAGGGCGGCCGCGACTACGACGCCTCCTATATCCCCGAAGACCAGTTGTGGAATGTCTATCTGCCGCCTTTCCATGCCGCAGTGAAGGCTGGAGTCGGCTCGGCCATGTCCGCCTATATGGACTTGAACGATGTGCCGGCCACCGGCAACCCCTGGCTGTTGCATGATGTGCTGCGCGAAGGCTGGGCCTTCAATGGATTTGTCGTTAGCGATGCCGACGCAGTAAAGAATCTAAAGACCCACGGCTTCGCTAAGGATCTCTCCGATGCTGCTGTACTTGCGCTCACCGCCGGTGTCGATATGGAGATGTCTATCGGCCCTACCGCCTACTCGCAATCGCTGGCCGCCGCCGTAGCCAGTGGAAAGGTCACCGTGCAGCAGATCGATACTGCTGCAGGCCGCGTGCTCGCAGCAAAAGTGCGCCTCGGCCTTTTTGAACATCCCTATGTCGATGAGGCGCGTTCCCGGGAAATTCTCGCCACCCCAGAACACCGCGTCGCTTCCCGCCTCGCCGCGGAGCGCACAGCTGTCCTGCTCCGTAACGAAGGTCATCTTCTTCCGCTCAAGTCGGGCGCCTACCACTCGATCGCCGTCATCGGTCCTCTCGCCGACTCGCAGCTCGACACGCTCGGCTCCTGGACCTTCCAGCAGGATCTCGGCGAGACCATAACCGCATTGAGCGGTCTGCGCAGCAAGGTAGATGCCTCCACCAAGGTTGGCTACGCGCCGGGTGCGCAGCTCATGCGCAAGTTTCCCTCCATCTTTGACCAGATTTTTCACCTGCCACCCATCGTTCCCTGGACTGCCGAGCAGGCTGAGCAAGAATTGCAAAAAGCAGTTGGCCTGGCGAAGAACTCCGACCTGACCATCCTTGTCCTGGGCGAAGCGCAGAACATGTCGGGCGAGGCTGCTTCGCGTGACTCGCTCGATCTGCCCGGACAGCAGCAGCAACTCCTCGAAGCTGTGGCCGCCATCGGAAAACCTGTTGTCCTGGTAGTGATGAACGGTCGGCCTCTCAACATCACCTGGGCCTCCACGCATGTTCCCGCCATCCTCGATGCGTGGTATCCGGGCACGCAGGGCGGCAACGCCGTCGCCAACCTGCTCTTCGGAGATGCCGTTCCCGGCGGCAAGCTGCCCTTTGCATGGCCCCGCGATGTGGGGCAGGTCCCCATCAATTACGCCCACAACACCACCATGCAGCCCGAGAACCAGGGCAGGCGCTACTGGAATGAGGAGAGCACTCCACTCTATCCCTTCGGCTATGGCCTTAGTTATGCAACCTTCAGCTTCTCGAATGTGAAGATCAGCCAGTCGTCGGTGCGCGTTGGCCAATCGCTTCAAGTCACCGCCGACGTCGAGAATACGGGTGACACCACCGCCGACGAAGTCCCGCAGCTTTACCTTCACCAGCGCTATGGCAGCACCTCGCGTCCGGTGCGCGAGCTGAAAGGCTTCTCCCGCATCACCCTGGGAGCCCACCAGAAGACAACCGTGCACTTCCCACTCACGCCTGAAGAGCTTCGCTACTGGAGCACGGCAACTAAGGGCTGGGTCCAGGACCCATCGGACTTCGACGTGTGGGTCGGCCCCGACTCTACCGCAGATTTGCACGCAAACTTTACCGTCACGCCGTGACGACCAGGAATGCGGGTGTCCCATGTCCGAATTTTCGGACGTGGGAGTAAACCTACTCCGTCCGCAGCGCCTTCATCGGATCGATCGATGCCGCTCGACGCGCCGGCGCCCACGCCGCCAGCAGCGCGAGAAGCATCATGAGCAGCGGCACGATGCAGAAGGTGAGCGGGTCGAGCGGGCTTACTTCGAACAGGAACTGTTTCAGCAATCGTCCTGAAACTGCCGCCACAATCAATCCCGCAATCGATCCGCCCAGTGCCAGCAGAAAGCTCTGCCGGACGATCATCATCACCACGTCCCATCGCCGCGCGCCCAGAGCCAGACGGATGCCAATCTCCCGCGTGCGCCAGCTCACCGTGTAGGTGATCAGGCTGTAGACGCCAACCGCGCCCACGCTCACGGCGAGAAGACCGAACCCGAGCAGCAGCACCGTCAGTGAGCGTGAGTCTGAGGTCGACGCCGCGACCACCTCATCCATCGTGCGCACCCGTGTCACCGGTACCAGCGGATCGATCCCTGCAACCACGCGTCGCAGGCCGGCGGCGGTTTGAGCCGCGCCTGTCTGCGAACGCAGCAGGATGGTCATCTCCGGCCGCTCGTTTTTCTGGGTCGTAGGCAGGTAAACTTCGTTATCGAAATCGCTGCCCAGCCCGTCGTGATGCGTGTTGCTCACGACGCCCACGACAACCGAGGCCACGTTGGGATCGAGTTGCCCCGGACTCGGCTCGTCGGCTACCTCTTCGACATGCTTTCCGATCGGATTCTGGTTGGGCCAGAGCGCCTGGGCCATCGCCTGGTTGATCACCGTGGCGCGGCTTGAGCCGGACTGGTCGGAGTCGGTGAGAAATCGCCCGCGGATCAGGTGCAGGCCGACGGTATCGAAATATCCCGTCGACACGGTGCGTCCGGCTGCCTTCAAGGCATCCCGAGTCGGCTGGCGCGGATGGTTCTCCGAATCGAACACATAGTTCAGGTCAAAGCCGCCCGACATCGGCAGTGAATCGACGAGCGCGACGTTCTCAACGCCCGCGATTCCCTGCGCCTTATCGAGCAGTTCGCGGAAAAACGATTGGCAACGCCCTTGCTGCTTGCATGCCGTCGCATCGAGAGCAACCTCGGCGGTGACGATCCGGTCGGTGCGAAAGCCGGGATTGACGCGCGACAAGCTATAGAGGCTGTGCAGCATCAGCCCGGCGGCTGTAATCACCAGCACGGAAAGCCCGATCTGCCCCATCACCAGCAGCGTTGAGATTCGCGCCTGCGAAGCTTTCCCCGCGACGCTTCTGCTGCCCGAGCGCAGTCCCTCCTGTAGATCCGGCGAGGACATGCGGATTGCCGGCACAAGGCCGAAGACAATGCCCGTCAGAACCGACGCGCCCGCCGCAAACAGAAAGACGGGCCAGTGCAGAGCGATGTCAGCGAGACGGGGTGTGTCCGCCGGAAGCAGCCCAGTCAGGGCGCGTAGGCTCACCGCCGCGAGCACGAGGCCGACGACTCCGGCCATTGCACCGAGGAGCACGCTTTCGACAAGCAGTTGTCGGATGATGCGCGTTGCCGACGCGCCCAGAGCCCCACGAATCGCCATCTCCCGCTCGCGCGATGTGGCGCGGGCGAGCATCAGGTTGGCGACATTGGCGCATGCAATCAGCAAAATCAGCCCCACCGCGCCGAAGAGCAGCAGCAGGCGCGGCCGCGTATCGCCAACGACTGAATCGAGCAGCGGAACGACCGTCGTATCGGCCTCCCAGCTATCCGGCATCGTCCAGGGAAAGAGCTTCAGGAGTGGAGTATGCAGGCGCCGCAGATCCGCCCCGGCCGCCGCGGGCGTCACTCCATCCTTCAAGCGTCCGAAGACGCGATTACCGAAATCCTTCCATGCATCGATCGGGTTACCACCTTTGAATGCGATGGGGATTAAAAACTGCGTGTCGGCATAGGGAAAACGCACACCGGGAGGCATTACGCCGATGATGCGCCGCGAGATCCCATCGATGCGTACCGTCTCGCCGATCACTTCGGGGTTTCCGGCGAAGCGCTGGCGCCAGTATCCGTAGCTCAGCACGACGACCAGGTCCTGCCCGCTGACAGCATTCTCCGGCGTGAAGAAGCTGCCGATCGCCGGATGGATGTCGAGAGTATCGAAGCTGTTGACCGTTACCGCTGACCCAAACACGCGCTCCGACTGGTCGTTGCCGGTGACATTCGATTCTGTGTTCGGGGCATATCCGGAGATCGACTCGAACGACTGCGAGTGCTCCTGCCACGCTCGAATCCATCCCTTCGGGAAGTCTGCGGAGGATGGCCTGCCCTGTTCGTCAGTCCCCGAAATCTGCACCAGCCGCTCCTGGTGTGGATATGGGAGCGGGCGCAGCATGATCGAGTCGATCAGCGTGAAGATAGCCGTATTGGCGCCGATGCCCAGCGCCAGCGTGAGCACAGCCGTAACCGCAAATCCCGGCGACCTGCGCAATTGCCGCAACGCGAACTTCGTATCAGCGACGAGCGATTCCAGCCTCGGCCACTGCCATGCCTCGCGTCCCCGTTGTTCGATCGCTGTCGAGTTGCCGAAAGCCCGTCGCGCAGCGTGGGTCGCTTCCTCGCGACTCATGCCTTCGCGCATGAACTGCTCAGTCTTTTCTTCGATATGTTCGCGTATCTCCTCGGCGAGATCGCTGTAGAGATTACGGCGGCGAAAGATGCGAGTAAACCAGTTCAATGAAATTCTCCTATTCTGACCGAAGGGCTTGCATGGGTTCGATCGATACGGCGCGGCGCGCGGGCAGCAGCGCAGCTACAAAACCTGATAGAGCCAGAATCAAAATGGCAGAGACAAAGATCGCCGGATTACCCGGGCTCACGTCGAAAAGAAACGTCTTGATAGAGTGTGCCGCGAAAACCGCGAGGCATCCTCCGGCAACGGTCCCTAATAAAAGCAATACTGCGACTTGGCGGATCACGAGGGCAAAAATTCTTGGCCGCGTCGCGCCCAGAGCCATGCGCACGCCAAACTCCGTCGTGCGCCGCGTCACGTACGATGCCATCAATCCGTAGATACCGATGCTGCTCAACAAAAGGGCGAGCGCGGCGAAGAATCCCGAGAGCACAGACAGCAGCCGCTCGCGGGCGATGGAGTCGTCGAACTGTACTGCGAAGGAGATGGGGTCGGTTTCCGGACTGCCAGGCGCGAGCTCATGGAGCGCTTTCTGCCACGCATCTCTGGCCTCGGCGAGGGTTGCGGCGTGAATCACAAAGTACATGGAGGCGAGGCGATCGGTGTTCACTCCCAACGGCAGATAGACGGTCGGCGGTGCCGGCTCGCGGAGGCTCGTATACTTCGCATCTTCGACAATCCCGATTACCTGGCAGTCTTGCGTTGTGATCTGGCCGACGTTCATGTTGCGATTGGTCTGGCGCAGGCTCTGCCCGATTGCAGTGGAGCCGGGGAAGATCCTGCTCGCCGCCGATCGGTTGAGAATGCAGGTCCCCGCATCGCTGTCTTGGCCCGCAAAATCACGCCCCGCGAGCCTCCTCGTTCCCAGCGTCGCAAAATAGCCCGCGCCTACGTCGTTCACCCAGTAGCGATTGGTGAAATCAATTGCCGGCTTTCCTGACGCGGCGCTGGTAAAAACGCCGGTCTGCCCCATGCCGTGGAGAGGCGTGCTCACCGCCACGCTCGCGTTGTCAACGCCGGGCATCTGTTCCATGCGCAAGATCATGCGCCGATAGAGGTGAACGAGATCGAGACCTTTTTGCGGAAGCCTCTCGAAATCAGCAGGAGCCAGCAGAATATTGTCAATGCGAAAGCCGAGGTGAGTTGCGCGCAGATGGCTGACGGTAGTGCTCAGCATGGCGGCGACGACAACCAGGGAAAGAGTCAACGCAACCTGCACGGGGAGAAAGATCCGCTGAGCGACGGCGTTCTTGCCGGCGGTGATGCTGTTCCCCGAACGACGCAGTACGGGTTCGATCGAAATATGGCTGGCCAGCCAACCCGGAGCGAGTCCGAAAAGCAGGGCACAGAGAACTGCGCAGCCTCCGGTGATGAGCAGGGTGAAAAGATCAGGCCGGACAGGCAAAGATGCCGCGGCTTCGCGGTCGGCGAGAAACTGCAGCAGATAGTGGTCGGTTGCCCAGGCGAAGAGGATGGCCAACGCGCCTCCGCAAAGCGCGAGCAGGAGCGACTCGACGAGAAGCTGCTGCATGATCCGCGTGCGCGCAGCCCCCAGAGCACCACGAATCGCGAACTCATGCTCTCGCGTCGAGGCTCGCGCCAGGCAAAGTCCGGCAAGATTGACGCAGCAGACCAACAGCACCACACCGACGAGAATCTGCAGCAGAAGCAGTGGCCGCGCATATTGAGGACGCAGAAGGCTCCAGCCCTTGGCGCCCGGCCGCAGGGCGAAGCTCGATCGCTCGATCACGGCAAGATGACGGACGGACGCCGGCAGTGTCTCAGAGATCGCAATCTGATAAAGCGTCCGCATCTCGGCCGACGCCATTGTTTGGCTTACACCGGGCAATAACCGCGCCCATACCATGATCCAAAGACCTCCCGGCTGACGCAGCATCGACCCCTTACCGCGCATGACCGGCTCATATTCGAGTGGGAGATAGAAATCCGGATGCACCGCCACGAAAACGCCTTCGAAGCCTTTCGGTGCAACGCCGACGATCGTGACGCTGTGATCTGTGAGCGTGACCTGACGCCCGATGATCGATGGATCGGAATGATAGTGCTGCCGCCAGAAGCGGTGGCTGATTACGGCCGCCCATCCGTCGGGTCCGCCGCCGCGCTGGTCATCTGCGGGAGTCAGCAATCGGCCAGCCGCGGGTGTGAGCCCCAACACCTGAAATGTGTTGCCGCTGACGACGGCTCCGGAGTAGATGTGCGACCCGGTATCTTCTTTCAGGACGAAGTCGTAGGGGCTCCATCCAAACAAGCCAGATAGGGTTTTGGTGTGGCGCTGGATGGATTGGAGAAGAAAAACGTTCAAGGGCTGATCGCTGACAACGCCGTTGGGGGAGTCGATGTCGAGAGCGATGCGCACCAGACGATCCGGCTCGGGAATCGGCAGGCTCTTGAGCAGGAGCGCGTGCATCAGTGTGAAGATGCCGGTATTTGCTCCGATGCCTAGCGCGAGCGTCAGAACCGCGGTCGCTGCAAACGCAGGAGACTTCCCCAATTGCCGCACCGCAAACCTCGCATCGGCCCAAAGACTCTCGAGCCTCGCCCACTGCCACGCCTCACGCCCACGCTCCTCGATCAGCGTCGGGTTGCCGAAGGCCCGCCGCGCGGCGTGCTCGGCCTCTTCACGGCTTATGCCTTGGCGGATAAGCTGCTCTGTCTTCTCCTCGAGATGTTCGCGCATCTCCTCGGCGAGATCGCTGTAGAGGTCGCAACGGCGGAAGATGCGCTGGAGCAAGTTCATGGCAGGTTTCCTATTCAATGCGCAGGGTTTGTATTGGATCGATGGAAGCGGCGCGCCAAGCTGGGAGCCAGCCTGCAAAAAGTGCGGCTAAGAGCAAAATGCCCGCGGACAGGGAGAATACTGCGGTGCTCTCTGGACGTACGCCGTAGAGCATGCTGGTCAGAGCCCGCACTGTCAGGATCGCACCGGTCATGCCCAGCACCAGCCCCACCATAACGGCGCACAGAGCTTCCTCAAGCACTCCCCTCATCACGCATGCGCGACTTGCGCCAAGCGCCATGCGGATGCCAATGCTGCGCCTTTGTCGGATTACTGCTTGCGCCAGCAACCCATAGATGCCGATCACAGCCAGCATCAATGCAAGGAGCGCGAATCCGCCGAACAACACCGAGCGAAAGCGCGGCTGCGACAGCACGGCGGACTGCTTGTGCGCCATCGTGTCCACTCCGGCCAGCACCAAGTTGGGATCGATGTCCCAAAGCTGCTGCTGCACAGCGCCGGCCAAGCGCAGCGGCTCATCCTGAGTTGCCACGATTACTGCCAGGTCTGCTGGAGGATCCTGTGTCAGCGGACGATAAACTGCCGGTGCGACAACGTATCCCATCTCCTGAAAAACGGTGGTTGTCTTCACGTTGGCAGCTAGGCCAACAATCGTGATCCACTTGTGGTAAGGATCATCGGTGCGGCCCAGTTTGATGGCCCGGCCGATAGGATCTTCATGCGGAAAATATTTCTCTGCTAAAGCCTCATTTACGATTGCAACCGGCTGCGTGTTCGAGCGGTCGCTCGTAGCAAAATCTCTGCCGCGTAGCAGCGGAATCTGCATCGTGCGCAGAAAATTCGCGCTAATCTCCTGTTCCTGGACACTTGGCTGCGGGCCAGGGCGCGCAGCTTTGCCCTGGATAGAAAATAGGTTCTCACTCTTTGGGAAATAGCTCGACCCGCCCATTACCGTCTGTACGCTCGGCAGTGCGGAAATCTTTTCCGCGAATCGTGTGTAGAACTCATTCTTTGCATCGAGTGACCGATACTGGTCGGTCAGATTGACCCACGCCGTAAGCAAATTGTCGGTGCGATATCCCACGGGGGTCGCCGCAAGGCGCCATAGGCTCTCGATCAGCAATCCCGCGGCCGCCAGCAACATCAAAGAAAGCGCAACCTGAGCCGCCACCAACGTTCTCGAAATGCGATGCGCTGAAGCTGTCGCACCAACGCCGCGGTCGCCGCTACTGAGGATCGTGTTCAGATCCACGCGCGAGCCGCGAAACGCGGGAAGCAAGCCAAAGAAAATCGACGATCCGGCCGCCAGCGCCGCCGTGAACAGGAGCACCTGCCAGTTCAGATTCAGCGTGTTACTGGGGGGCATTTCCACCGGGTGTGCCCGAACAAACCACTGCAGCAGCGCTTCAGCAAGCGCGATACCTGCGCCCGCTCCAAGCATCGCCAGCAGAAGGGATTCGGTGAACATCGTGCGTACCAGGCGCCTGCGCCCGGAACCGAGAGCGGCGCGGATCGCCATCTCTCTTGCGCGCTCCATGGAGCGGCCAAGCAGCAAGTTGGCGATATTCACACAGGCAATCAGCAGCACCAGCGCAACAGCGGCGAGCAACGTCCAGAGCGCGATGCGCAAATTGCTGGCGGCAAGCCAGGTGAACTCTGACTGCATGTCGAGCACGTCGGGCTCCGCGGCTCCAAGCACACCCAGGTACGGAGACTCGGGAAGAATGCGCTTCTCAATCGCATTCAACTCTGCTTGGGCGGCTGCCCTCGACACTCCCGGCCGAATGCGTCCAAACACGCCAGTCATCGTCTCCCACGGCTTTTTGACAAACTGGCTTTCCGGCGTGATTAGCATCCACCCATCGGTCTGGGTTGGGTAAAACGAAAAATCCCTCGGCATCACTCCCACAACAACGCAGGGCGACTGATCGATCGACAATTTCTCGTCGTAAATATTACGGGTCGCTCCGAGCTTCGTCTGCCAGAAGTGGTGCGACAACACAAGAGTGCACTTGTTGTGGAGATCGCCCGCCTCGAAGGTCCTTCCTATCTGCGGCGCAATGCCCAGCATCGAAAAGAAATTAGCGCTGGTCGGAATCGCGAGCATATCCACGGGTTTGCCGTGAAGCAGAAGCGTCTTTCCTCCGGTCGCCCAGCTCAATGCAGTGAGCTGCTCGAAGCTTTTGCTGGTGCGTTGCCACTCATCAAATTCTCGATAGGTGTCAAACCACGCGCCCGTGCCGCGATGCGCTGCATCCGTCTGCCAAACCACAACCAGTCGATCCGGATTTTTGTAGGGCAGCGGTCGGAGGAGTACCGCATCGACAATGCTGAAGATCGCGGTGTTCGCTCCAATGCCCAGCGCCAGAGTGAAGATGGCCGTCACCGCGAACCCCGGCGACATCCGCAATTGCCGCAGCGCAAACCTTGCGTCGGCGATCAGCGACTCCAGCCTCAGCCATTGCCATGCTTCACGGCCATGCTGCTCGATCACCGCCGAGTTGCCGAAGGCCCTTCGCGCGGCGTGCTCGGCCTCCTCGCGGCTCATGCCCTCGCGAATGAACTGCTCAGTCTTTTCTTCGAGATGTTCGCGCACTTCTTCCGCAAGATCCCTGTATAGATCGCGGCGATGAAAGACACGCGTGAGCCAGCTCATGGTGTTGCCTCGTCAGGAGATCGCCTTGCCGGGATCGAGCACCAGCGCAATGCCCTCGAACATGCGTTCAAAGCTGGAGATTTCCCGTTCCAGATGGCGCATGCCGGCGGCGGTGATCTGGTATGTGCGCACGCGGCGGTTGGTAGAGGAGACGCCCCATTCAGCCCTTACGAGCTTTGCCTTGAGCAGCCGCTGTAGCGCCGGATAGAGCGAGCCCTCCTCGACCTGGAGCAGGTTATTGGAGCGCTGTTGGATGTGCTGGACCAGGGCGTATCCATGCGCGGGCTGGCGGCGAAGCGACTCGAGGATCATCATTTCGAGTGCGCCGGGGAAGAGGTCGCGAGGCGTTTCTTTACTGTTTTCCATAAGGCCTTATCAAAACAGGCCTAGACTAAACAAGTATCAGCGGAAAAGTCAAATCGTTGAGCAAAATTAATTCGGAAACTGCTACTGCCGCCAGCGCAGGTCGGCAAGGTCGAGATCCTTCTCAAGATCGCGCAGCACGCTCTCGCGAAAACTTCCCTGCTGCCGCAGGCGCGTGATCTCCCGCCGCTCCACCTGGCGTACCTTGTAGTAGAGGTCCTGGTATTTGCGATCGAGATCGAGGGCGTCCTTGTCGCTGTCGCTGACGCTCAGACTGCGCAGTCGCCGCCGGTAGTAGCGCTTGAGCAGGTCGGCAGCCTGGCTTTCTCCTTCGTCGGTGGTGGGTGGCATTTCTTTTAGGGCCTTGAGCGCCGCCTCCATTAACACACTGTAGGCCGCTCGCTCTTCGTCGCGGGCGTCTCCGGACTCGCCGAGCCCAAGTCGCTGCAGCAGAATCGGCAGCGTCAGTCCCTGGCCGACGAGCGTGACCAGAATGAGAGAGAATGCCAGGAAGATAATGGCTTGACGGTGCGGGAAAGGCGCACCGCTGGCGGTGACCGCGGGCAGGGAGAGCGCCGCCGCAAGGGTGAGCACGCCGCGCAGGCCGCTCCAGCCCAGCGCAACTATCTCACGAGCCGGGGGCTGCTGGACATCCTGGCGCAGGAGGCGTCGACGCAGCAAGAAGGAGAAGCGAGCGCCAGGAAAAATCCAGAACATGCGCAAGCCGATGACCACGGCGCATACGAAGGCCGCGCCGCCGATCAGGACGGGCCAGCGCAGGGGTCGCATGCCATCCAGAACCGCGGGAAGTTGCAGTCCAACAACGATGAAGACCAGGCTGTTGAGGACGAAGTCGATCGTATTCCAGAGGGCGCGCGAGTCCATCCGGGCCTCGGTGGTGAAGCTCTCCGAGCGAGTGCGGCCGAGATACAGGCCACAGGCAACAACGGCCAGCACGCCGGAGGAGCGAAGGGACTCGCCGAGCAGGTAGGCGAAGTACGGCGTGGCCACGCTCACCATAAGTTGCAGAGCGGTGTCACGGATGGAGCGATCGAACCAATCGATGATCGCAGCTACCAACACTCCGGCCGCCACACCGCCCGCAATGAGCCAGACAAACTCCCTCGCGCCCTGCCACACGGACGGGATTTCGCCCGATACCACGATCGCCGTGGTGAACTGGAGCGCGAGCAGCCCGGCAGCGTCGTTTACCAGGCTTTCGCCCTCGATGATATCTAGGAGGCGATGAGGAAGTCCGATCCGACTCGCGATGGCCACGACGGCAATGGTGTCAGTAGTTGAGACGACGGCTCCCAGCACCGCCCCCACGCGCCAGTCGAAATCAGGTATGAAGAAGTGCGCTACGATTGCCAGGCCGACTACAGTGAAGGCGACCAGCCCGATTCCAAGCATGGAGATGCTGATCAGGTTGAAGCGAAACTCGCGCCAGGCAGTATTGAGCGAGCTCGCAAAGAGTAGCGGCGGCAACACCACCAGGAAGACGAAGGTGGGGTTCAGCGAAACATGCGGAGTCGCGGGAATAAAGCTCAGGATCAGCCCGCCGAGCACCAGCACGATGGGATACGGAGTCTTAAGCCGCTGCGCGAAGGCCGCCAGGAGGGCGACCAGCGTGACCAGCGCCAGCAGCGTTACCTCCGCGCTGTGAATTCCGGAACCCATCGGGCGAACCCCTGCTGCCAGTCAAGAAGGCGTGACAATAGTATTACCCGGAACGATACCCAAAAAAGCAATGCCCGGCTGCAAAGCGCTGGCTCACACTAGTGCGATAGACTGATTCGTTTTGGACTGCTGTCTGGGACGCGGGAGCCGGGGTGCGCTACCACTACCCCAGGGCGGCGCATTTATAATCGACCTTTGCGCGTTAACTGCCGGGCGCGCCACAGGTCTTGTTGAAGTACCAACCTGGTTTGAAACACTGCGGAAAGGAAACACATGCCGACGGATGTAGTGATGCCCCAGATGGGCGAGTCGATTTTTGAGGGCACAATCACCAAGTGGCTCAAGAAGCCTGGCGACAAAGTCGAGCGCGATGAGCCGCTCTTCGAAATTTCGACCGATAAGGTAGATGCCGAGATTCCTTCGCCCGCGGCAGGCGTCCTCACGGAGATCAAGGTCGCCGATGGCGCGACCGTGCAGATCAATACAGTTGTTGCGGTGATCGACGAGGCCGGCTCGGCTGCAGCCTCAGCGCCCCCGCCTCAGGCGGCGTCAGCGGACCATGCACCCACTCCTGAGGCTCTGGCAGCTTCTACTCCGGCTGAACCCAAGCCAGCCGCAGCCTCGGGTCCGGCGACCGAAGTGGTAATGCCGCAGATGGGCGAGTCGATCTTCGAGGGCACCATCACCAAGTGGCTGAAGCAGGTTGGTGACAAGGTCGAGCGCGACGAGCCGCTTTTCGAGATTTCGACCGACAAGGTCGATGCCGAGATTCCCTCGCCGGCGGCGGGTGTGTTGACTGAGATCAAGGCCGAAGCCGGCACGACCGTGCAGATCAACTCCGTAGTTGCTGTGATCGGCGGAGCGGTTGGCGCTGCTGCACCTGCTCTTGCCGCAACGCCCACTACCCCTGCCCCGGCAAAAGCACCCGAGCCTGTCGCAGCACCAGAACCAATCTTTGAGCCTGCTCCAGTCTCAGCCGAGCACGTCCGCTCCTCGCCACTGGTCCGCAAAATCGCTAAGGACAACAACCTCGACCTCGCCCAGGTTCCCGGCACTGGTGCAGGCGGACGCATCACCAAGGAAGACGTCCTCGCCTATCTCGAGAAGCCCGCCGCCGCAATGCCCGCTCCCGCTCCTGTTTCCGCTCCCGCTCCTGTTTCCGCACCGCCTGCCGCTGCGCCGGCACCCGCTGCTGCCAAAGCTGCTACTCCCGCGGCTACTGCCCCGCAACCCGGCGAGCTGGTTCCCTTAAGCAAGATGCGCTCCATCATCGCGCAACGCATGGTCGAGTCGAAGCGCACGGCCGCGCATGTGCACACCGTCTTCAAGATCGACTTCACGCGCATCGTCAAAATCCGTGAGAAGGAAAAGAACAAGTACGAGCAACGCAACGGCGTCAAGCTCACCTATATGCCGTTCATCACGCGCGCCGTCATCGCCACGCTGCGCAAGATGCCCATCGTCAACGCGCAGATGGAGGGCGACGCCATTCGCTACCCGAAGAACATCAACATCGGCATCGCCGTCGCGCTCGACTGGGGCCTCATCGTGCCCGTCATTAAACAAGCGGAAGAGAAGAGCTTCCTGGGCATCGCCCGCGCCATCGCCGATCTGGCCGAGCGCGCTCGCTCGAAGAAGCTCAAGCCCGACGAGGTCGGCTCGGGAACTTTTACCATCACCAATCCGGGCATCTTTGGCGAGCAGTTCGGCACGCCGATCATCAACCAGCCGGAGAGCGGCATCCTCGGCGTTGGCGGACTCTTCAAGGAACCGGCCGTCGTCACGGGCGAGGACGGAACGGACTCGATCGCCATCCGCCACATGATCCACCTGACGCTCGGTTTCGATCACCGCATCATCGACGGAGCCGACGCCGGCAAGTTCATGGCCGAGGTCAGGAAGTATCTGGAAAACTGGTCAGAGGATATCGGGTAATAGAGCGAAACAGAGCGCAATCAAGCAGAATCAATGACCACCAATTAATTTGAGCCTGCTCAATGATTTAGACAAAACCATCATGGAATCAATGATTTCTTCACCCACGCGGGTATGAAAGCTGAACAGAATGTATGACTTACGCGGAGGGCAGGAAAATTAGGGAGGGGGTGGGGACCCTCAAATCAGCCTACAGCAGCTCCTTCGCCGTCAGCACCCTCTGCACTGCCTCATCCGGCGTCTTCCCCAGCGCCGAGAGGTGCCCCATCTTTCGCCCCTTGCGCGGCTTGTGTTTCTCATAGAGATGCAGACCGACTCCTGGAATGGCCAGCGCCCGGTCGAAGCGCGGCTCGCGCGCCTCGCCGTCTTTACCGAGCCACAGGTCGCCTAACAGATTCGCAATGGCCGCCGGCTGCACGACGGAGACATCGCCCAGCGGCAGATCGCACACCGCACGCACGGCCTGCTCGAACTGGCTGGTAACGCAGGCGCGCTCACTGGCGTGATAGCTGTTATGCGGACGCGGAGCGAGTTCGTTCACCAGCAGTTCGCCGCCTCTGGTCACGAACATCTCGACGGCCAGCAGCCCTTCGACCTCAAGTCCGGCGGCGATACCGGTCGCGATCTGCTGCGCGCGGGCTTCGAGATCGGGCTTGATAGAGGACGGAATAACGCTCCAATCGAGGATCTGGTTTTCGTGGTGATTCAGGGCAGAGGCGAAGCTTTTGGTCTCGCCATTCGGCGCTCGCGCGACCATCACGGAGATCTCCTTCTCCAGATCGAGCGCCTGTTCGGCCACGCACGGCTTGCCGCCCAGCAGCCGCCACGCCTCGGCTGCACTCGTCGCATCTCCCAAGCCGACCTTCACCTGGCTCCGGCCGTCGTATCCGCCGCGTGCGCTCTTCACGAAGCACTTGTCGCCGAGAGCCGAGACAGCCTCAACCAACTCGGCTGCAGACTCCACGGCGCGCCAAGCTCCAATAGGAGCTCCGTGATCGCCAAGCCAGTTCTTCTGCAGGATGCGGTCCTGGATAATCCGCATAACACCAGCGCCTGGGCGAACCGGCGCATACTTCGCCGCAGCCGTCAAGCACGCAATCGAGATCTGCTCGATTTCGAGCGTCACCACATCGCAGCCGCGCGCCAGATCGGCGGCCACACGGGCGTCATCCCATCCGCCCTCGAAGCACGCATCGACGACAAAGCGTGCGGGGCACGAAGGATCAGGGTCCATGACCTGAATCCTGTAGCCAAGGGAGCGCGCGGCCATGGCCGTCATGCGGCCAAGCTGCCCTCCGCCCAGAATGCCGATGGTCGCACCGGGCAGAATTCCGGTCACAGCGGTAGCTCCTCGCTGAGCACTTCGTCGCGTCGCTCCTCGCGCCAGGCGCGCAGCTTCTGGCGCAGGTCGGCATTGGAGAGAGCGAGAATCTCGGCGGCGAAGAGGGCGGCATTCGCCGCTCCTGGTTTGCCGATGGCCAGCGTGCCCACAGGGACGCCCTTGGGCATCTGCACGATCGAGAGCAGCGAGTCGATACCGTTCAACATTGTCGCCGGAACCGGCACACCCAGCACGGGAACCAGCGTCTTCGCCGCCAGCATCCCAGGCAGATGCGCCGCGCCGCCGGCTCCGGCGATAATGACGCGCAGGCCCCGTCCCTCAGCCTGCTCGGCATAGGTAAAGAGCCAGTCGGGCGTGCGGTGCGCCGAGACGATGCGCGCCTCGCAGGGAATTCCAAAATAGGTTAGAAGTTCTATGGCGGGGGCGAGCACTTCATAGTCACTCTTGCTACCCATCACCACGCCAACCAGCGGGGCTTGCTTCATGGGGAAATTATAGCGAGTCAGCAAGTTAGCTGGTCAGCAGGCTTCGGACGCACCCGGTCCATGCCTCCAGTTCGTCGATCGCAATGCACTCGCGATCGCTGTGAGCGGTGTGCATGTCCCCCGGACCGAGGACCACAACTTCCTCGGCGATCTTTGCGAAGCGCGTCGCCTCCGATCCGAACGAGATTCCGGTCGGTTGCCGTCCGAATGTCTTCGACAGCATCCGGACGAAAAGCGAATCAGCGGAATAGGCAAATCCGGGCTCGGCTCGCCGAGCTTCAACGTGGATTGTGCATCCGGGATTCTCGCATTGCGTTCTTTCGGCGATAATCTTCAACCACCGAAGCGCTGCTGCCGGATCTTCGTCCGGGATGGGCCGCCACTCGACCAGGAAACGACACTCGCCGGGAACAATGTTCTTTGCCGTACCACCGCTTACAACGCCCACGTTGAAAGTAGTGTAAGGTGGGTCGAAGAGATCGTTGGTTGTGGTCTCTTGCTCCCTGCCCTCGATGGCCAACATCATCTTCGCTGCTGCGTAGATGGCCGAAGAGCCTTGTCGCGGGAAGGCGCTATGTGCTTCCCTGCCCTTCACCATGACCTCGGCAAGACCGTAGCCCTTGCCCGCAATCGCTGGCCGTAGCGATGTCGGCTCGCATACAAGAACGCTGCGCGCGCGCAGCACGGGTGCCGAAAGTAGATGAGTCGCTCCCACACACCCCACTTCTTCGTCGGCCGTGAGGATCAGGGCCACGCTGCTGTCGATCCCCGCGCACTTTACCCCGGAAATCGCGGCCAGAACTCCGGCAAGCGAGCCTTTCACGTCACATGCGCCGCAGCCGTGGAGAGATCCGTTGCGCTCTTCGAGTATGGTCGCGGTTGGCCACGCCTCTGAGGCGAAGGGAACGGTGTCTGTGTGGCAAACAAAAGCAAGGTCTGCGTGGGCAGACTCGGCTTGGTGCCCGGGGCGCGCAATCACGTTGACCTTCTCGACGCCGTTCGCGTCAAGATAGCAAAATTGCCGCATATTCCAGCCGCTCGTTTCGAGAATGCGTACTGCCGCATCAATCACTGGCCGGTTGGACATTGAAGAGACGGAAGGAATGCCGACCAGTTCTCGCAGGAAATCGATCCCAGATGTCACGTGTGCCAGACCTTTCGGTACACTTCGTTGTATTGCTCGACAATTTCGTGCTGGAGCGCGTGGCTTCCGTCCTTGAGGATGTGTTTCCCGGCAACGATCACATCCTTGATAGCCGGCCGCGAGAGGCCGAAAACAACGATGGGCAAAAGATCGGCGGCCGAGTTGCCGGCGATAGAAATATCGTCGAGATCGATCGCGAAGAAATCCGCCGGACGACCCACGGCAAGGGTTCCGCTATTGAAACCCAAAGCCTCCGCCCCGCCCACCGTCGCATAATGGAACAGTCTGTGTGACAAATCAGACGTCCCTATTTCATCCAGGACCACGCGTTTCTGAATTTGTAACCGTAAATGATACTCAAGTTCCCGCGCATCTTCCAACGGATCGATCTGCGCCTGGCTATCGGACCCAAACGCGAAGCGAATGCCGCGCGCAGCGGTCCGCGCCGCATCAATAATGCCGTCGCCCAGGTTGCGCTCTGTCGTCGGGCAGGAGCAGATGATGGTATTGGCAGCAGCGAGCGAATCAATCTCAGCCTCAGTGATGTGGATTGCGTGGACGAGTGTAAGTTTGTCCGAAAGCAAGCCCCGCCGTGCGAGCAGCTCGATCGGCGTCGCGCGATACTCGCGTTGGCAGGCGTCGAGCTCTGCCGTTTGCTCGGCGGCGTGCATGTGGATGGGAAGTTGGCGCTCGCGAGCCCACGCGATCGCCTCTTCCAGTTGCGCCAGGGGTACGGCGCGAATGCTGTGCGGCGCAACGCCCAGCCAGGCATAGTTGTTGCCGATTAACTCGGTTGCAAGAGCCGCAGCGTTGTCGAGATATTCGCGAGGAGACTCATAAAATCGAGCCTGCCCCGGATGCGGCGGCAATTCAAATCCGGCGCGCGCATACGCCACACGCAACAGCGCGATGCGCAGACCTACGGATTTCGCTGCAGCGATAATCTGCTTGCTCAACAGGTTGGGATCGTCGTATGCCGATCCACCCTGCGCCCGGTGCAGGTAGTGGAACTCGCCGACGGTCGTGGTGCCGGCCATCACCATCTCGAGAAAGGTCATGCGGGCGACGCGGTAAACATCCTCGGTATCGACGCTGAGCGCGGCACGATACATGGCTTCGCGCCACGTCCAGAAATCATCGCCGCTCGCACCGCGTGTCTCTGTGCGCCCGCGGATCAGCCGCTGAAAAGTATGGGAGTGAGCGTTGGCGAAACCGGGCAGGATGGCTTTTCCCTTCAAAAGCGTCGTCTCGTGGCCCTGGCCTTCGGCCACATCGACGACTGCCGTGATGCCGCCGTCGTCACCGACAAGCAGTCCGCAATCGGACTTGAATTCCCCGTTGAGATACACGAGATCAGCGCGATAGAGATGCGGCATGAGTCTTCAACCCTTCGTTGGCCGGATGTGCAGCTCGCGCAGCTGCTGCTCGCTGACCGGCGTTGGCGCGTCGACCATCAGGTCGATAGCCTTGGCCGTCTTTGGGAAAGCAATCACCTCGCGCAGACTTGAAGCACCGGCGAGGATCATCACCAGGCGATCGAGGCCGAGCGCGATGCCACCATGCGGAGGCGTGCCGTACTGCAGGGCGTCGAGAAAGAATCCGAATCGGGATCGCGCCTCTTCATCCGACATGCCGATGGCTCGAAAAATCTCCTGCTGGATCTTTTGCTGATGGATACGGATAGATCCCGAGCCCAGCTCGAGTCCATTCATTGCAAGATCGTAATAACGTGCGCGCACCGAGGCCGGGTCCGATACCAGCCGGTCCATATCCTCCTCGTGTGGCGAGGTGAAAGGATGGTGGGCCGGCAGCCACTTCTGCGTCTCCTCTTCGAACTCGAACATAGGGAAGTCGGTCACCCAAATGGGCCGAAACGCAGCCGAGCCGTTTACCGTGCCCGTGTCGCGTTCCTGCGAAGCGACAACCGCTTCCGTCACCGCGAATGCACCGTGACGGTGGGCGTACTTCTTCGCCAGCTCGACGCGCAGGTTTCCCGCAGCCGAGTAGACGGCGATTTCGCGCTCCGATAGCCGCCCTGGTGTTTTCGTATCTGAAGCGAGGATGTGTGTCGTAGCGTCGCCAGCGACGATGAGAACAAGATCGTCGGTTTGCGCACCTGCCAGTTCACGAATCTTTGCGACTGCTTCGGGGAAGGATTTTTCAAGACGTTTGAGATCGTCGATCAGCTTCGCGCCCTTGCGCGTGTCGAAGAGCGGACGGTTGTCGTCGCGCTCCTTGCGGGAGAGCTCGCCAACTTTGGGCACACGCACTGCAACCACCGGCAGGTTGGCATCAATCGACAGTGTTTCTAGATTCTCCAGTGTAAAAGCAGCTTTGACGTCGGTCAGGCCGGGGAGGCGTAGGTCGGGCTTGTCGATGCCAAAGTTGCGCATGGCCTCGTCGTAAGTGATCTGCGGAAAGGGTGTAGGCAAATCGATGCCGACGGCCTTGAACGAAGCAGAGAGAAAACCCTCGACCACTCGGAAGACCGTTTCCTGTTGGGGAAAGGTCATCTCCAGGTCGATCTGCGTGAACTCCGGCTGGCGGTCGGCACGCAGGTCCTCGTCGCGGAAGCAGCGCGCGATCTGGAAGTAGCGATCAAGACCAGAGATCATGAGGATCTGCTTGAACAACTGCGGCGACTGCGGCAGCGCGTAGAACTCGCCGGGATGCACACGACTCGGCACCAGATAATCGCGCGCGCCCTCGGGGGTCGACCGCGTCATGAATGGCGTTTCAATTTCCAAAAACCCCTGGCCCGAAAGATACTCGCGCACGGCGAGCGCCACTTTGTGCCGCACCTCGAAGTTGTGCTGCATCTCCGGTCGGCGAAGGTCCAAGTATCTGTATTTTAGGCGAACTTCCTCATTCTCAATCGCATCATCGGAAGGTGAAAACGGTGGCACCTTGGCATCGTTGAGAAGGCGCAGCTCCTCGGCGACGACCTCGATCTCGCCCGTCGGCATCTTGGGATTGATGACGTCCTTGCCGCGCAGCCGCACCTTGCCGATCGCGGCGACGACATACTCCGGCCGCGCCTGCTCGGCTTTAGCATGGCCGGCCGGCGTCAAGTCCTTGTCGAGTACAATCTGCGAGATACCGTAGCGGTCGCGCAGGTCGAGAAAGATGAGGTTGCCGTGGTCGCGTCGGCGGTTTACCCAGCCGAGAAGGATTACGGATTTGCCCGCGTCGCTTGCGCGTAGTTCGCCGCAGTTATGGGTGCGCGTCAGAGTGCCTAAAAAATCCAGCAAGATCAAAAATCCTAACTTTTATCGATTAATTTGAAGGCGCGCGTAAGGTCTGCGCCAGCTCTGCTCGCGTCACCTTCGTCTGCTCGCCGCTCACAAAATCCTTCACTGTCAGGATACCGGACTTCATTTCATCCTCACCGAGCAGCACGATCTTCCGGGCCAGCTTGTTGCCAATCTCGAAAGACTTCTTCAACCGTAACGATCCATCCCCCAGCTCGACGCGCAGTCCGGCATGGCGCAGCTCACGCGCCAGTTGAAGGGCCGCGTCGTTCAGCGTTTCTCCCAGCGGGGCGATGAAGGCATCGGCCAGTGTTGCCTTCTCTTCGCCCATCGCCTGCAAGGTCAGAATCAATCGGTCTTCGCCCATCGCGAAGCCGATCCCCGGAGCCTTCGGTCCGCCCAGAATCTCGCTTAGCCCGTCGTACCGCCCACCGCCGAGCAGCGCATTCTGCGCGCCTAGTCCTCCGTGGGTGAACTCGAAGGTCGTGCGCGTGTAGTAGTCGAGACCGCGCACGAGACGTGGATTGAGGTGGTATGGCACGCCGCAAGCATCGAGAGCAGAGAGCACAGCTGCGAAATGGGCCTTCGAGTCGTCGTCGAGATAATCTGCGATCTTCGGAAGCCTGTCGATGATCTCCTGATCGTTCGGGTCTTTCGAGTCGAGCACGCGCAGAGGATTCGTCTCGGCGCGACGCTGGTTGTCCTCGCACATTTGGTGCTTGACGGGCGCGAGTGCTTCGCGCAGCGCCGTGACATAACGCACTCGATCAGTGCTAGACCCGACAGAGTTAATCTCGAGCTGCCATCCCTTGATGCCCAGTTCGTCGAGAAATGCCGCCAACATCTCCAGCACTTCGGCGTCGCGAAGCGGAGACTGCGACCCCACGCTCGACGGCCCGATGACCTCCGCGCCGATCTGCCAGAACTGCCGGTAGCGCCCCTTCTGCGGACGCTCCCGACGAAACTGCGGTCCGATGTAGTAGAGCTTCTGCAAGAGGCCTGTTTCGCCCAGCTTGTGCTCGATATAGGCGCGGACTGTGCCGGCGGTGTTCTCCGGACGCAAGGTCAGCGACTGCGCTTTCTCGGACTGCGCCCGCACACGATCTTCCCACGTGTACATCTCCTTCGAGACAATGTCCGTCTCCTCGCCCACGCCGCGCGCAAAAAGCGAGGTGTCTTCGAAAATGGGCGTGCGAATCTCGCCAAAGTTGTAGCGCGCAAAGACGCGCCGGGCGGTCGCTTCTACATGATTCCAGAGTTCGGTTTCCGGCGGCAGAAGATCGCGTGTGCCGCGAACGGCTTTCAGGGTGCTCATTGCTTCGATTAGGCCTTGTTTTCAAGGATATCAGGGAGACGCTGCAAATCCGGGGGCCGATGGCCGTCGGGGTCGAATATCCTGATATTGCGATGCGGCTCTTCATCGGGATTGGCCTGCCGGCTCCGGTCTCCGAGACACTGGCGAAATCTGCGCACAGCCTGCTCCTACCGGCCGGACGAATCCGCTGGACGCCGCCCGAGAATATGCACGTCACGCTCAGTTTTCTTGGACAGGTGCACCCGGCGCGCCTCAATCTGATCGAGCCGGCCCTCGCCAAGATACACGCTCGTCGGCTACGTCTCGAACTCAGCGGCATCGGCGTCTTCGACCGCGCAGGCGTCCTCTTCGCAAATGTGACAGCGTCACCTGCGCTCCTCGCCCTCGCCGAACAAGTCATCGCAGCCATGGAAGCCTGTGGCTTCACCCGTGAGCAGCGTCCCTATTCTCCGCACATAACCCTAGGACGAATTGGGGCCCGCACTCATGAGCGCATCCACTTGCGCACCGCTGCAGCTGACGATCCCGCCTTCCACCAGACCTTTGACGCCAGCACATTTCGCCTCTACCAGAGCCTTACCCTGCCCGGAGGCGCGCAGTATGAAGTCCTTCGCGTCTTCGCGCTCGGCTGATCACCGCCAGCGGAACCCCCCGGTTATGCTTGAGATATGTCACAAGAACTCTGGACTTCCGTCGACCGCTACATCACCGATACGCTGATACCGGCCGACCCGGTGCTCGAAGCGGCAATCACCGCCAGCACTGACGCCGGGCTACCGCCAATTGCCGTCGCCCCGAACCAGGGCAAATGGCTGATGATCCTCGCGCAAATCGTCGGCGCACAGTCAATTCTCGAAATGGGCACTCTTGGCGGTTACTCGACCATTTGGCTCGCACGAGCCCTCCCTCCGGATGGCAGCCTCATCACCCTCGAAGCCGATCCCAAACATGCCGAAGTCGCCCGGGCCAATATCACTCTTGCCGGATTCGCCGACAAAGTCGAAGTCCGTCTCGGCAAGGCCCTGGAAACCCTCCCTGAGATCGCCGCCGAAGGCCTGAGCCCCTTCGACTTCATCTTCATCGACGCCGACAAAGGAAATTATCCCGAATATCTGGAATGGGCGCTCAAATTGTCCCGCCCGGGTACTCTCATCATCGCCGACAATGTTGTGCGGGATGGAGCGGTGATCGACGCAGCCAATCCTGATCCAGCCGTCCAGGGAGTGCGCCGCATGAACGAAATCATTGCCGCGGAACCGCGCCTAAGCGCTACGGCGATCCAGACCGTTGGTAGCAAGGGCTACGACGGATTCGCGATCGCCATCGTCAGGGATAATTAGGAGAAGAGCCATGAGCCAGTATCCGTCACCACCACCGACTGTCATTGTCGCCTCAACTAAAAGTGTTGCGCTGTCGCTCGTGTTCACCTTCTTCTTCGGTCCGTTGGGGATGCTCTACAGCACGATCTGGGGCGCGCTGGTGATGATCGTGCTCTCCGTGCCGGCCTTTTTCCTCACCTTGGGGCACGGAGCCTTCCTCATCTGGCCCATCTCCATGATCTGGGGAGCCTGGGCTGCGCACCGCTACAATCAGCGACTGTTGCGCCGCGCGGGTTTGTGAAATCTTCTGCATCCGAACTTTGTAAAATGTTATCTCGTCTGCACTGAGGGCGCGTTTGCCTGAACGGCTAGTCGCCTAGCGGCAAGAAGTACTGCGTCCCTTTGATCGGCTCCGACAGTCGTTTCAGCAGCATCTGCAGATCATTGTTGTTGTGCACAAAGTCGATCTCGGAGGTATTCACTACCAGCAGGTCGCTCCCCGTGTAGTGGAAGAAGAAGTGCTCATAGGCCTGGACCACCTGCTCGATGTATGCGTCGCTGATAGCCCGCTCGCCCGCCAATCCCTTACGTTTCAGCCGCTGCTTCAGCACTTCGGGCGAGGCCTGCAGGTAGATCACCAGGTCAGGCGTAAGCACCTGCTCGCGAAACATCTGGTAGTAGCGGTTGTAAAGATTCAGCTCGGCATCGCTCAGGTTGACATAGGCGAAGAGCTTGTCTTTTTCGAAGAGATAGTCGGAGACCACCGGCACGTCGAAATCCTTCAACTGCCGCAGCTGCTCATAGCGCTCCATCAGGAACCAGAACTGCGTCGCGAACCCCATCCCCGCCTGCGCCTGATAGAAGCGATCGAGGAAGGGATTGTCCTCGGGCTCGACAACGCGCCGCGCATGCAGCGTCTCGGCAAGGATCTGCGCCAGCGTCGACTTTCCCACCCGGAGCGGCCCTTCAACGGCGATGAAACGCGGCGGTCCAAACAAGTTCGCCATCATGGCTCAGCGTCCTCTTGCAATAAGCGAAGAAAATACGAAGATATCATGATTCTGTTTTGGGAACATCCTAAATCGTTCTCATCCGGTTTTCGTCTTCGCTGAACTTAAGGCGATGGCATCGCGTATCAACCTATTTTGCCTACGGGCTATACTGGCTCTTTGAATCGCGAACCGATCGCATTCGCACTACGCTGAAGAAAGATTTGGCCGCCGCGCGCCCGTCGTCAAATCGGCACTGCGGCTTAGATCCAACGATGCTCGCCCCCCTCGCTGCAACCCTCTCTGCAGTTAGCCTCGCCGGCGGCGGATACGCCTACGCCGCCATGTGGCCGACCTCGCAGATCTTTGGCCAGACCATCCTCGCGGGCCTCGACGCCAACGAATATGCCCTCACCTATGATGACGGTCCCAATGACGCCTGCACCGAGCAAATCCTTGAAGTTCTCGCCGGCCACGGCGTATCCGCGACCTTCTTCCTTATCGGGCGCTTCGTTCGCGAGCGCCGCGCTCTCACCCGCCGCATCCATACCGCCGGGCACCTGGTTGGCAACCACACTTTTACACATCCCTGGCTGGTCTATCGATCACCGGCCCGCATACGCGAAGAGCTGGCGTCCACCACCGCTGCCCTTGAGGACATCATCGGAGAAAGCGTCCGCTACTTCCGTCCCCCCCACGGCGCACGCCGTCCCGATGTTCTCCGAACGGCCCGCGAACTCGGCCTCGCACCGGTTCTCTGGAACGTAACGGCATACGACTGGAATCCGACCACGCCTGAGACCGTCCTCACCCATCTCAACAGGGGAATCCGCCGCAACCGTCGCCACGGCCGCGGATCGAATCTGCTATTGCATGATGGAGGTCAAGCCGGCATCGGTCAGGACCGCACTGCGACGGTCGCCGCAACCGCGGCTCTGCTGGCTCGCGCGCGACAGGAGCAGGTTCGGTTTGTCACCGTCGACGCGTGGAATCCAGACACCCAAAAAAGTTAGTCCCCCCACCGCAACTTTATTCTTCGCATTTCAAGCCTTCGCACACGCAACTTCGTCCGAAACGACGCGTTCACGTGCATGAGTATCACGCAAGGAGAACGCACTTTATGCAACGCTCAACGTTGTTTCCTGCTGTCCTCGCTCTCGGCCTCGCAATCCCTGCGCTATCGACCGTCGCGCTGGCGCAGTATTATCCGTCGCCGCAGGCGCAACGGCCCGTTTTCTACCTGGGAAAGGCCCACGTCGATGGACGCACCGATCATGATGACATCAAGGTGGGCCGCTACCAAGGCCGGTTCCACTCCGTGATGCTACAGGTGCGGAACGCGCCGATCCTCTTCGATCACGTGGTGATCCACTACGGCGACGGAGCGGCGGAGTCGCTCCCCGTGAACCGCTTCATTCCCGCCGGCGCCAGCAGCCAGTGGATCGCCCTGCCCGGTGGCGAGCGCGTGATTCACAGCCTAGAGCTGTGGTATGCCCGCGCCCGACCTGAAGACCCCAACCGGCCAGAGGTTGAGCTCTACGGAGCGCCATAAGACCGTGCCTTGCGTGGGTTGGATACTCCGCGCAAGATAGACTGTGTGACCGCGTGGACTACGATTGCAGGACTGCTGCGAACGCCGTTTCAGCCGCAGCGATCGTTCGCTGAACGTCTTCCATGGTGTGCGGTCTTCCCAGAAAAACCGCCTCGTACTGCGAGGCAGGCAGCCAGACGCCTTGCTCCAGCATCGAGCGATGAAAGCGCGCAAACGCCGCTGTGTCAGAAGTCGCAGCCGTGGCAAAATCCGTTACTGGCGACGATGTGAAAAACCAGGTCCACATCGCCCCCACGCGATTCGCGGTCATGGACACTCCGGCCTTTGCCGCTTCGGCGGCAACGCCATCGGCCACCGCGGCGCTCAGTCGTTCGAGCAGCGGGTACACTGTCTCACGATGCTCGATCAGGTGCCCCACGGTTGCTATTCCCGCGACCATGGCCAGCGGATTCCCACTTAGCGTACCTGCCTGATACACCTGCCCGAGTGGGGCCAGCAGATTCATAATGTCCGCACGCCCGCCAAAGGCGGCGCACGGCAAACCTCCGCCGATGATCTTGCCCAGGATCGTCAGGTCAGGGGTGACCCCATACCGCTCCTGTGCGCCACCAAGAGCCAGTCGAAAGCCGGTCATCACTTCGTCGAAAATCAGTGCCGACCTCTCTCGCGCCGTGATTTCGCGCAGGGCCTGTAAATACCCCACCGCCGGAGGAATGCAGCCCGCGTTGCCCACCACTGGTTCAACGATCACGCACGCGATCTGGTTTTTGTGTGCCGCGAAGGCCGCCTCAACTGCCGCTACATCGTTGAAGGGCAGCGCCAGCGTCAGATGCGCAATTTGTTCGGGCACTCCCGCCGACCCGGGGATGCCAAAAGTCGCCACGCCGGAGCCCGCCTTCACCAGCAGGCCGTCGGAATGTCCGTGATAGCAGCCCTCGAACTTGATCACGTACTTCCGGCCGGTAAACGCGCGCGCCAGGCGGATGGCGGACATGGTCGCTTCGGTTCCTGAACTGACAAAGCGCAGCTTTTCGATCGACGGAAAAGCCTTCACGACTAATTCCGCAAGATCACCCTCCGCTGCTGTTGACGCGCCGAAGCTCGCGCTGCGCTCCGCTGCCCGCTGCACGGCTTCAACGGCGGCCGGAAAGGCGTGTCCGAGAATCATCGGCCCCCAAGAGCCGAAGTAGTCGATATAACGGTTGCCATCGGCGTCCCACAGGTACGCACCCTCGCCGCGCTCGACGAAGGGCGGTTGGCCGCCCACCGCGCGAAAGGCACGAACAGGGGAATTCACTCCGCCAGGAAACAGCTTTTCGGCGCGCTCTTGCAGAGCGTGCGAACGAATCATATTCATGATCTTGAGTATAGAAGTGAGGCGCCTGCTACCAGCGCTTGCGCTCTTCGAGATAGATCTTCGTATAGTCGAGATAATTCCGCGCGTACTTGAGGATCAGTTCCCGATCGTCGGTCGTCAAATCCCGTCGCACCTTGCCCGGAACCCCGGCCACAAGCGAGCGCGGTGGTACAACCATCCCCTCCGGCACCACCGCTCCAGCTGCGATGATCGAGCCCTCGCCTACGCGCGCATTGTTCAGGATAGCCGCGCCAATCCCGATCAGGCAGGCGTCCTCGATCACACACCCGTGCACGGTGGCGTTGTGACCGATGGTCACATACTCGCCCACGATTACCGGGTACAGATGCCGCATCCCATGCAGCACTGCGCAGTCCTGCACATTAGAGTTTGCCCCTACCCGAATCGAGTGCACATCGCCGCGTACCACGGCATTCATCCACACGCTCGCGTGCTCTCCGAGCTGCACATCGCCGATCACCTGCGCCGAGATATCGACGTAGCAGGTGTCGGGAACGACCGGTATGTGCCCTTGGTAGGAGCGAATCATGCTGTCCAGTGTAAGCCCATTCCGGCTGAGCAGCACACCCATCATTTATCCTCAAAAAGATCATGCCTGAGAACGAATCCGGGGACTTAATTCCCCATCTATCCGGCCATAGCGCAGCCGAACTCGATAATGCCTTTGCCGCTATTTCCCGCGAAGTCAAGGCCACTTCCGCGGCGCTGGCAACCCCCGAGGCCGTCGAGACCTTCCGCCTGCGGTGGCTGGGCCGCAAGCAGGGCCGTCTCAAGGCCATCAGCGATGCCTGGCTTAAATCCGCGCCGGTCGAAGCGAAAAAGCTCATTGGCCAGCGCTTCAACAGCCTGAAAGCCGAAATCGAGCAGTGCCTCGAACACGCCGGAGCATCCACTGGCATCGGTGCTCTCGACGCCGAGGCCATCGACGTCACTCTCCCCGGCACCCGCCGAAAGCTGGGAGCCGAGCACCCCCTCATCCGCACCCAGAACGAGCTCATCGCCATCTTTGCGCGCATGGGATACTCCGTCGGCATTGGTTCCGAAGTCGAAACCGACTACTACAACTTCGAGTCCCTCAACTTCCCGCCCGGCCACCCGGCGCGCGATACGCAGGACACGCTGGTCATCGCAGGCCAGGAGCGCAAACCGCTGCGCGACCGCTTGCTCATGCGCACCCACACCTCGCCCGTACAGATCCATACGATGGAGCAGCAGCCACCGCCCATCCGTATCATCATTCCTGGCAAGGTGCATCGCAACGACGCGGCCGACGCCACGCATTCGCCCATCTTTCATCAGCTCGAAGGACTCTGCGTCGATACCAATATCACTTTTGCCGATCTCAAGGGCACGCTCGACCATGCGATGAAGGAACTCTTCGGATCGAGGGTTCGCACGCGCTTCTTTCCGTCGTTCTTTCCTTTCACTGAACCTTCCGCTGACGTGCAGATCAGCTGTCCCTACTGCGGAGGCTCGGGGTGCCGCAAGTGCAAGTACTCAGGCTGGATCGAGCTGCTGGGCTGCGGCATGGTCGACCCCTCGGTCTTTGGATTCGTCCAGCAGAAGCAGCCCGCCTACGACCCGAAGAAGATCAGCGGCTTTGCCTTCGGCATGGGCATCGACCGTATCGCCATGATGAAGTACGGCATCACCGACATCAGCCTCATGTACTCGGGAGACCTGCGCTTCCTCGAGCAATTTGTATGAAAGATCAGTTCGCATGAAGATTCTCTCTTCCTGGTTGCGCGAATATGTTCCCGGCGTCACGGCAACCGATCGTGAACTCGCCGATGACCTCACGCTGCGCGGCATCGCAGTCGAAGGTGTCTTTGATTTAGGTGTCGACGGCTCTCTCTTCGAGATGGACATCACCACCAATCGAGTCGATGCCATGAACCATTACGGCATCGCCCGCGAGGCTGCGATTATCTACGGATCGGAGTTGAAGCGGCTCGAAGGGGCGCTGCTGGCGCCCCAGCCCGGTCCCGTCTACCCCGTTTTTATCGAAGAGCTTTCCCTCTGCGGACGCTTCACTGCCCGCGTTCTGCGCGATGTAAAGATTCAGCCCTCCACCGGCATCGTCGCGGAGCGATTTCGCCTGCTCGACCAGAAACCCATTTCGAACGCCGTCGACGCGACGAACTACTGCACGCTGGCCATCGGACAGCCCACTCACGTCTTCGACCTCGACAAGCTCGAAGGCGGCATCATCGTGCGCCGCGCGCGCAAGGGCGAGAAGCTCCGCACATTAGACGGAATTGAACGCATACTCGACCCCGAAGATCTGGTAGTCGCCGACGAAAAGAAAGCCGTAGGTCTCGCCGGAGTCATCGGCGGCTGGGACACCATGATCACGGCCGAGACGAAGAATGTTCTTGTTGAGGCCGCGTGGTTTGACCAGGTCACGGTGCGCCGCAGTTCGAAGCGTCATCTCATCCATACCGACGCGTCACACAGATTTGAACGCGGAGCCGACTTCAATGCCCCGCCAGTGGCATCAGCTTTAGTCAGCCGCATCCTGCTCGAAGCTGGAGGCCATCAAGTCGGCGATCTCACCGACGTTGTCATTCCCGAGGCCGAAGCCAGCACCGCTAAGCGGTCCGCCATTGTCTTCAGCCTTGGCGAAGTCCGCCGCATCCTCGGAGCTACTGAAGACAACGAAGGCATCACCGCAGCAACAGCCGCAGCCATCCTCACCGGCCTCGGCTGCAAGTTAGCACCCCCGGCCAGCGAGACCTACAGCGTCACACTCCCCAGCTGGCGTCTCGATCTCGAGCGCGAAATCGACCTTATCGAAGAGATTGCCCGCGTCTACGGCTACAATCGGTTCCAGAACACGCTTCCCGCCTTCGCCGGCAGCGTCGTCGAGCTGCCACACGCAGAAAAAGAGGCTACCCTCCACCGCGCGCTGCTTGCTCTTGGCTGGAATGAGGCAATCTCCTCCACCTTCTGCGCCGCTGCCGACGCCGCGCTCTTTGCGGCGCAGCCCAACTCCGCCGTGGCTATTGGGAATCCGCTCAGCGAAGAGGCGGGCATGCTGCGCCCGTCGCTGGTGCCCGGCATGCTGTCGATGCTCGCCCTCAACCTGAACCGCGATGTCGAGGACGCAGCTCTCTTCGAAATCGGCACCGTTTTCAGCGGCAACCCTGAGCGGGTCGATGAAAAGCCCGCGCTCGCGATCGGTGCCACCGGCAGCGCGCTGGACCAAAAGAAAGTCACCTTCTACGACCTCAAGGGCAGCGTAGAAGAACTGCTCGGAAAGTTCTCTTCACGATCACTTTATTTCGACGCCTTACTCTTGCCTGAGTGGCTGCACCCCGGCCGCTCCGCGCGTGCCGCCGTGGACGGAACCACGGTTGCCTGGTTTGGCCAACTCCATCCAGCCGAAGCCGAGCGCCGCAAGCTCAAGCAGGCCGTCTTCGTCGGAGAAATCCACCTCGACCGCCTTTACAAACAGGCGCTGCGCCAACCCATCACCCGGGAGCTCTCGCGCTTCCAGGCGGTCCGCCGGGATTTCTCGCTGCTCTTTCCTGACACGGTCTCCTGGGCGACCATCGAGGAAGCGCTTAAGGCGCTCGACCTTCCCGAGCTGCGCAGCTTCGCGCCGAAAGAAATCCTTCGCGACGTGAAGTCCGTGCCCGCAGGACATTTCTCGCTTCTGCTCGGAACCGTCTTCCAGTCGCAGGAACGAACCCTTCGCGAAGAAGAATTGCAGGAGTTCTCCCGGAAGATCGTTGCGGCGATGGAGTCGATAGACGGCCGCCTACGGAGCTAAGACACATCGCGGCGCTCCCGATCCGGAACCCCGCGTGCACAACACGGCACACTTCACGCGCACATGTGGATTTTCCGGATTTCCTCCGGCCCATTGGAGCTATACTTCGCGAAGAAAGCAGCTCCAGGAGATCCCTGCATGTCGACCATTGCTCTTCAGGAATCCGAACTTCCCCTTGCAGCCGATGACTTCAGCGCGCTCGAGCAGCGGGTGCTGCGCATGGTCGAGCTGGTGAAGAGCGAGCGTGAGGCCCGCGCCGCCGCCGAACAGCGTGTGTCGACTCTGGAACACAAGGTACAGGAGCTCATTGAGCAGAGCTCGAACGCCGCCACGCACGTTGAAGCTCTCGAACAGGAACGCGAGGCTGTGCGTCTGCGCGTCGAGCGCCTGCTCAAACACCTCGACGAGATCACCGCCTGATTATGGAGAGCGCTCGTCGATGACCGAATCCACCCGATCGCAATTTGATCAGTCAAGCCCCAAAACCGCTGAAAGCGGCGCCGCCGATTATATTTCGGTCGATATCTACGACCAGACCTACCACCTGCAGGGAGATGACCCAGACTACATCCGCCACCTTGCCGAAATCGTCGACGCTAAGATGCGCGCCGTCGCTGCTCACGGGAAAACGGTCGACTCGCTGCGCGTTGCCGTCCTCGCTGCACTAAACATCGCCGACGAACTCGCCACTCTTGAACATCGCTACAACACCCTCACCGGCACGACCGACGAAACGCGGAACGCTCTTCGCAATCGTGCCCATTCGCTCACGGGCCTCCTTGACTCAGTGCTTGGCGAAGAGCGCAAAATCAGCTAAGGCGTTGAATCCTTCAAGGCCCCCACGCAGTTCGCATCCCGCGACAACCATTAATTGATTTGGGCTTTTGCTTCTTGTGTATGCAACGCGAGCAGGACTACTATCATCGGCGGTCCACATTCGCCCACAGAAATCCCACCTATATATCGCCGCTCCTGAACAGGAGCAAACCAGATCAGGAGAAAAGTCATGTTTCAGAAATTGAGAGCCATTCTGCTTGGAGAAAGTCATGGCCATTCAGTGCGCTATCTCATCGGACTCGGTCTGCTGTCCTTATTCGGAGCTTCAACGCTGGCTGCGGCCGCTACCCTGTGCGTAAACCCTGGAGGAAAATTCGGCTGCAAGTCCTCGATCTCTGCGGCCGTGGCTGCGGCATCCGCAGGCGACACGATTCAGGTAGCGCAAGGGACATATAAGGAGGAGGTGGTCATTACCAAATCGCTTTCGTTGGTTGCGGCCGATGACTCTCACCCAGTTATCGACGCGACCGGGCTGCCGAACGGTATTTTCATCAACGGTATGTGGGCTGCTCCCAATGCAGGCATAGCCGGTGTGGTGATATCCGGCTTCAAGATCCACAATGCGAACTTCGAAGGCATCCTGATCGTGAATGCCTCCAATGTCACCATCACCGTCAACCATGTCGTCGACAACAATAAGTCGCTCGATATTGCCGGTGGCACATGCCCTGGCATACCCGCGTTCGAGACCAATGAAGGCGACGACTGTGGCGAGGGCATACATCTGATGGCGGCAGATCATTCTTCGGTCGTTCGCAACGAGGTCGAAGACAATTCGGGGGGAATTCTCATCACCGATGAAACCGGTACAAATCACAACAATCTCATCAGCGGCAACTTCGTCCACGACAATCCCTTCGATTGCGGGATCACCATCGCGTCCCATGGCCCCGCCACCACGGTGATTCCTTCCGCCACCCTGTCCTTCGGAGTATTCGATAACACCATCGCCCACAATGACGTCGCGCGCAATGGCTTCCAGGTTCCCGGAGCAGGCGCGGGGGTCGGAATCTTCGCTCCCTTCCCGGGCACCAGAGCCTCAGGCAACGTAGTGATCGACAACGATCTTCACGATAACGGCTTACCAGGCGTGACGATGCACAATCACGCAGCGCTGCCTCCTGGGGTACCGGGGCCGACAGTCAATATGAATGACAATGTGATTGTCAGCAATCGCATCTCCAGTAACGGAGAGGACACTCTGGATGCGGCAACGTCAGGCCCAACCGGAATAAACGTCTACAGCGTGGCGCCGATCACCGGAACCGTCATCTCCCAGAATATCTTTGACGATGAAGCGATCGACGTTGCCTTCAATGCCCCCACCGGGCAGATCAACGCACATTTCAATGACTTCGACAAAAACGGGGTCGGCGTCGACAACATCGGCAAGGGTACCGTCGATGCAACTGAGAACTGGTGGCATTGTGCAACCGGCCCTGGCGGGAAGAAATGCTCGACAATTGTCGGATCGGGAGTGACCTTTATGCCCTGGCTGATTTCTCCTTTTGACACCGATCATCACTAGCGTCGATTTAATACAAAACGGCTATGAAGCCGGATTCTTTGGATCCGGCTGTTCCACAAACAGACCGTATCAAAGCGTTCCAACTATCGCCCTCGCGTCGATCATGCTTTCGCCCCTACTTCGCTGCTAACTGGGTCGAAGAGACAAAGCTCTTCACATGCACGAGCTCGGGCCGTGCGCATTGCACGCCGTTATCTGTCGACTTGAGCAGCGCGGCATAATACTGCTGGGCCATTGTCTTGTCTCCCACCGCTTCCGCCGCAAGTCCGGCATGGTAGAGGCCATTGAACCGGTTGGGACTCAGCTTCAACGCAACCCTATATTCGGCGAGCGCCTGCTGCGGCTGATGAGAGTCGAGCAGCATATCGGCCAGCATCTCACGCGCCGGAATATCGACCTCGCCCTGCCCAACCTTGTCCTGAAGGTCGGCGGCGGCATGCATATTTTTCAGCCCGTCATCCTGTTTGCCCTCGGCAAAGGCTACCCAGCCCAGAATCTCTCCCCGCTCGATTTTCGCGCCGGTTTCGTCGGCCATGTAGGAATTCTTGCCCTTCTTGACCTCGTTCAGCAGTGAGTCATACCGGGCAAGATCGGCTCTCGCCTCTGCCGGCTGGCGCAGATGCCCATGAGCAATGGCGCGCGCCCATATGGCCAGCGTCGCCACCTCGGGAGGCGAGCCGGCCACTGGCTCAAGCGCCGCTGCTGACTTCCAGTCCCGCATCTCCAGCGCGTAGAAGACCGGATATTTGCTGCCATAGTACGCGACCATCCCCGCCATGCGATGACCCGACATCGCCGGCATCGAGCCGATCTGGGTTAGCAGCGTCGCTGTCTGGTCCAACACCCACTTCGCGCGGTCATCTTGCCCGATCTGCATGTAGGCGTAGAGCAGGAAGTCGTAGGCATGGGGCTCATCCATGATCCCGCTGCCATATTTTGCCTGCGCGGCTTTCGCGGCGGCCACCGAGCCAAGATTGGCCTCGATGTCCTGCGGCCACATGCCCAGGCGGGCATAGATGTGCCCTGGCATGTGATAGGCGTGCGCGCCGGATGGCGCAATCTCGCCATAGTGGTTGGCTGCGGCCAGCCCCTCGGTTGCCATCGCGGGATTGTCGCAGGAGTGAATGATGTAGTGGACTACTCCTGGGTTGTCGGGATACTTGGCGGACAGCGGAGTCAGGACCGCCATTGCCTTGCGTTCTGCGGCCAGGCTGGTGTCGTTGGGCGGCGCCGCCGCCAGTAGCGACAGCGCATAGAAGGCGCCCGCGTCAACATCGCCCGGATACTGGGCGTAAAGTTTGCCCATAGCATCGGAGTAGGCCTGAATGCGCTCCGGAAACTCCTGCTTTTCTGGGCGATAGAAATCGCTCAGCGCCGCAATGTAGGCGCGCTCCCTGGCGGTCTTCGCCGCCGGAGACTGAGCCTTCTGCATCTCTGCCCATCCCTGAGCGTTGTCGCTCTCGTTTGGTCGGCTCCATATCTGATGAAAATAGCTCATGGCCACGCCCCAGTGCGCCATGGCGCAGCCAGGGTCAGCCTTTGCAATTTCCTCAAACTGCCGCTTCGCCTCTTCGTACCAGAAGTCGTGCAGGAGGGCGACCCCGCGATTGAACGGCACCTGCACGGCGCTCGCGCACGAAACAGAAAAGAACACAGGGCCCAGCCGCTCGGGAGCGGTAGCGTTGGCAGGCTGGGCCGGATGATCCATTGCCATTTGGGCAAAGGCAGGCAAAGAAACCAGGGCAAGCAGGGACAGCGCAAGTATCTTCATCGCGCTTGAATTATAGGACGAGCGCCAGTCGGTCGCCTTCCTGCCCCAACTTGCATTCCGGCCCCACCCCCGTTAGCATCCCTCTCAGAGACCGGCCTGCAAAGCAGGTGCGGTGACTAACGCTGGTTGAACCAACATTCATTGAACAGGGAACTTGACTCGACAATTGGCTCGGTGTGCAGTGTCCGCCAGTCCGGAATGCCTAAAGAGCCTCGGCGGGTTCCCGCCGTCTTAGGACGGGTTCACCGGCGCGCCACCGCACGGCCCAGCGGGTCGGTCTTTACTTCACTCCAGGACTTCGCGTGAATACCATCCGTAAAAAACAGTCATGGTCCTTCCACGTTGGACTCGCCGCGCTTGTCCTCGGCATTTTTCTGCGCTATGTGGCTTGCGGGCGAGGTAACGCGGGCGACTTCGCCGAAGGGCTCTTTCTGGGAATGGCCGTTACCCTGCTGATCGCAAACGCCGTCCGCATGCACCGCCACTCCAGGCGCGTCTGACCCCACGCAGTGCATCCCCGCCTCTTCCAATTCGGGCACATTGCTATCCCCACCTACGGAGTGCTCACCGCGCTCGCAATCGTTGCAGCCCTCTTCGCAGCCATGCATTTTACCCGGCGTCTCGAGCTCGACCACAACAAGCTCTGGAACCTCGGCCTGATCGCGACCCTCACCACGCTCATCGGCGCGCGCCTGCTGCTCGTCGCCGCGCACTTCGGCGCCTTCCGGCAGCATCCGTTCTGGATCCTCGGCCTTACCGGTTTTCAAGATCGCTGGATTGCTCCAGCCAGTATCCTTCTAGGCTTTGCCGCAGCTACCCTCTATGCGCTCGCCGAAGGCCTGCCGCTGCTGCGCACTATGGATTGCCTCGCACCCGCGGTCGCGCTTGCTGTGGCCATCAACCGCATGGGAGCCTTCCTTGCCGGAATCGACTATGGCGCACCGGCTGACCTGCCCTGGTCTGTCACCTACACCAACCGCATTGCCGCGCTCTGGTACCGCACACCGCTTGGCATCTCGCTGCATCCTGTCCAGCTTTACGGCGCCGCAGTGTCGCTAGCTATCTTCGGTTTGTTGAGCTGGTGGCTGTCGCGCCGCAGGCAGGATGGAGAAGTCGCCGGGGCTGGGCTCTTTTTTTACGGTCTGGCCAGCTTCTTCCTCGGCTTCTATTGCGGCGAAGCGAGCCAGTTTGGCCTCTCGCAGCCCATTGCCGTCGTGGCTGTCATTGCCGGTGCCGCGACGTGGCTCGAAAGAAGAGATGCCGCTGGCGGCTATACTTCTACCGATGACTTTCATCCCGATTAGGGGTTGCACTCTGTTCGTGCTGACCCTTTTGCTCGCACAAACTTCGATGGTCCACGCGCAGGCCGGTGCCGCTGTGCCGCCCCCCATATTTCTGTGGCCCAGCGACGCACCCGGAGCCTTGGGTAATGCTGAAGCGGATAAGCCTCGCATGTACGCCTTCCTACCGAAAACGCGCTCCACCAGTGCCGCCGTTCTGGTCATACCCGGCGGAAGCTACGAGCATGTCGCCATGGGCCACGAGGGCTTCCAGGTCGCCACCTGGCTCAACGCGCAGGGCATGGCCGCCTTCGTGCTTGATTACCGTGTCAAACCCTACGGTTATCCTGTTCCAATCGACGACGGACGCCGCGCCATGCGCTACATCCGCAGCCACGTCGCTGAATATGGCATCGATCCTAACCGCCTCGGCGTATGGGGATCGTCCGCCGGAGGCCATCTCGCCTCATCGCTTGGCACGCATTGCGATTCTGTAACTGTTACAGATACAAATACCGGTCAGTTAAACGCAGACCTGGTCGATTCCCAATCGTGCAGGCCGAACTTCATGGTGCTCGAATACCCGGTTATCAGCATGGAAGGACCCGCGGCACACGCCGGATCCCGCCGCAGCCTGCTTGGCCCCACTCCCGATCCCGCGCTCGCGCATGAATATTCGAACCAGTTCGCAGTGAAAGCGCAAACACCGCCCACCTTCCTCTTCGCTACCGTCAAAGACCCCACTGTCCTGGTTGAAAACAGTCTCGATTTCTACCGCGCCTTGGTGCGCGCCCACGTCTCCGCCGAGTTGCATATCTACGACTACGCTAATCACGGCTGCGGACTTTGCGGGTCTATTCTTCCTCTTTCCACCTGGCCATTGCTGTTGCGTAACTGGCTTCTTCTGCACAGTCTTTTGCCGCCCAACGCGCCACCCGCTCCAGCGCCCGAGCCGAACTCAGCCGTGTGGCCGCAGGGGCTCACCGGTCCCGGTCAGCCGCAACCGTGAGCCAAAGCACTCACACCGTTCCGCCCGAAGACGCAGGCGAGCGGCTCGACATGTGGCTCACATCGCAGCTTGAAGGCGTAAGCCGCGCCCGCGTCCAGTTGCTGCTCTCCGAGTCTAAAGTGCTGGTGGACGGCTCCCCTGCCCGGCCCTCGCGAAGGCTGCACGGCGGAGAAGTCGTCGAAATTACCGGCGAGGCAACGCCGCCACCCCTGCGCGCCATCCCCGAGGCTATTCCCCTCGAAATCCTCTATGAGGACGGCGACCTCTCCGTCATCAACAAGCCTGCGGGCATGATGGTCCACGCCGGCTCGGGAGCCACCGACGATGCACGCAACCTCGGGACTTTAGTGAACGCGCTTCTCAGCCACTACCAGCAGCTTTCGTCGGCGGGAGGCCCGCTGCGCCCCGGCATCGTCCACCGTCTCGACAAGCAGACCAGTGGCCTTATCATCGTGGCGCGCAACGATGCGGCGCACCAGAAGCTGGGCGAGATGTTTTCCCGGCGTCAGATGCGCAAGACGTACATCGCGCTCGTCCACGGCAATCTCAAGCAAGATCACGGGACCATCAACGCCGCCATCGCCCGCGATACAGTGCGTCGTACCCGCATGACCACCCGCCGCGACACCGGAGCCCGCACCGCAGTTTCGCACTATTCGGTGCTCGAGCGCATCGCATCGCGCTTCGGCACCTTCACTTTGGTTTCGGTGCGCATTGAAACGGGACGCACCCACCAGATCCGCGTACACCTCTCATCGATTGGCCACCCGGTCGTCGGAGACACGCTCTACGGAGCGCCCACGCGCATCCCCGTCGTCAGCACGGCGCGAAGAAAGAAATCCGACCCCGAGCTCGAGACCATCGCGCTCGACCGCAATTTTCTCCACGCGGCGGAGCTTCAGTTCGTTCACCCTAGAACCGGCACGACGCTTGATCTGAAGGCGCCACTGCCCGAGGAGCTGCAGGCTTTCCTGGCGAAACTTAAAAGCCAGCAGCAAGGATTTTGCGCAGAAGGCGCGCGTCGCTGGACGCGTTAGAGAGACCACCTGTCAGGTTTGGTGAGCAGAGAGATGCATCCAATTTCACCTGACGGGTTAGCGCCGTTCTGGTGGGAAATGCGGGGGAGAGCTGGCGCTCTCACCCAGCAATCGTACCGTTCACTATCGTGGAATGCTCACGTATCCCAGCTGGAACGGGTTGCCTCCCAGCGCGGCAATCAGATACCAGCCTGTGGCCCCGATGTGCTTCGACGGGCCATAGGTGTAGCCGAACCCGGTATCCATCAGGCTCGTCGACGCCAATAGACCCTCACCCAGCGGAATCGTCGCTCCGTTGACCGTTTGCCCGGCTCCGAGCTCGTTCTGCGCCAGCTGGATCTGGTTCAGAAAGCCAATCGCCGTCGTCAGGTCCTTGAACAGCGTGGGTAGATTGTCGCGGCCAGCAATGGACCGCGCGACCAGGGCCGTGATCGTATGCGCCGTACCCTCTAGCCAAACCGCGTTCGGATCGCACCCCGGAATGGTTGGAGCGAGACTCGCCGAGTCAAACACCATGCCGGAGATCTTCTGGCTGCCGGTAAGGTTGCTGTTCGGAGATGAAGCCGTGTCGGTCGTCTGCAGATTCGCCAGCGCCCAGTCGATCGTCTGCTTGTACCGGTTGTCAAGTAGGGCCAGATACGACCAAGTCTGGCAATCCTCAGGAATCGGATAGGGATTGATGGTGATCTGATCGCCCAGCGTGCCCGTGTAGAAGTACCGACCCGCCGGGTTGTACATCGCAATCACGAACGTCAGCGCATGCTGTGCCAGGCTTGCCCACGACGCGTCATTGCTCGCGTTTCCATTGTGGGTTAACTCGACGAGCATGGTGAACAAGGCATAGGTGTCGATGTTGTGCTCGGTCGACTTGCCATTTGTCGACGGAACCGACTGGTTGAACTGGTTGATATTCGTACCAAAGGAATACCCGCCCGCTCCCAGAGTGTTGTAAGTGTTGGTGACGATCCAGTTGGCTACGTTAAGTGCCGCCGTCAGATACTTACTCTGACCGGTTCGCCGATAGAGTTGCGCCAGCGCCATGCCCGCCCATGCCTGATCGCCCACTGCGCTGGTGTAGAAGTAAAACGGAAACGCCGCCGGAGTGATGTAAGCCCCGTCGGAAGTCGGCACATTGACGAAGTAGGCCTGTGCGAACCTGCCGTCGTTAAAGGGGAAATTGTTGGCCTGGGCATAGATCAATCCATTGCCCAGCACCTCCGCTCGTTCCAGATCTCCGTGTAGCAAGTAAGCATGGATCGAGACCGCGTTGTCATAGGTAAAAGAGGTCGATTCCAGGCCGCCGTCTGAATAGCTCTGCGTCAGCCGCACGGTATTGCCCGTCGCATACGCATCCATCATCATTTCCTGGAACGCGATTGCTTGGTTGATCGAGTTGAGATAGCTCTCCGCCTCGGCATCCGGCGAGGCGCCGCCGAGACCACCACTTCCAGCCGCATAAGCCGGCTTCGTAAAGGCCAGGGGAGCCAGCCCCGCTGTCGCCATTGCTCCAATGCCAACACCAAAAAGATCCCTCCGTGAAATCGTGTCTTTGCTCATCTTCATCTGCCTCCTGAATTTAAGGGCTCAACAGCCCGGCAGGGAGTCTACCCGAGCCGCGCTTAGGCAGGCAAACAAAAACGGCACCCTCACTGAGGATGCCGTTCTCCGACCTACTTCTGACTACTTGTTAGAGATGAAAGGTTGCGGTGAGCGGTGTTTCGTTCGACGATGGTCCCGCTAGGATCTTGTAGTCTCCAGACAGCAGTTGCCAGCCATCCTTTTGCTCGTCGAAGACCGACAGATACAACGGGTCGATCTTGAGTGTGACCGTCTTTGATTCTCCCGGCGCGAGCGCGACGCGATCGAAGGCTACCAGTCGTTTGTAGGATTCACCCGCGACAGCCGGCAGCGTGGCATAAACCTGGGCAATCTCGGTTCCGGCCCGGCTGCCAGTGTTCTTTACGTTGAAAGTAACTTCGTGGCCCTTATCGTCCACTTTGAGCCCTGAGTATTCATAGGTTGTGTAGGACAGCCCATAACCAAAAGGAAACAAGGGCTGAATATTCTTGGACTCGAACCACTTGTAGCCCACGCGTGCGCCTTCGGCGTTGTAATCGACGTCGAACGGCGGCAGCCGCCTCTCGTTGTGCATGATTCGCTGGCCGCGCATGACCGTAGGCACCTGGATCTGCACTGGTTTGAGGTCAATGCCCGGCACCTCCGGATGCGCCAGCTGCGAGTCATTCTGTGCAAACGTCACCGGGAGCTTTGCCGAAGGATTCATGTCGCCGAAGAGCAAATTCGCGATCGCCTGTCCGCCGCCGATGCCCGGATACCACGCGGCGAGAATGCCCGCCACCTGATCGGCCCACGGCATGGTCACCGCTCCGCCCGTCTCAAGCACCACAATGGTATGCGGATTCGCCGCCGCCACTGCGCTCACCAGCGCATCCTGGTTGTCGGGCAGCGAGAGCGTTCGCGCATCGTGGCTTTCATACATCGGCTGATTCACAAAGACAATTGCCACGTCGGAAGATTTTGCAAGCGCAGCGGCCGAAGCGTTATCAGTCCCCGGATTGAACACCACCTTCGCGTCGGGCACATGCTTCTGGATGTACTTCATCGGCGACGACGGGAAATACACCGTCTCGCCCCAGCGCGCTCCGCCTGGATGCGGATCGGCCACGTTGCCGCCCGGCGGATCCACCTGCGCCGACCCTCCACCCGACAGCACGCCCTTATCCGCATGCGAGCCAATGATCGCAATCGATCCCGGCGCTTTGAGCGGCAGCAGGTTGCCCGAATTTTTCAGCAGCACAATGCTCTCTTCGGCGATATGCTGCGCATCTTCAAGACCCTTGAAGGGATCGACCACCGAGCGCGGCATCGGCGGATTGTCGATCACGCCTGCGGCAAACATGCTACGCAGAATGCGATGGTCCATGTCCTCAATGCGCGAAATCGGGACTTGTCCCTTTTCGACAGCGTCCTTGAGCGCAGGACCAAAGTAGATGTCTTCCGGCATCTCCTGATCCAGACCGGCCAGCGCGGCCTTCACGGTGCTGTGCGTCCCGCCCCAGTCAGAGAGCACCCATCCCTTGAAGCCGAAGTCCTTCTTCAGGACCTGATTCAATAGCCAGTCATTCTCGCATGAGTAGTCGCCGTTCACGCGGTTGTAGGCGCACATCACGCCCGAGGGCTCGGCGATGCCGATGGCAATCTGGAAGGCGAGCAGATCGCTCTCCCGTGCAGCTTTGTGAGCGATGTTGGCGTTCACTATATCCCGGCCCGTCTCCTGATCGTTGAAGGCATAGTGCTTGATGTCGCCCATCACCTGCTGTGCCTGCAGGCCCTTCATCAGGTTGCCGGTCATCGTTCCCGCCAGGACCGGATCTTCGCCTGCGTATTCGAAGTTGCGGCCATTGCGCGGCTCACGCGTAATGTCCACGCCGCCGCCGATCGACATGTTGTAGCCCTGCGCGCGCAATTCCCGTCCGATCACCGCGCCATAAAGTTGCGCACCCTGAGGATCCCAGCTTGAAGCTGCGCCCAGCGTCGATGGCAGCAACGTGGCATACCGGCTTTGCGGAGCAGCCATACGCACTCCAACTGCTGAGTCGGCCATATTGATGTCCGGGATGCCCAGGCGGTCGATACCCGGAACAAAGCTGGCGCCAAGATTTGAGCGGGTGGGGACTGGATCGCCTTCGCGGAGCGCTCCCCATCCCGTGCCATGGACGAGCTGGATCTTCTCGTCGAGGGTCATTTCCTTGATGACAAGGGCGGCGCGTTCGTCCGGCGAAAGAGATTTGTCGTCCCAAGGGTGATGCTGCCGTGGTGGATGACTGGGTTGCTGAGCCTGAAGCTGGGAAATTGGTGCCAACAGCAGCGCTGCGAAAAAGAAAGCGACGAGCAAAGGTCCGCCGAACCTCGAAAACTTCATGATTCTCCTTGTGTGTAACGCGGAAAGCACCCGCAGCATCTTCCTTCTGTCACTTTACAGAAAGCTCGGCAATCGTAAATCCGTTAAAAGAGAGTCGTCAAACTCAAACGTTTTAGTAGAGGATGTGCTGGTATGCTTCTCGGCTGGGCACGGAAGGGTAAGATAGCGATAATGCTCCGTCGCCTTTGGAAAAGCTGGCCTGTCGTGGCGGGAATGATAGTGTGCATCGCGGCGAGCGCGCACGCTGAAAGGCTGCGTTCTCCGTGGGACGGCGTGACGATCACGCCAACCGATACGCCATACAAGTGCCGCAATGCTCCTGAATTTGCAATCACTCTGTCTGTCGACAGCTATTACACTGACAAGCACGCTTCCGTCATCGATCCACAGAAGCTCGCAGCATTCAACGCCGCCGCAGAAGGCCCAACTCACCTGGGACAATACTCCACCGGCGCTGCCGATACATGGCTCAGCACCGGCGGCCGGGCCGCGGCGGCATGCGTTTATTCGCTGCTCGACGCTGCAGCAAAGGCCGAGGCCTGGACCGGCAAAATGCCGAGCTTCCAAGGCGTCTATTTGCAGAATTGGCTGCTGAGCGGGGCGGCGATCGCGTACCTCAAGGTGCGCAACAGCGGGGAAGGAACTCCAGACCAGGGCGCCGATATCCAGAAATGGTTTCGCAAGCTGGCCACCCGCGTGCGCGAATATTTTGACCTCCAGCGTACCCGGCCCGGCAGCGATGCCTGGAACAACCACATGTACTGGGCCGGACTCGCAGTCGCAGCGCAGGGCATCGCCGACGATGACGTGGATGCTTTTCTCTGGGGCGTTGCGACGTATCACATGGGCGTGGACGCAATCCAGCCCGACGGATCGCTCACTGCCGAGATGAACCGCGCCGCGATGGCGGAGCATTATCACCTCTACGCTCTCGGTCCACTTGTGATGTTAGCCGAGCTGGGCGCGGCAAACGGGCTCGACCTCTACGCCATGAATGACGGAGCGATCCACCGTCTGACAAAGTTTTCGATCTCCGGTCGCGAAGATCCGTCGATCATTGAAAAGCGCACCGGAGTGCCCCAGAATCTGCCGGCGCAAATTGGTGGCCTGGAGATCGGCTGGGCTGTCCCCTATGCCCAGCGATTTCCCAGTCCTGAGCGTTCCGCGTTCATCGCCAAGGCGGCGTGGATGAACTTCTGGCAATGGGGCGGCGCGCCGCCGGAAGCTGTCCTTCCCATCCCACAGGTTTCTGCCAGCCTCCAGCGCAGTATGAAGGAGGCCGCGCAGTTTCCTTCGGACATGTCCGAGGCCCGGGCCTTCCTGGGTGTGTGGTGTGGAGAGGGTGATCCAACGAAGCACGCAACCATCACCGACACCGGAACCTTTCTCACTCTGGATAACGGGCTCGGCGACGTTTCCATCGGCCGTCCCCAGGGACCGAAGGGCATCGTCGCGCCAGGATGGCAATCCGTTACCGGTACGCTCAGTCCGGACGGCAGCCAGATCGACTGGTCGAATGGCACGTACTGGCTGCGCTGTGCTACGGGCAGCGCATCCTATGCGCACTCACGGCCGAAGTTGACCGGGACCTGGTACGCGGATGGCATCCGCTCGCAGCCGTGCTCCATTCGGCAGCATGGCGACACCCTGCAGCTCAATAACGGGCAGGGTGGCAATGGCACTGGCATAGTCGACGGAACAGGACACGTGACGAGCGATTGGAACGGCCTGCGCATCGAGGGAATGATCACCGCCGACGGCAACCATATCAACTGGGATAACCAGACTTACTGGACGCGAGTGAAAATCTACGAACCGCAAGACAAATAAGCCACGCCGAACTGTGTCTCGGACACCACCCGCGGATTTATTTTTTCAGCGCGTCCTTTACGCTAACCGGCCGGAACATCCGCTCTGCCGCTCCGGTAACCGTCCGGCGTGGCACAAAACGTTGCATGAAAACTTGAATCCGCCCTCCAGCGTAGGGGATCACCCACGGCTTGCCCTTGACCATGCCTTCGAGCCCGAGGCGTGCAACCTCCTGCGCTGATTGGTACTTACGCCTCTCGTCCGTGCGTGCTCCCGCGACCTCTCCGAATTCCGACTCGGTCGGGCCGGGACACAGCGCGCTCACCCGGACGCCGAAACGGGCTGTCTCCTCCGCCAGCGCCTCGGCCAGCATCCGGTCGAAGGCCTTGGTCGCTGCATAAGTCGCCATGTACGCCACCGGCTGATAAGCCGCCGTCGAGGCCACGATCATGATGTCGCCCCTTCGGCGCTCAATCATGCGCGGCACAAACAACCGCGTCAGATGGACCACAGTAGCACAGTTCACGTCGACCATCGTTCGCTGCCAGGAGGCGTCCCCGTTGACAAACTCGCCGTAATAGCCGAAGCCCGCGTTGTTGATGAGAATGTCCACGGCTGTACCGCGGCCTTCGGTAGCGTCGAAGAGAAGCTGCGGCGCATCCGGATCGGCAAGGTCGGCCGGGATCACCTGAGTTTGAATTTTGTATTTGCTGCCCAGGCGCTCTGCCAGCGCTTGTAGCCGCTCGGCACGGCGCGCCGTAAGGATCAAATGTACCCCTGCCCCAGCGAGTTCGACGGCAAGCGCCTCACCGATGCCGGCGCTCGCACCTGTTACCAGCGCCCATTTGCCCGCAAGCGCGTTTTTGAGAATCGTGGAACCGGATAGGCCGGCGGCGGCACTTGGCATGGCTCTCTCCTATTCGCTATGAATCGATAAAACTTAGACCCTGATCGTGCGAAAAACGCATCTGATGCCGTCTCAAGCAATTTCTTATCTCCCGAAATGAAGGGACGTCCCGTTGGCTTCTGCATCACCCATAAACGCCGCCGCGAGTTGGAAAGCGTCGCCCGCTCGGAGTGCGAAGCGATGGCTATATTCTAGGGAGATTTAGCCAAAATAAAACCAACTTGGCTAAGTATTGGCTTTAGGCTTAGTCGTACACGGACGCCGAAGCCTGGAACTCCTCGCCGATCCAATCGGTGAAGGCATCCGTCGATTGGTTGCGGCCAAGGAAATGCAGGACGAGCTGTTTCCCGGGAATCGATCCGCCTGGGTCGAGCACCGTGCGGCGATACTTCATTGAAGTAGAGTCGTCCAGGGGATTGATCCGCGAGAACTGACTGTAAAAGTCCAGCGCGATGACCTTGTCGTAGAGGTAGGTGTAATAGTTCGATGAATAGCCCACCAGGTGCGTAAAGCTTGCATACATGCGGTTGCCGTCGATCCACGTATACGGCAGGAAGCGCGTGTAGAGCGAGCGGAATAGTTCGTTCGGGTCAAGTGTGGCTGGGTCTTCCGTATGCATGAGCAGGGAGTAGGTGGTGTAGAAGAGCTGCGTGCGCACCCAGTCGGCGCGGCCAAAGGCTCCTGCCCGGTTCATGCGCATTACCAGCTCCGCCGGGATCGGCTCCCCTGTCTCGTGGTGATGCGCAAACGTAGCCAGCAATCGGTGATCACGAAAAAACTCTTCCAGCATCTGCGAGGGAACCTCGACGAAATCGCCTTCTGTGGCGATACCGCTCAACCCCGCCCATCTCTGGTGGCCTCCTAGCAGCGCGTGCATCAGATGCCCGAACTCATGGAAATAGGTCACCACATCGGAGTGCTGCATCAGCCCCGGCTCTCCCGGCTTGCCGCCCGGAAAGTTACAAATGAGCGCCGCCTGCGGAATCCGCTGGGACACATGCTGCTCTCCCTCTCCATGATCGAAAACTCCGGGAATCAGCGGGTGCGCGGAGAACCACTTGTCCTTCCCCTCCCGCGGGTGCATATCGAGATAGAAGCGGCCGATTAGCGCTGCCCGATCCTCCCGGCGGCATGAGCCTTCTTCAAACACCTCATAGGTCACCACATCGGGATGCCATGCCTGGACGTTGGTCACCCGCCGAAACTCCACCTGAAACAACCTCGCTGCCGTTGCCAGCACGCCCTGCTCCACGCGCTCGTAGGGGAAGTAAGGACGGACCGATTGTGAGTCGAATTCGAAGGCGGAGCGGCGATACTGCTCCAGCCAGTAGCCACGGCTGGATGCGTCGATCGCTTCCAGACCCTCCTGACGGCCGCGAGCGAAATCCAGGAGCATGGCGTACTCTTTCTCCGCTCCCCCCCTTGACGCCACGTCCAGCTCGTCCAGAAATGCCCGCA
>JBAVYX010000099.1:0-2088 GCA_049588475.1 Silvibacterium sp. | reverse complement strand
CGTCGCACTGGCTCGCTCTAGATCCAGCCAAGATTTCCCGGATGGCTGTTTCTGCTATCGAAATTAGTAGAGGCGGATGAGTAGAGGCGAGGCCTCGGCATGGCGCTTTCCTCTGTTTCCCTCTACGAAATAGCCCTATTATCCACCGAGGACGAGTCGACCTCGAAGGGTCTAGGGAAGAACTTTTGATCATCTTTACGCATGTTTTTTGATCAGGGCCTTAGTCCTTCGGTTGCTCTCACTGCGGTTCGGCTCCCTGCAGACTTTCCCGGCGATCCTATGGATCGCATCCTCGCCGCCACCGCCCTTGCCGAGAACATCCCGCTCATCACTGCCGACCAGCACCTCCGCCGCTCAAGACGAGTGAAAACCATCTGGTAGAAACCCGCATTACAATAGCCCCATGGAGCCACTGGTCATTGCCGGCAAGGCCTTTCAATCCCGCCTCATCGTGGGAACCGGAAAGTACAAGGACGGCGCAGAAACCCAGGCCGCCATCGAAGCCTCGGGCGCCGAAATGGTCACCGTGGCCGTGCGCCGTGTGAACCTCGACCGCTCCAAAGAGTCCCTCCTCGACTTCCTCGATCCCCAGCGTTATTTTTTGCTGCCTAACACCGCCGGCTGCTACACCGCCGACGAGGCTGTCCGGGATGCTCGCCTGGGCAGGGAAGTCGGCCTTTCCGACTGGGTCAAAATTGAGGTCATAGGAGACCAGTCAACGCTCTATCCCGACGTTCAAGCCACGCTTGAAGCGACTCAGATACTCGTAAAGGAAGGCTTTACTGTTCTCCCTTATACTTCTGATGACATTGTCTTTGCCCGACGGCTCATTGATGTTGGCGCGGCCGCCGTCATGCCTCTGGCAGCGCCCATTGGCAGCGGACTCGGCATCCAGAATACCGCCACCCTGCGCATCCTCCGCGAGCGCATCACCGAAGTTCCTCTCATCGTCGACGCCGGAGTCGGCACCGCCTCCGACGCCGCCCTTGCCATGGAGATGGGAGCCGACGGGGTCCTCATGAACACCGCCATCGCCGCCGCCGCCAACCCCATCCTCATGGCCGAGGCCATGCAGCACGCTGTGCTCGCCGGCCGTCAGGCCTACCTCGCCGGACGGATGCCCCGCAAGCTATACGCCAGCGCAAGTTCACCTCTCGAAGGAATCTCGAAGTAGTTCAGTATTCTGATCGAACGCTGCACCCTGAATCGCTCTCTTGATAGACTCACGCCATGCGCGTTTTCGGCATCGACTGCGGCACCGAGTGTACCGGCTACGGCATCGTCGAGTGTGACAGCGCGCGGAGTTCGCAATTGATCTCGCTGGGTGCAGGTGGCATTCGGCTGTCTAGAAAAGACCCACTCCCGCAAAGGCTGGCGCTCGTGTATACCACACTGCTGACACTTCTGGAGGCCCACCAGCCCGACATCGTTGCCATCGAGGAGGTCTTTTACTCCGTCAACGCCAAGTCCGCTCTCAAGCTCGGCCAGGTCCGCGGAGTCGCCCTGCTTGCCGCGGCCACTGCCCATCTGCCCACCGCCGAGTACGCGCCCCTTACCATCAAATCCACAGTCACCGGCTATGGCCTCGCGCAAAAAGAGCAGGTCCAGTTTATGGTTGCCCGCCTGCTCAACCTCACCTCGGTGCCCGATCCGGCTGACGCCGCGGATGCCCTGGCCATCGCGATCTGCCATATCCACCATGCCCAGACGCTCGCGCTCCAAACAACCAACCTATAGATGATGCTCGCCGCCGCTCTCGCCCTCGCCCTGTCCCAGACGGCCTCGCCGTCCCCGAACGCCGCTCCCACTAGCGCAGCGATCCCCTCGCAGATTCGTTTCTCCTTCGAGCATCCGCAGCTCAATCCCGCGAGCTACATTCTGCTCATTCGCGAAGACGGTTCGGGACACTACCAAGCGAATCCTGTTCCAGCTCCAGCGCCCAACGATGCAGAAGGCCTCCCGCCCGCACCCGTCACCGCTGCATCCAAAGGCCGCGACATCGTGATCCGCGACCCGCTGCTTTCGGCCTTATTCGAGATCGCCCACTCCCACCATTTCTTCGCCATTGCTTGTGACGCTCCTGAGAAC
>JBAVYX010000098.1:0-3593 GCA_049588475.1 Silvibacterium sp. | reverse complement strand
GAATGATACGCGATCGTTCTGGAAGGCCACGAGCCGATGGTTGGAGATGGCGACGCGATGGGTGTAGCGCGCCAGGTAGTTGAGAACGTGTTCGGCGCCGCCGAAGGGTGGCTTGGCGTAAACGACCCAGTCCTTCTGGCCGAGTTGCCAGAGGAAGCGGCTGAATGCGCCCAGTGAGTCAAGTTGCTCGAGTGAGTTGTGGAACTGGAGTCTGTCTTGGTTATACAGATCACGGAGTTCCGTGCAGAACTTACCGCAGAAGACCTGGCTGAGTGCCTTGACGGGTAGGAAGAATCGGGGCGACGAGTCGATCCATCTGGAACCATCGGGGGCAAGGCCGCCGGCGGGGACGATGTAGTGTACGTGGGGGTGAACCTGGAGGTTCTGTCCCCACGTATGGAGCACGCCGAGGAATCCGATGTCCGCTTCCAGGTGCTTGGGATCGCGAGCAAGTTCTAGCAGCGAAGCGGCGCTGGTACGGAAGAGCAGATCGTAGAGCAGCCGCTTGTTCTGGAGGACCAGAGCGCAGAGTTCGCGCGGCAAAGTGAAGACGATGTGGAAGTAGGGAACGGGCAACAGCTCAGCCGAACGTGCGGCCAGCCATTTTGCGCGCACGTTGCCCTGACACTTCGGGCAGTGCCGATTGCGGCATGAGTTATAAGAGGCGGTCAGATGGCCACAGCGGGTGCACTGATCTCGATGACCGCCGAGTGCCGCGGTACGGCACCGTACGATGGCATCGAGCACCTTGCGATGCACCCATGCAAAGTGTGACTTGTGCTTTTCCCAGAATCTGTTGCCCACTGCGGCGGACGATGTCGGCCACCTCGAGGGTGGGTCGGCTCATCGCTTCATCAGCCTCCTGGAACGCTTCACCTCATCGGGACGCGAAACCTCGATGGCCTCCAGCGGACTGGCAACCGCCTGCAGATGGCGGCGGGACAGATGCAGGTAGAATGCCGTATCCCCGATCTTGGCATGGCCAAGCAAAACCTGGATGGTGCGCAGGTCAGCACCGGCTTCCAACATGTGGGTCGCGAAGCTGTGTCGAAGCAAATGAGGCGCAACGCACTTGCCGATGCCGGCGCGCTTACCAGCCTGGTTCACAGCCTTCCACACGACCTTCGGAGTAATGGGCACATCTGCCCGCCAGTTGTCCACCGTACCTGGAAACAAATAGGTCCTGGGCTTCATCCAGCGCCAGTACTCGCGCAGAGTCTCCAACAGCTTCGGGCTCAACAAAACATCGCGGTCGCGACCACCCTTGCCCTTGTGGACATGAATGACCATGCGTTCGCTATCGATATCGGAGACCTTGAGGTGGCACAGTTCCGAGCAGCGTATGCCGGTTGCGTACAGAGTCATCACCATGGTGCGGCGCATCAGGTTCTCTGCTGAATCGATCAGCCGCTGAACCTCTTCTGGACTGAGCACAACGGGCAATTGCCTGGGACGCTTGGGAAATGGGATGTGCTCGGGCATATACGGCCGTCGCAGTGTCTTGACGTAGAGAAAGCGCAGGGCCGCAACATACGATGTGATCGTTCCCGCTTGAAGCTTGCGATCACGAAACAGATGAGCTTGATACTGCCGAATATGATCAGGTCCCAACCTGTCTGGCGAGCGGTGAAAATACCTGGAAAAGTCTTCAACCGCGTGCAGGTAGGTGTAAACCGTGTTCTGTGAGTAGTTGCGACGCTGGAGCTCATCCAGCATCTTCTGCCGAAGATGGGTCACAAAAGCCTCCTTGTGACCCAAACCTTACACGGCCTAAAAGGCTGGGGAACCACCGATGCAGCAGCATCCGCCGCGCCGGAGGCTTAGTTCAAACGCGCATGGCGACGCTGATTGCCTTGGCCGGGCAGCCGATTCCAGTCGGCATGCCGACTTTTCATTAGAAATCACAACTACGCCGTCCTCAATAAAACAGTCTCCCGGCAGTTTCCTGACAGTTCTTCTGGACTTGACGTCGAAAGATCGCGCAAAATTTCCTGTTGCTTTTCCAAAAGGAAACATGCCATCATTCCTGTTGGAAACCAAAATGTCGCCCGTCATGAAAGAGAAGGCAGATGTCCTGCAGGGCACCCTGACTTTAATGGTGCTCAAAACGCTCGATGTTCTTGGCACTTTGCACGGCTACGGCATTGCTCGCCGGGTCGAGCAGATCAGCGGAGACCTCCTCGCCCTCAACCAGGGCACGCTTTATCCCCTGCTGCTCAAGCTCGAGCACGAAGGCTCCATCGCCTCCCAGTGGGGCGCATCGGAAAACAACCGCCGCGCACGTTTCTATCGGCTCACTGCCGCGGGGCGCAGGCAGTTAGAGGCCGAGACCCGGGATTGGGAGCAGTCCGCCGCCATCATCGCACGCTTCTTCAGAGTGAAAGCGGAGGATCTGACATGAGATCGCTGAGGCGGTTCCTGATTCGTCTGGTCAATCTCGCCGCCATGCGTCGCGCGGACGATCGCCTGGGTGAGGAGTTGGCCGAGCATCTCGCCCTGCAGACCGAAGAGAATCTTCGCGCTGGTATGTCGCCGGTTGAGGCGCGTCGCCAGGCCATTCTCAAGTTGGGCGCACGGGAAGCCATCCGCGAAGACCACCACGCCGAGCAGAGCCTTCCTTCTTTCGAGAATCTGCTGCTCGATCTTCGCTTCGCATTCCGCATGCTTTATCGCGCTCCTGGATTCGCCCTCATCGCCATCGCCACCATGGCCCTCGGCGTCGGAGCCACCACCGCCATCTACAGCGTTATCGACGCAATCCTGCTGCATCCTTTGCCCTACCCCAACCCCAGCCAACTGGTGCGAATTGAAGCCAACCTTCCCGGCGTGGGCGCGCACGACATAGGACTCTCCATCCCTGAGTTGAGAGACCTTCAGAGCTCGGGAATCTTCCAAAATGTGTCCCTATCCTTTTTCGGCACCGACACTCTCACCGGCAGCGGCCAGCCCACGCGCATCGCCGGAAAGTCGGTCACACCGGGCTACTTCGCGGTGCTCGGCATCGACGCGCAATTGGGACGCACCTTCGATCCGCACGACGCAACACCCGGCTTCAACAACGAAGTCGTCATCAGCGATGGGCTCTGGAAGCGCGCTTTTGGAGCCGACCCGCACATTATCGGCAAGACATTCCGCATTGACAACGATCCCGTTCATGTTGTCGGCGTTATGCCCGCCAGCTTTCGCGACCAGGGCCAAACCAGCGAGCAGGTCAATACCGAATTGTGGGCGGCGTGCGGATTTTTCGGCGACCCGGCTCCCCCGCCGATGCGCGGCACGCGTTTCCCCTTCGAGATCATTGCGCGCCTTCAGCCTGGTCGGTCGCCTGAGGCCGCGCAGGGGCGCCTCGATGCCCTGGTCGCATCGTTGAAGAAGCAATATCCGGCGGATTATCCGGCGCAAGGCGCGTGGACTCTCCACATCACTCCCCTGGCCGAGACTCTTGTCGGCAACGTTCGCCAATCGCTCATACTGCTCTTCGGCGCGGTGGGTCTGGTCCTGCTGATCAGCTGCGTCAACGTCGCGAATCTGCTGCTGGCTCGCGCCAGCGCGCGAGGACGGGAGATGGCGGTTCGCCAGGCTTTGGGAGCCGC
>JBAVYX010000097.1:0-11628 GCA_049588475.1 Silvibacterium sp. | reverse complement strand
GTACTCCCGGCAGGCCTGCTCTGTGCTGAAACGCCGCTCAAGCTCAAGAAGCGTTCGCGGATAATCCTCTTCCATGGCCCCGAACACTACAGGTTGGGCCTACCTGAGTCAAATGGATACCCAGTTTACTGATTTACTGATTCGTAAACAGGCTCACGCAGGTTGAAGCACTTGGAGAAATTAATCCGGGAAGGGGGTTTGGTAAAGCCGTCTTCTACCAAATTGCGCTTCTCATACCGAGGAACGACCCCATGTTGACGACTTTGGTTGCGGGACGCTGGGTCCCACGCAGTCAGCCCCTTTGAAATCGAAGCTGGCGAAGGAGAGTCCCGACACAAATGAAAAGCACCCCCAGATGGATAGATCTGCGGGTGCCATTGCGTTGAACATCCACCGAAGGTGCCAGCTAGCGGCCGGCGGCCTTAACGGTGTTTCGTGCTCGCCTATAGTAGGTGATTTGGCAATCCCAGCATTGCCATGGGTACGCCCACGAGAGGAAATGGATCCCGTTCCCAGAATCTATGGCGAGCTCGCCGTTCCAGCGGACGTCCGCATCTTCGGCAGGTTACTATGTCGTCGGTAGTCGGCTTCACATCATCGTCATTTGCTTGAAAAAGGGGGCGCTCGTCCTGAGCGCCTCAGTCCCATCTTCTCGAGGCTCGATGGCCGCTTCCACCCCAAACCAAGATCAATGCAACGAGGTGAACAATAAACCAGACATCCAATCCAAGGTTTACGTAGATATAGATCAGTATCAATACCCGCGGGATGAGCACCCACATGACGAGGGCAGCCAGATCAGGCAAATGAGCATAAGGTACCTGGTGCACAAAGAATGCATACAACAACGTGAGTCGCGGGAGGAAGAGCGAAAAGAACAAGAGCCAGAGTGGAATGGAGTGCATCGCGGTAGACCTCGAGTTGTTCGATTAAGAATACTCGGAATGAGTTGGTTCTCGGTGCGCATTAAAGCCAGCGATGCTTCCCGCATCTACCTTGCTGTTCGCCCGGCCTTTCAATGGGGTGCCTCGTCGCGGGGCACACGTTGAGGAGCTGGCAAACGCACGCCCATCGCCATCCGAATAGTCCGAATCCAAGAAAACCCCAACGGCCAGCTGGCATCTATACATTAAGAACAAGCAATACAACTCACGCTGCCCCGCGCTCTACAGAACGCGGGGCGATTTCCCTTTAAGCCTTCAGTACGGGAGAGAAGTCAGTGGGTTGGAGAAAGAGCGATTGAATGTTGCTGACTAATTTCCCATTAGCTTCGGAGGCGGTACGCACCTTCTGCCATTCCGGATCGGCTTCGAAGGCCTTCCAACTCACGCTCGCCGCGGCCCGGCTTGCATGGGCCAGTATGTAGACGAGGCTGGGCTCGTTCCCAATAGGATCGAGGACGGTCCAGTAAGCGATACTTCGCATGCCATGGCGCGCGAACAGGTCGACAGTGTGAAAACGAAAGCGCGTCAGCAGGTCATTCAGCTTGCCAGGGTAGGCCGTGTACATGCGGAGCTCGTAGACAACATCTCCGATCGGTTGGGCGAGCGCGCCGGTATTGAGCAGAGCCAGCGCAGGAATGGACTGGAGAAGTGTGCGGCGATTCATGCTGCGATTCTAGTGTTACGTCCCGATAAATTCATTGCATAAATCCGCATCCCAACAACAGGCCCAACATCTACGCCCTCACACCCGTGATGGAGGCACCCAAGTGTTCGTCTTCACATCTCCCACCTGCCCTTCACCACGTTTAAGGACGTCATCCATGATGGCAGTGACCTTTGCCTCCGCATTGGACGCCGCTTGTGTGGAAGTGGCCTGAGCTAACGTCGTGATCTGTAGGCAGGATACCGCCAACACGGCTATCAACGAGGACGTCCCAGTGAAGGTGCCGCTATGGCGAATCAATCCATTTTCCTCTGCCGGGGATCGTATTCCATTTCTAACGACGCTTGCCACGATTCTCGAATACGAATCGAATCGCATAAGTTCTCACAAAAGGGTTTCAAAATGGTTTTGGATTTGAATCGCTGTCGGATCATCGACAAACCGGAAACTACATCGGCACGTCAGGCAACTGTCGCTGGCTTCCGAAAGCCAACTGTACGAGTTGGCGACTGTACGGAGAAGTGGCTACGTCAATGAGCGATAAGGCCATTCGCCAACTGATCATCGAAGCACGACATTGCTGCACGGAGGCGGGAATTACTGGTTGAAGCGGCTTATCAGGAGTATTCCGCCGAGCGGCTTCGTGGAATGTTTAGGCTTTGCTGTTGGCCCCAATTCAACTAAGCTGTTTGAGTCTTTCAACGCTGCTCAATTCCAATGGAACCGTCAGTTCATCACAAAACCAAAAGTCATTTAGAAAGCCCGATACGCAGTAAGAATCGAATGGCTGAGTTGATCCGGGCTCATGATTGGAGTTCAACTCCGCTTGGACCGATCGAAGATTGGCCCGAAGCCCTCCTTCTGTCCGTAAATCTCATGCTTTCCTGCGCTTTCCCCTCGCTGGTTTTCTGGGGTAAGGAGTTGGTGCAGCTCTATAACGATGCTTTTATCCCTCTTCTCGCTGAGCGACATCCCTCAGGTCTGGGACAGACAGCCGAGGAGTGCTGGTGGGATGCTTGGCAGATCGTTGGCCCCAACCTCAAACAGGTCATGAAGAATGGAGAGACGGTATTTCACGAAAACACCGTCGTTCCAATCGTCAGAGATGGGAGGTTGCAGGACATCCGGTGGACCTACAGCTATAGTCCGATCTTCGGAGGAGGCGGAGGTGTGCTGGGGGTACTCGTAGTTTGCCAGGACATTACTCGTGAAATGACCGCTGCCCAGGAACTTCGTGAGAGCGGAGAGCGCGCGCGAGCGAGTGCGAAACATTCTGGTGAACTCGCAGCGATCATCGCATCCTCGGACGACGTGATTGTGAGCAAAGACTTGAACGGCATCATCACGAGTTGGAACGATGCTGCGACACGGGTCTTCGGCTATTCCGCGGAAGAGATGATTGGCGCTTCGATTCTCAAGCTCATTCCGGAGCACCTTCACTCCGACGAAAAGACGATCATAGAAAACATCCGCGCCGGGCGACGAATCGAACACTTCGAGACAGTCCGTGTCACCAAGGACGGAAGGCTCCTCGACGTGTCGCTGACCGTCTCCCCGATCAAGGATGAGGAGGGCCGGGTGATTGGAGCATCCAAGATTCTTCGCGATATCTCAAGCCGCAAGCGAATCGAGCAATCCCTGCTACAAGCAGAGAAGATCGCGGCGACGGGGCGCATGGCTGCGACAATCGCGCATGAGGTCAATAATCCCCTTGAAGCGATCACGAACCTGCTCTATCTGCTGCGGGCAAAGATCACAGACGACGAAGGGCGCGGCTTTCTGGACACGGCGGAAGAGGAAATCGGACGTGTGTCTCATATCGCCAAGCAAACACTGGGGTACTATCGCGAGTTCGCCGCTGCGAGTCTGGCATCTGTTAGTGATATCGCTGCGCATGCGCTCACCATCTACGAACCGCGCTGCACCGCTGCCGGCATCGCCGTAAGAAGATCGATCGCTCCTTCGACAAAGATCATGCTTCGCCGGGGCGAGATCATGCAAGTAATCTCCAACTTGATTGCGAACTCAATCTACGCCATGTGCGAGGGCGGAACTCTCTTGCTTTCCGTTAGCAATGTTTCGAGTCCGGGGGATGGCGTTGTCCTGACGGTTGAAGATGATGGAGTAGGAATTGCACCGACGGATTTGCCGAAGGTTTTTGACGCCTTCTTCACGACGCGGACTACGGTCGGCACAGGAATTGGGTTATTCGTCGCAAAGCAATTTGTCGAGGGGCACGGGGGACACATCCGCATCGAGAGCGATAGCGAATCGGAGAGGCACGGCACGACCGTCCGCGTCTTCCTCCCACTTCATACAGCCTACGAGGGATCTGGAAAATAGTTCTGTGCATACCCATCAGAGAATCAGGAACGCGAAGTCGGCTTTGTCTGAAGCGATTTGGGCGGCTTCCGAATTTACGGGTAAAACAGGAGTAATTCTCGAACATAGCTAACAGTCAGTATGGAGTGACCGGCGCCGATGCGCTGATCGTGGGTTAGGCTGTGAGTTCAGAAGGACACACAGTTCGGAGCACAAGCGAATGCTGCCCGCCTCTATCCTTACTACTCTCGCGTATTCGTCGCTCCGGGGAGGAGGTATATCGCACGGATGACGAGCGCACGCTGCCGTTTCCCGTGGCGCGCAGTTTGGCAACAACCTTTGAGCGATCTCTAACGATTCGGCTATTTCCTGATCGATCTCCCCTGTGTCTCAGTGAAGGAGCGCGCGGACTTTATCCTGGATCGCCTGGGAATCCTCTAACCGCCTGTCGGCGCACGGTTCTGCCCAGATCACCGGCAACCTGGCGTTTCACCGCCTACACGTACTTTACCGTTGGGTTAAGGAAAGGTGGCCGACGATACAGGTACGTAGCGATCGCTTCCCGGATTAAACGTCGTCTGCCACAATCAAAGTGCCCGTCCTGCGACATGCGGGCAGACATCGCTGGCGGTGGCGCGGAGCTAGTAGCGGTAATCCTCCCGCAACCCAAGAGAGCGCCTTTCAATGGATCGAAAACCTCTCGCTTATGGATTTTTACGAAATTCCAGCTTAGCTGCCAGGTTTCGGCGCGTTCCAACCCGCAGGCATGAAGCCGCGAAACTCCTCCTTGTTGATGTTCGTTGGCGCTGCCATCCCCTTTGTAACGTACGCGGAGAAAAAGGTCGTCGGGTTTTCTCTCACATTCACCCCCAACTTCGCTCCCACAAACACTCTTTCTTGGCCTTTCATCATAGAAACCTTGTTCAAACGCACCGCGCGACAGGCCACCCATACCAGTTCCTCACCCTCCAGAAAAGTCATGATTTCCGAAAGCTTCTTGGGATGGCCCTCGTCGGCGAAGACCAGCTTATAGGGGCCCGTCTGACTCTTGGCAGCCAATTCGAACTTGGCTCTCCAATCCGCGCCGCCATCCGAGAGAGTCATGTTTGGTACCGCCTGCCCCGTCTTGTACACGTCGCGCTGACCCTCTGTGAACTGCGTGGTTCCGTCGAGAATTTTTAGAGCTTCCTGCAGATACAAAGTTTTCGCGTTCTGCGTGTAAAACGTAACCTGCGTACCTGTGGGCACGCGAGCGAATCCATCCTTAAGGTGCCAGTTCCCATGACCGCACAAGAAGGTGGGCATAATCAACCTCCAGGGTGAACAGAATCTTAGCACCGGCGATGGCGGCATGGAAGCCAGACCGTGGCGCAGCGTGGTTACCGCTTCTTGGTTCCTGTTGAGTGACCTGTTGACTCGATTGACGCAGGCTTGCCAAGTGCAGTCCAATCTCACCTTCGGAGCGTTGCCACAGAGATTTAAGCAGCTGAACGCACCCCTCAGAGGCCTTTAAGATCAGCTGTTGGTCGACGCCGAATAGTGCTTTACGAGAGGAAGTTCCGTATCATGTTCAAGCAGAAAACTACCCTCTTGGTCTTAGCGGTTGTTCTCGCCTCATCTTCGTATGTCGTCGCGCAAACTTCGAACTCGCGCCAAACTGATGGGGCCGCTCCATCGCACGTCATAATGATGGTCAATGTTATGGCCAGCATTGAGAAAACCATTGATTCAAAGAAAGCCAAGACTGGAGATCCAGTCACTGCCAAGGCCACGGCTGCGACCGTGCTCAGCGATGGGACCCGGGTTCCCGTGGGGTCCACTCTTCTGGGTCATATCGATTCCATCGCACCTTCGGAGAAGAAGAGCGACGGCATCCTCGTCCTCACTTTCGATATGCTTCAGATCAAGAATGGCAAGGAAATTCCCATCAAGGCAACGGTCATGAGCGTCACCAGTACCTCGCCTACGTTCGGTGTCGACGACAAGCCTTACGACCCGAGTTCTTACATAACCGGGACACAAGGCGACAACAAAACCAACGGCGAAAACAACCAAACCCGCGGTCCGCACACTATTGTGGGACTCACCCTCTCCGGCTCGCCTAATGACTCCTTCTCCGCCACGCTCACGCAGGCGAGAAAGAATGTTGAGTTATCGAGTTCAACCCAGCTTGTGGTGTCGGTGGCCGCTATTCCTTAATGCGGTGTTCTCCCCGCATCAAGCGAAGATTGAGTCACCAAACGGGGTTCGCGGTAAGTGGTGGGTCCCGGCTCGGCGAGGAGCAAGCATGGCGCAAACGATCATGGAAGGCAAGCTCTAAACGAGCCGTTGTCCATCGAAGGTGTTGGTGAAGGAGCGTGTTCTGCAGCTACCGCTGCGCCATCTTTGCAGGTGGTGTTTTGCCTAACTGCGCTGCACTGGCCGCCGACTGGGTCGCCAGCCTTGCCATGAGTTCGCGGCGGCGAAGCTTTTGTTTCCTTAACCTGTTGAATCTCGATTTGTCGCCATTTTGTGATGACATATGCCTCGTTCTTCCAATTGTTCGTAACTCAGCCTGCCGAAGATAAGTCTGTCCGTTCCTCCATATGCCAGGCCACCGATGGAAGATGCGAGGTGCAGGGCGCGTTGAGAAGAAACCCGTTGCAGGTCCGATTGCTCGGCTTGCTCCCTGGCTGCCGACAAAATATCCAGCGGGATGCCCGCAGCATACTCTATTTTTCGAAAGATCTGCCACGTCGTTGCGCTCGGAAACTCGGCCCAAAGCAGCGGCCGTCGCGAGCCGATGTCAGTGGGAGTCGTCCTATGATTCTCGGAGAAGCTCGTCGTTTTTTCCGCAGCAGCCGTCTACTCAGCGGTGCTGGTGCTAGCGGTGGGGCACGTCAGGGCTGACGCTGGGGCTGCTGCTGGTCTTCTCGGCACCGACATATTCGGGGGCTGCGCCAACAGGTTTCGCGACAATCGCCGAGAAGACCGAAGGCGGCGGCTCGATGCGGATTGCGTGGTACCGGATCGACCCGCTGCACGATGAGGCCCGCGACAGGACGGCCGTGGCGGCTTAACAGCAAGCCCGCCAGCGCGCAGGTGGAGGCCAACGGAAAGGGCAGACCTCTGCAATTGGGCCGTTTCAAGCGGTTTCCTCTCTGTCTTTACTGCGTCCTTGACTGCGGGGAGAGATTTCACGCGGGTGGAGGAAGCGCGAGCGGGAGCCGCGCAGTTATCGTGAGCGATGGGCTGCCGCTTTCAGAGCGAGCAGAATCACTCTTCACGAGTTTGTCCACTTCTTCGATGAGACTCGATAGAGCAGAACATTCCACAGAATCAAATAATGAGAGCGATGTCTATCAACGTCGAAAATCGCCGACACCAATCAGAGAGAAGACGGGTCGCGGCAGCTCCCAGTCAGAGCACTAGCCTCCAGATCGCCTTGCCCCGAACTTACTCAAAACGGGACTTCGCAGGCGGTTCGGATGAACGATTGCCTGTTCCCTTGCTCGGGATTAACAGGTGTCAGAGTCTGGTATAGACTTCAGAGCGTTGGGGTTCGACACAGAGAAATCGTCTATGCGGAACTTTGGTACACCTATGGTGTTCCTCGCTCTCTCCTTGACCACGTGTGCTGCGCTTGGTCAGGCTTCAATTACGATCCGTATCGGCAAAGCGGAGGGGCCGGTCACCGGGCTACCATTCTCCGCCGATCAGAACGTACGCACCTTCCAACAACTCGGAAATGGCGTCACCCTGACGCACGAGATGAAGGGTCGTATATTTCGTTCGACGAATGGGCGGCAGCGCTTTGAATGCACGCTGGTCGCGACTGATCCTTCGCTGCCTAATCCGACGACGATGGTATGGCTGCTCGACCCGGTTCTGCACACCGCACTCAGCTGGAACACAAACTCCAAGATAGCGATGCTGACTCACATTCCAGCGAACGCGTCGGTTACAGTCCGCTTTCTGCCTGAGCCCCGTGCACCGGGGGGTGACCAGAAGCTCCAACCGGAGGATGCCATGACAACGGACCTCGGCCATCAAACACGGGACAAGCTTCTTTTGGTCGGCAAGAGGTTGACCGGTACGATTCCAGTGGGCAAGATCGGAAACGAGGAGCCTATCGTGATCACCACTGAAACCTGGGTTGCTCCTGAACTCAAGCTCGTGGTCAGCGAGATTGAGCAGGATCCTCGCTCCGGCAACCGCATCTTTGCACTCACCAACATACATCGTGAAGAGCCGGACGCCGCACTATTCGAGATCCCCCCAGGCTATACCGTGAAGGAGAGGTCTGATCTTATGCCCTTAGCGCGATCTGCTGCCGCTGTCTCCGGTGCTCAGGAGCAGCAGATTGTGGATGCCCGGAAGAACCCTGATCCGGCGCTCAAGAACGATGTGGCCTACAAGTTAGCTATGGGGAAGATTGATATTCCCGACGCGCATTTGCTCGCCGAGGATGCGGTGCGGATCGAAGAACAGCAGACCACCAATCTCGACCTTAAGGGTGCTACCGCCGAAAACTTCTCGCAGATGGCTACCCTCAGCCGCTACTGGAATACCCTTGGATGGGTGTACTTCCGCGAGGGCAATCTGCCAAAGGCAGAAGCCTATACACGCGCTGCTTGGGAGCTTGATCCGCAGGGCTACTTTGGTGCTCATCTTGGCCGCATCTATGAGCAGCAGAATCACATCCAGGATGCCATCTCCATCTATCGTATGGCTCTCAGCGCTCGGGCGTCCGGCAGCGAAAAGGAACAGATCCGTAGCCGCCTGACCGATCTTGGCATCACCGACCAGCAGCCGCTGCCCGTCACCGTACCGGTTCCTTTGCTATCGCTCGCTGCGCACATGTCTGAAGCTGATGCGCTGTTCGACATCCTTATAACCCGTGGCAAACCACCTGCGGTTCTCTTCTTGACAGGGTCAGCGGCGCTTAGGGAGTCTGCCACTGCGGCTATTCAAGCGGCGCTTCAGGCGGGCCTGCCGGACAACGGTCCCGAGAAGGTGTTGCGCCGTGCCCGCGTCAGTTGCACTGGCAGCGGCACTCCTACGTGTTCGCTAAGCCTGCTCACAGCGCAGGAAGCTGAGGCGGCAGTTGTCTCGCTCAGCAACTAAATTTCCCACCAGGCGTAAGAGGCAACACAGCTCATCCCATCGCACCGAAATGAGACCCCAACGAAAGATGGGAATGACATTGGTGTGCTTGCCGGAAAACGGTTTTCGGTAACTACGGCAGATCCAGTGCAGTCAGTTGGTGCTAACTCACCCACTCTGGGCCGTTCCGAAACCGAAATCTCATATTTCAGGGCGGTTGTCCGGCAGAGCGCACGGTCCCTGATCGATTGGAATCGCAGGTTGCACTGCTGGCGCCAATTGACAGGAAGGGCGGCGGTGTAGCCGATGGCACTTCTGTCACTGATAGGTCACTATTGAGTATTTTGCTGATCCTTAATAACGGTCGCCAAATCCTGATGATCGATTTGGAAGACGATCGATAGTACGTCTTCCTGCCCTCGCACCAGAACGTAAGTCGCGAATGCATCCACATGCTTGCTGCCGGATGAATTCCGAACCGTCATTCTCCATCCCACCCTCGCGAGCAGATATTTAGAGTTTAGAGGCTTCGCTTCCACAGTTTGAAGGTGAGTTTTAAAGAGCCCCATCGAAGAAAGGTGAGCCTTCATTTTGGGAACGAGTTTGAGGAAGTCCTCCTTCTTGACCGCTTGGACGCCATTGGGCCCACCAAACATGAAGGTATCCGCATACAGGTCACCGATTGCCGATACATTTGAAGAGGAGTTTGCTCTCTCGTACTGTATGAAAAACTCTTTGACTCGTTGATCCATGAATCCAACACCATTCGATCAATAATGTACCGCCCTTGCACGGCATCCAGCATACATTCCTGAATACAGAATCGAGGTAGCATTGTCGATACGGCACTAGAGATGATGTACTCACTGAGATCGCCAGTATGCAGCGCTTCCCGATTGCGGAAACTTTAAGTTCAAAGCAATGCGTTCCGCAGGGCTTGTATCAACCACTCTTCGTATTTCCCGGGGTCCAATCCGCGCTCAAGAGCCGGCAGCCGGTATAGACCCCGGCTGGTGAGTGCCCAAAGAATGTCGCAGGCCGATTTGCGATCCAGGCCCGATCGCAGTCTTTTGGTTTGCAAAAGGTAGTCGATGTGAGGTGATATTTATGCCTGGTTCCGCGATCTCTGTGTCGTCTGCTGTCGTGATCGCAGGCGCCGTAGGCATTTTCGTCGCCGGGATGGCCGCGCTTATCTACGTTGCGTTTAGACGAAAACCAATAAACAACCCGCGCGCATACTTGCGAAAGGGAAAGCGCCCAGGTTCGATTACTGTAGTCTGTGCAGGCGACAGCCACACACACGCATCGCTCAGCTCTGATTACGTGGCAATGCTCCGCGCAAGGCATGACCGCCACAGGTACGCATTCATCAACGCTGGCCAAAATGGAAACACATCCCAGGATCTGCTCCGCCGCCTCTCCGAAATCGTATCCTGCGAACCCGATGCTGTGACGGTTCTGATCGGAACGAACGATGCGCGGACTGGCTTCCCGGAAACTGCGGAACGTTCCTTTCAGCGAAGCCTGAGTGCTCTGGTCTCCGGTCTCCGTAGCCAGACAAAAGCACGAATTGCATTGTTGTCTATTCCACCGCTGGGCGAGGACTTCGCAGGAGAAATCAATCGGGGCATCGACCGCTGCAATGCCGTCATTCGCAGAGTTGCCGACGAGAGCGACGCAGATTATCTGCCCTTGGGCGAGTCCTTGAGATCGCTGATCGAGAGATCACAGTCTCGTTCACTCCTTCCGTTCAAACTCCGGGCCGGACTATTGCTTGACGCAGCCGTTCAGCGTTATATTTTCTGCCGGAACTGGAACGTCATTGCCGCGCGGAGGGGTTTTGCCATACATACAGATCAGATTCACCTCAATGACCGCGCGGGTGGGACGACCGCAGACCTGATCGGCAATTGGCTTGGCTCCGTATTCAGCCGCGAATCCGCCGTTGTCCCCGGTCAGTTGTAGCACTGACTCATCGAGCCGATCTATGTTTTCTCCAGGTTGCCGGTAACGGGTTGTCCGGACAGTTGCCAGTCATGTGTCCGACATGAGGACTTTACGGACAAATGACGAGGCGCTACCCTGATTCAGCACACTTCCACATGCTGCGAAATGGAGGGTCGTGTTGCTAAATCCTGCTTAGCTAGTCCTCCAGTTTCGGGGCAACAAACATTGAGGACTTCGACCATTTGATCTGTGTAGAAGAAAGACTCGCAGAAGACCTTGGTCGCGATGTTGAAATCGACGGGCACGATTTTGGGTGGGAGCGAGGTCAACATCTTTATTCTGGCGCGAGAACCAGTGGAAGTCTTCGAACGCGTGAAAAGTCGTTGGCATACACTGTCGCAACGAAACTTTCCGCGCAGGTTATCGGGCAGCGGGGCAGGAAGCGTATATAGTTCTTTGGCCGCCGGAATTGGACAAGTCAGATGGCCGAATAACGAGCTACTCGTACAACTGACGGTGCACGTGATTGTGCTCAGTTGATACGTAATCGCCATAACCGGCCAATCGCTTCCCATTTTCATTCAGATGGTGTCGAGCTTTCTTATCTCGGCGAGGATCTTGATGAGGCGGACGGAAAGCCTGAGGAGACGTTTGTGTGCATTACCG
>JBAVYX010000096.1:0-20020 GCA_049588475.1 Silvibacterium sp. | reverse complement strand
CTTGCCCCTTAACCTTTATATAGGTCTCGTCGACGCGGTAGCTCTTATTCGTGCGCTTGAGATGGGCTTGGCAACGCTTGTTCAATTCCGGCGAGTAGACTTGCACCCAACGCCAAACACAACTGGCGTCCACTTCCAGGCCCCGCTCTGCCAATAGCTCGGCGACATGCTCGTAGGCCAATGGATATCGCAGATACCACGGTACGGCTTGCAGAATTACATCGCCGGGAATCACGGAGCGGGCAGGGAAGTAGTCACCACTGCCGACCACGTCATCGACTACAGCGGATCAGCCGTTACCGTTCAGGCAAACTAGTCCGCTAAGTTCCGGATGCGGACATCATCACGCCGCATCCGGAGATATAAAACTACGGAGCAACCGTCGCATCCCGAAGAAATTCGAAATTTCCGGACGGCGACGTATGCACGTTTCCCAACCGCCTACTATGAATCACGATCGTGTCCAGATACCACAGGTTGATCGACGGCAAATCTCGTGCCGCAATCTGTTGCACCTTTGCATAATCTTCTCGCTGGCGCGCCTGATCGCTTGTTGCCGCAGCATCGTCCAGCAACGCATCCAGAGCGGGATTGGCATAAAATCCCCGGTTACTCCCATGCGGCGGAAAACTTGCCTGCGAGTAGGCGTAGTGAAAGATGTCCGGCTGCTCATTGCCGCCGATCCATCGCGAGGGAGCCATCTGAAAAGCCCCCTTCGTCAGGTCTGAATAAAACGTCGCAAACTCATAGCTGCGTAGATCGAGAGCAATCCCGATTTGCGCCAATTGCTGTTGCACAATCACTGACAGCAGCCGCACCGTCTCATCTGTAGAAGTTTTCATCCCCAGGTGGAACCTTATCCCTTCGGCGCCGCGTTGATATCCCGCCGCATCCAGCAGAGTATTCGCCTTTGCCGGATCGTAGGCGTGCTTATCTGTATTGGCGCTCCACGCCCAATGCTGCGGCGGCAAAAGACTCTCGGCCACGCGCGCCTGATCTCGATACAGGGAATGAATAATCAGCGGCCGATTGATAGCGAATGCAATTGCCTGCCGCACGCGGGCGTCTTTTAAGGCCGGATCGCGGAGGTTGAAAACGATGTAGTTCAGCCTCGTTCCCGGACCGTCCTCTACCACCAGGCTCGAATTCTTTTTCAATGCGTAGATCATGTCGGGAGTCAGCGCATTGACAGCCACATCCGCCGACCCTTTCTGGAGCTCCAGTGCCTGCGTCGTCGCATCCGGCACCACGGCGAACCGAATTCGTTCGATGTGAGGCATCGCTCCCCAATAGCTCGCATCCCGCTCCAGCACGACTTCCTTATCCATCTCCTGGCTCACAAGACGATAAGGCCCGCTGCCAATGGGATGACGCCAGAACTCGCGCGCGCTGCCATACGGCACAACGCCAAACGCTCCGTCGCACAAGTTCCACAAGAGCGCAGGATCTGCTTTCTTCATGTGAATCACGGTCGTTTGCGGATCGGATGCTTCGACGCTTGCAATATTTCGGTAAGCGCCGGACTTGATGGTGACAACCGTCCCATCCAGAATCGAATCGAGCGTCCACTTCACATCCCGTGAAGTCAGAGGCCGTCCGTCCTGAAATTGCACTCCCTTATGCAGATGGAAGATGAGTGTCGTCGGATCAGGCGCTTCCCACCGCTCCGCCAGCCAGGGATCAAGTCCGAAGTGTTCGTTGCGTCGCACCAGCGAATCGAAGATCAGCGGATCGATGTGCTCCGACTGCGCATCCGTCCCGATTCGCGGATCCAGATTCGTAGGACTGCTCTCGATCAGCATCGTCACCGTCTTCGGATCAGCCTTCCGCCCACAACCGGCCGTCATTCCAAGAAGAATTGCGACCACGATAGCAACAATTCCTGGGTGCCCCATCTTTGCGCCCGCTGTTGGTGCAAAGATGGGAGACAATGATCCTTTCAGCACAGCCCTATCCATAACAAATCTCACCCAGAACCACAGCCCTCTTTGCCCCAGTCGCAGACGGAATATTCCCCGGTTGTCCATGCCAGGTCTGCCAAGCAAGTAGAGCAAAGGCGGCGGCCTCTTTCGCCTGCGAGGGAAGCCCGACTGCATCGCTCATAACCACCTTGCAACCCAACGGTTCCAACCGCTGTCGCAGCATATTTATTAGCGTTGTATTGCGCGTGCCGCCGCCAGAGACGATGTAATCAACCGCCGTACCCTTTGTCAGCGGCCTCACAAATCTGTCGAATGCCAGCGCGATGCTCTCAGCGGTGAGTGCGGTCGCCGTCACCACCGTATCTTCCTGACCACCTCCGGCCTTCTCGCACGCTCTCACAAACTCCGTCACAAATGCACTGCCGAACTGCTCCCGCCCTGCCGATTTCGGAGGCCGTTGGCCAAAGTACGCCTCTTGCAGCACAGCTTTCACCACTCGATCCAGCACGTGTCCTCGTGCCGCCACGGATCCACCACGGTCATATTTTTTCTGAAAAAACCGCTCCATCAGCGCATCCATCACCATATTTCCAGGGCCAGTATCGAACGCGATTAGATCAGCCGCCGTGCCTCCGGCCGGAATCACTGTCAAATTTCCAATCCCACCAATGTTCTGCAGCACCCGTGTACGCCGGGTATGCGCAAAGAGTACAAAATCGAGCAACGGCACCAGCGGCGCCCCTTGACCGCCCACGGCCATATCCGCGGACCGAAAATTCGACACCACGGGAACCCGCAGCTCTGCTGCAATTAAAGCGGGCTCGCCGAGCTGCCATGTACAGGCCACCTGTCTCGCCGCATACGCCGCAGCCTTCGCCTGGTGATACGCCGTCTGCCCGTGACACCCCACCAGGTCCAGCTTCACCGGATGCTTCGCCACCGCTGCCCGCACCGCTTCGGCATAAGCCATACCCAGCCGCCAATTCAACCGTGCCAACTCGGCGGTTGAAGTCTCCTTCGCATCCATGGCCGCAAGCACGGCGCTCCGCAAGGCGGCCGGATAGCTCACCGCATGATGTCCCAACAGCTTAATCTGACGTTTTCCAGACGCAGACGTGATCTTCACCAACGCAACATCTACCCCATCCGCCGAGGTCCCACTCATCACGCCGGCTACAATCATGGCTCGCCCGTTGCCAGACTTCATGCCAGCACATCCTCGGCAAATTTCTTCACGTTGGACCGCAGCTTTTCAATCTGTGCGGCAGATGCGATGCGCGGCATCGCCGCATCCAGGTACCGGTGCTTGTGCTCAACTACGCGCAGCGCAGCCGTCTCCACGCGCCGGCGAAACGCCGTCGAGCCCTCGGCTTCCGCCAACAATGCCCCATACGCGCGAAGAACCAGCGCGGGATCCTTGCAGATCTCAATAACATCCGTTCCCGCGACTACCGCTTTCACCACCGCCTCTTCCATAGACGCCTGCGTCAGGATGCCGCCCATCTCCATATCATCCGATACCACCAGCCCCGTAAAGCCGACGCGCTTCTTCAGCACCGTCGTAATCCAGAACGGCGAAATCGAACTAGGTGTCTTGTCCTTTACCAGCGGATATGCCGCATGAGCCACCATCATCATCGGCAGTTTCGGCTCCAGTGCGCGAAACACCGCCAAATCCTGCTCCCAAAGCTCTTTCCAGCTTCGCTCGATGAGCGGCAAGGCCCCGTGCGAATCCAGTGTTCCTCCTCCGAGCCCTGGAAAATGCTTGCCGCAACCCAGCACGCCTTCCGCTTCCAGACCCTCGGCAAAGGCCAGTGCATATTCCGCAACATCATCGGGATCAGCAGAAACAACGCGCGTCCGCATCACAGCCGCTGACGCCGGCAACCCAAGATCCAGCACGGGAGCAAACGTCGTATTGAACCCGAGCGTCTTCGCCTCTTGCCCGATCAGCCGTCCATGCTTCACAAAGTTCGCGCGTTTCCCCGTTGCAAACACCGCCGCCGCCGAAGGCATAGGGGCAATCAGATCGCGCAGCCTGTCGACCAGCCCACCCTCCACGTCCACACACCGAAACAGCGGCGCTCCCGCAATCTCCGTTGCCTCGCGCAGCAGGTTGGTCACCTGGGCAGCCTGCTCAATATTGCGACGGAAGAGAATCACGCCGCCCGGCCGTACCAGCTTCAACCACGCGTGCTCGAGCGCCGTCAGCTCCACACCCTCAACGCCCGCGATAATCAACTGCCCGACCTGTTGCCGAAGATTCACGCCTTGCCGCTCCCCGTCTTAATTTCCGTCTTCAACTCTTCCAGAAGATTCAGCGCCTGCAGAGGCGTCAGCGAATTGATATCCATCTCCTCCAGCCGGTCCAGAATTCTCTGCGACAGCGGTGTGAACATCGTCATCTGCAGCGGAGCCTCTGTTTCCACGGCCACATTTTGCCGTTCTGAACGCTCATGCTGCTTCAGCACCTGCCGCGCCCTCTGAATCACCTGCGGAGGCAGGCCCGCCAGCCGCGCCACATCAATGCCATAGCTCTTGTTCGCCGGCCCATCTTCAATCGCGTGGAGAAAGACAATCCCCTGCGGAGACTCCTTCACTGCTACTCGCAGATTCTTCAGCTTTGCCAGCTGCTCGGCGAGAATTGTCAGCTCGTGATAATGCGTCGCAAACAGTGTGCGCGCGCCTACATGGGCATGCAGATACTCAACCGTCGCCCACGCCAACGCCAGCCCGTCGAACGTGGACGTGCCACGACCCATCTCATCCAGCAAAATTAGGGAGTGCGCCGTCGCCGTATTCAGGATCGTCGCCGTCTCCATCATCTCCACCATGAACGTCGACCGTCCACGCGCCACATTGTCGCTTGCGCCAATACGCGTGTAGACACGATCTACAATGCCGTAGCGCATCCGCTCCGCCGGAACAAAGCTCCCCATCTGTGCCATGATCGCCAGAAGCGCAGCCTGTCTCAGATACGTCGACTTGCCGCCCATGTTCGGTCCGGTTAGGAGCAGTAGGTTTGGCCCGTCCGTGTCGAGATAAAGATCGTTCGGCACAAACCGCCCTTCGCCAGCCTCCTCCATCAACCGTTCGATCACCGGATGCCGTCCCGATATGACTTCCAGCACGGTCGAGTCTTCCAGCAGCGGTCTGGTGTAATTCCGTAACGATGCAAGATAAGCGAAGCTCGCAATCAGGTCGATCTCTGCGACCACCGTGCTCGTTTTTCGGATACGCCCCGCATTCTCCATCAACTGCCGCCGGAGCTCGCCGAAGAGGCGCTTTTCAATCTCCACAGACCGCTCGTGTGCGGTCAGCACCTTCACTTCGTAGTCCTTCAGCTCCGGAGTCGTGAAGCGTTCGGCATTCACCAGCGTCTGTTTGCGTTCGTAATCCGCCGGGACATTTTTCCCGAGATTCGACTTCGTGATCTCGATGTAATATCCAAACACCGAGTTGAACCTGACCTTCAGCGACTGAATCCCCGTCCGCTGCCGTTCGCGATCTTCAATTGCCACGATCGATGACCGCCCGCTGTGGCTGATCGCCCTCAGCTCATCCAGCTCCGCATCCACGCCTTGCGCAATCACTCCGCCTTCCGCCAGCGTTACAGGAGGCTCGGCGACCAGCGTCTTCGTAATCGTTGCGCACAAATCCCCAAGGACATCCAGCCGCCCATGCGCGTCTTGCCAGAATTTGCTCTTTGCTTCTGCGAAGCTCTTCTTCAATTCAGGCAGATGCTTGAGCGACGCCGCCAGCGCCAGCACATCCCTCGGTCCCGCGCTATCGAGCGATATGCGCGCCAGCAACCGCTCCAGGTCCAGGATCCCGCTCAAGCTTCGCCGGATATACTCGCGCATGATTAAGCTTTGCTTTGCCTCGCCCACGGCTTCGTAGCGCTCCTCAATTGCGCTCGTATCGAGCAGCGGCCGCAGCATTGAAGCCCTGAGAAACCGCTTGCCCATCGGAGTCATCAGGCAATCGAGCGTCTTGAACAGCGTCGCGTCAGTTCCCGCATCGTGAAAAATCGGGTCCAGCAACTCCAGATTGCGCACCGTCACCTGGTCCAGATGCATGTGCTGGCTTCGTTCGTAATACCGGATCGTATCCACGTGTCCGGCGTCGTTCTGCTGTGTCTGCCGCACGTAGTACACAATTACGCCCGCCGCTATCGCCGCCGCGCCATGCTGCGCGAATCCAAATCCTTCCAGGGAAGTTGTTCCCATCTGCCGCTCGAGCAGCGGCACCGCATAATCCCGCGCGAAGGCCCAATCCTCAACCACTGTCCGCGTCTTCACCCGCTCGCACGCCGCCGCCAGTTCTCGGCTCTCATTCATCAACGGATTCGCCGCTGCCGCCAGCACCTCGCTCGGTGCAAGCTTCGCGAGTTCGTCCGCGCATTGGCTCAGCGCATTAGCGCCCGAAAATTCCGTCGCGCGAAAGTCCCCCGTCGAAAGGTCCAGATACGCGAGTCCCACCGCATGTTCCTTCACATACAGAGCAGCCAGGTAGTTGTTTTCGCTCGACCCCAGCGCCGGATCCATCGCCGTCCCCGGCGTCAGCACGCGCGTTACCTCACGCCTCACAATCTTCTTGGCGAACCTGGGATCTTCCATCTGATCGCACATCGCGATCCGGTATCCCTTGCGCAGCAACCGCGCCACGTAGCCTTCCGCCGCGTGATACGGCACGCCGCACATCGGGATAGCGCGTTCCTTATCGCGAGCCGTCAGCTGAATCTGCAGCTCGCGCGCGGCCACCTTCGCGTCGTCAAAAAATAATTCGTAGAAGTCGCCCATCCGGAAGAAGAGAAGAGCATCGGGATTCAGCCGCTTTGCCGCCCAAAACTGGCGCATGAGCGGGGTTTGATCCAGATCGGCTTGTAATACGGAAGTATCGGACACGGACTACGTCAGAATATCGTGAAGCGCATCCTCTCGTGTAGTCCAGTGCCTTCAGAGCCGTGCAACAGCTTATACTTAGAAGTTACCTTCAGGGCATTTACGCGAATGTTTTTGTTATGGCTCCGAGTGGCGGCTGTGCTCTATGGATTGGCCGCGGTGTCGGCATTTGCGGCCGTGCTCGGCCATCGCCCAGGTTGGCGTCGCATCTGTCTGCCGGTAGCCGGCATGGCATGGTTCTTCCATCTCGTCTCTTCCGTTGAAATGCTGGCGCTCGCCCACCGCTGGATGCCTGTCGGCATGCACGAAGTCCAGTCCATGCTCGCCTTGCTAATAACGACCGTCTTTCTGCTCATCGCACTTCGCTATCGCACTCTTTCCTTCGGAATCTTCGCAGTGCCGCTCTCATTCCTGCTCGTGCTTGTCCCTGCGCTTGGGCCGGACAAATATACGTTCAGCTCGCCGGTCATCCGTAGCGGCTGGCTCTTTCTCCACATCACCGCGCTGCTCATGGCGTATGCCGCGCTGCTTTTCAGCCTCTGCGCGAGCTTTCTCTACCTGCTTCAGGAGCGCCGTCTCAAGGACAAACGCTCGCCTGGCTTCCTCGACTGGCTGCCGCCGCTCGACACCATGGACCAGATCGCGCAGACGACGCTCGTTCTCGGCTTCTGTGGCATGACCGTCGGCCTCATGGCCGGCTCCCTGATTGCGCAGGAGAGCTACGGCTCCGCGTACTTCGCCGATCCCAAGGTCCTGCTCTCCTTCGTCATGTGGGGACTCTACATCGTCATGCTGTTCGTGCGCCGCAGCACGGGCCTGCGTGGCCGCCGCGCAGTTTACCTATCCTCGGTCGTCTTTCTCGTCATGCTCTGCGTCTGGGCTGCCAATCTCTTCAGCTCCGTCCACAGGTTCACCGCCTCATGAAGATTCTTCTCACAGGCCTGAATCACAAGACCGCGCCCGTCGAGCTGCGCGAACGCCTCGCCATCGCTCCCGAGAAACTTGCCGACGAAACACGTGCACTTCTCTCTCATCCCGGTGTTCGTGAAGGAATGATTCTCTCCACCTGCAATCGAGTCGAGCTGCTCGTCTGCTACGAGGGCCACGAGCCCGAGCTTGCCCTCTACCTCAACGAACATTTCTCCGTCGATGCGCAATCGCTCGAGCCTCATCTCTACCAGCACCACGAAACCGAAGCCGTCCGCCACCTTTTTCGCGTTGCTTCCAGTCTCGATTCCATGGTCGTAGGTGAGCCCCAAATTCTCGGCCAGGTCAAAGAATCATACTCCGCCGCTCGCTCTGTGGGAGCCGTTGGCGGTACTCTCGAGCGCCTGCTACAGGGCGCACTGGCCGCCGCAAAAAAAGTTCGCACAGAAACACAAATCGGATCATCCTCCGTCTCCATCGCTTCCGTCGCTGTCGATCTTGCCCGGAAAATCTTCGGCTCGCTCGAAGGCAAGCGTGTCCTTCTCGTCGGTGCAGGCAAAATGAGCGAACTCGCCGCACGACACCTCATGCAGCATGGAGCCGGTTCTCTTCTTATCGCCAATCGTACCCAGGAACGAGCTGTGCGTCTGGCGCGAAAATTCAATGGCCACGTCGTCCGCTTTGACGATCTGCACGCACGCGCCGACGAAGCCGACATCCTCATCACCTCCACCGGTTCGACGGAATTCATCTTCCGAATTCCCCACGCACAGCAATTTCTCCACCGCCGCCGCAACCGTCCCATGTTCTTCATCGACATTGCCGTGCCCCGTGATGTCGATCCCGAGATCAACCGCCTCGACGGCATCTTTCTCTACGACATCGACGACCTGCAAAGCGTCACTGCGTCGAATCTGTCTAACCGAGCTCGCGAAGCGCAACACGCCGAGGCCATCCTCGAACAGGAGCTCGTCCGCTATCAGCGCCGCATCGAAACCCTCGACGTGGTGCCCACGCTCATCGATCTTCAAGCTACGGCCGAAGACATGCGTCAGGCTGAACTCCGTCGCGCCCAGTCGCGTTTGCAATCGCTCACGCCCGCGCAACAAGCCGCCGTCGAAGCCCTCACTCACGGCCTCATGAATAAATTCCTGCACCAGCCACTACAAGCCCTGAAAGCCGCCGCGCGCGAAGGCGATCTCGCAACCGTCGATGCCATCCGCGCCGCATTCCGCTTGAATGGAGGCAGGGAGGCCGCGGCCCAGCAGGAGACAGAGAACTCGACATCATCTTCAAATGAAGCGGAACTGACTGCTGCAAGCGAGAACAATGATTGACTTTTGTGCCTTGTTCCCTGATCCCTGTTCCCCAGGGTTAATGGCTAATCCCTAATGGCTAATCCCTGTCTTTTGAAAATCGGCTCCCGCGGATCGCAACTTGCCCTCTGGCAGGCCAACCACATCGCCGATCAGCTCCGCGCACAAGGCCATGAGGTCGCCGTTGAAATTATCCGCACCACCGGTGACGCGATGCAACATCTCACCTTCGCGCAGGTTGGTGCGACAGTGCCCAAGGGCATGTTCACAAAGGAAATCGAAGAGGCCCTGTACAGCGAAAAAATAGACCTAGCCGTCCACAGCCTTAAAGACCTGCCAACCACGCTCGACGAGTCCTTCGCCATCGCCGCCATTCCGCCGCGTGCCGACCCCAGCGACGCCTTCGTCTCCATCGATTACGACAGCTTCGCCGCCCTTTCTCCAGGCGCGCGCATCGGAACCAGCAGCCTCCGTCGCCAGGCCCAACTTCGCGCCCAGCGCGGCGATCTGCACTACATTGAATATCGCGGCAACGTCGACACGCGTCTGCGCAAGCTATCGGAGGGAGAGGTCGCCGCCATCATCCTCGCCTCCGCCGGTCTCGAACGCCTTGGCCGCACGGAATATCTCCGCGAGCGTTTTCCGTCGCTCATCCTCTGTCCCGCCGCCGGCCAGGGAGCCCTCGCCATCGAAACACGCGCCACCGACACCGCAACCATTCAGGCTCTCGCCTTTCTCGACGACCAGCCCACTCGCTTCGCCGTAACCGCCGAACGTGCCGCCCTCGCGGCTCTTGGAGGTGGCTGCCAGGTCCCCATCGGCATTTACTGCCAACTGTCGCCTGATGGCGTCACGATCACGGGAGCGGTCGCTTCTTCTGACGGTCATCAAATCGTCCGCACCGTCCTTGATCATCAGCACAGCGCCGATCCCATCGCGCTCGGCCGGAAGCTCGCCGGCCGCCTTCTCGAACAGGGCGCCGGCAGACTTCTGAAGATGGCTATACTGTGACAGCGCAACACCCCCTCGCCGGCAAGCGTATCCTCGTCACCCGCGCCCGCCATCAGGCTGGTCAACTCTCCGCGGAACTCACCGCTCTCGGCGCTGAAGTCATCGAGATTCCCGCCATCGAAATCTTTCCGCCTGCGTCCTTCGAGCCCTTAGACACTGCCCTCCGTAATTTGCGACAGTATCAGTGGCTTATCGTTACCAGCACGAACACTATCCGATCGATCAACGACCGCCTCACAGCCCTCGATCTACAACCAAACGTTTTCTCTCACTTGAAAATCGCGGCAATCGGTTCAGCCACAGCCCATGCCTTGCAGGAAGTGGGCGTGTCCGTCAACCTCATGCCCAAAGAGTACGTAGCCGAATCGCTTATTGCTGCCATCGGAGACCAAGTACGCAATGCCCGGGTCCTGATAGCCCGCGTGGCCATAGCCCGTGACATCATCCCGGCAGCGCTCACCCAAGCCGGCGCACAAGTAGACGTAGTCGAAGCCTATCGAAACGTCATCCCTGAGACTTCCATCGCCCGCATCGCAGCGATATTCGTACCCGGCAAACTCCCACCGCAGACCGCAACCTTTACCAGTTCATCCACAGTGACAAATTTCTTTCATCTACTCAGGGCGGCAGGCATCGATCAACCACCCCAAAATATGTGCGCCATCTCCATCGGCCCCATCACCAGCCAAGCCCTGCGCGACCACAACTGGGAACCAGCCGCCGAAGCCAGTCCTCACGACATCCCCGGCTTGATCGCCGCCACCATCCGCGCCCTAATTCCTAATGCCTAATCCCTGCTTCTCAGCTGTTCCACGTCTTATCCGGCGAATGACACAGTGTCTCCAGTGTGCAGTCCACGCATCGTGGCTTCCGCGCAATACAGACCTGGCGCCCATGATGAATAAGTTCATGCGAAAACTGAATCCAATGATCCTTCGGAATGATCTTCATCAGGTCCTGCTCTACCTTTTTTGGATCTGTCTCGCGCGTCAGTCCCAGGCGATTCGACAGCCGCAGCACATGCGTATCGACAACCACTCCCTCGGCGACGTTGTAGGCCACTCCCAAAACGACATTTGCAGTCTTGCGTGCCGCCCCCGGAACCGTAAGCAGTTCCGCCATCGTCTGCGGAACCTTACCGCCGAACTCGCCGACAATCTTCTTCGCCGCGCCCGAAATAGACTTAGCCTTATTGTGATAGAACCCCGTCGATCGAATCTCTTCTTCAATCGCCGGCAGGGAAGCCTCAGCCATCGCTGTTGCCGTCGGAAATTTCCGAAACAGTTCCGGTGTCACCATGTTCACCCGCGCATCCGTGCACTGCGCCGACAAAATCGTCGCTACCAGCAACTCCCAAGCATTTTTGTGGTACAGCGCACACTCCGCTTTGGGATACGCCGCCTCCAGCCGCTGCAAAATCTCTGCAATCCGCTCTGGCGCCAGATTGTTCTCAATCTTCGCGCCCGCTGATTTCCTTCTAGGTTTAGATCCAACTTTCGCCTGTTTCGCGCTAGTCTTCTTCGCGGTCATCCCAGCATTCTACCCACAAACAAAAAGGCGCAAGCCAAAACCCAGCCCGCCTTCGTTCGCTCATGACGAATCCCTAATGGCTAATTTCACCCCAGCCGATCCAGCATCTCCTCCGCTGTCATCCGGATGCACGTAAAAATGGGCGTATCTTTCAGCGTATACACGCTGATCTCCGTCTCGCGCAGCTGTTGCACCAGATCCAGAAAATCCTCAGGGAAATTCGTCTCGAAGGCCACCACGAACTCCTGGTCGTCGATGCCGAAGGAGTAGGTTGTGTTCAGCTTGACCCGCGGGTACATGTGTCCCACCCGGATGTGTTCATTCATCAGTCGCTGACGCTCTTCGATCGGCAGAAGGTACCAGGCGCGGGTCTTCCAAAAAGGATAAATGAAAATATACTTCTGACCGCCGGGGCGGAGAAAGCCGCGCGAGTCCGCCTGGCCCTCGTGCTCATGGCCGATCAGGTACTGCGACCGCTTGGTCATCGAGAGAAAACTGTGTGGCATTTCAAGGTATCCGCCCAGCGGGCTGGCCATCAGTTCCGCCGTCATCTGGTTCAGATCGTCGACCGAATAGCAGATCCGCCACAGCGCCATATCGACATCGCCGCGCAGGCCTACGGTGGAATATGTCAGCCCCAGCATCCTGCCCGGTTGGTTCCAGCTCTTCAGAATCTCGGCAAATTGCCGCTTATGTTCCAGGCGTTCGACCACAGGCAAACGCCGCCACTCCGCCATCACCTTGAAGAAGGTGAACCCAACCATCTGCCGCTGAATCTTCTTCTCGCCCCGTTTGTCGCTTTTCTCGACAACCTGCTGTGTAGGCGCATGTCCAGCCTGCGTTACCTCGCCCAGTGCCGCTGGCTCACTCAAAGTTTCTACCATTGTCTACTCCTGATCTATCTCATGCTAACAAAGCAGCCGTTAGGTGCGCCGGTCAGGATTCCCGGCGCGGGCGCACCCACAGGTATACTCTCCTCGAATGACTGAGAAAATTCTCGCCTTCCTCGCTAACTTCATCATCGCCACTATCTCCGCTTCGGGATACGTCGGCATCGCGTTGCTCATGGCGATTGAATCCGCGGGCATTCCTTTGCCGTCGGAAATCATCATGCCGTTCGCCGGCTATCTCGCGCATACCGGACAACTTACCCTGCTGGGTGTCGCCACCGCTGGAGCCATCGGCTGCAATCTTGGCTCGGCCGTTGCCTACTGGATCGGCGCCTGGGGCGGGCGGCCCTTGATTCTTAAGTATGGCCGCTTCGTCCTGCTTGACCATCGCGACCTCGACCGCGCCGAAAAATTCTTTGCACATTACGGGTCGATTACTGTCTTCGTCGCCCGTCTGTTGCCGGTCATCCGCACTTTCATCGCGATACCCGCTGGCATCGCTCGCATGAACCAACTGCGCTTTCATATCTACACATTTCTTGGTTCCTGGCCGTGGTGCTTCGCGCTGGCCTATGCGGGAATGAAGCTCGGGCAGGCCTGGGATACCAATCCAGCCTTTAAGCACGCCTTCCATCGCTTGCACTCTGTTGTTGTAGTGCTTCTGCTCGCAGCCATCGTCTGGTTTGTATGGACACACTGGAAGGATCGCGTGCGACCCAGCGAAGCCTGACGGCCCTGAGTCAGGCCTGATCGCATTTGAACCCTCGATTCTGCCACTTGAGACGCTCTCGTTTGCCAAAGCTCCTGCCCGGGAGCGACACTGAATGTTTGCAATTTCAGACTTTTTTCAATGGAGAGGACGACCAGTAAGCAATGTCTACAACCAGGGCTGCGAACATTCAGCCAACAAATGGAAAACTCGGAGTCATGGTGGTCGGCATGGGAGCCGTCGCCACCACGCTGATCGCCGGTGTTGAGGCGGTCCGCAAAGGTCTGGCCAAGCCAATTGGCTCGCTCACCCAAATGGGCACCATCCGCCTCGGCAAACGCACTGACAATCGTACGCCGCTCGTCAAGGACTTCGTCCCTCTCGCCTCGCTCGACGACATCATTTTTACCGGATGGGAAATCTTCCCCGAAAACATGTACGAGGCCGCGAAACATGCGCAGGTGCTCGACAACGATCACCTCCAGACTATCAAGCCCTTCCTCGAGGAGATCAAGCCCATGCCCGCCGTCTTCGACCAGCACTATGTCAAACGGCTCAACGGCACGCACATCAAGAAGGGCAAGAGCAAGTGTGACCTCGCGCAACAGGTCATCGCCGACATTCAAAACTTCAAATCCAAAGTTGAGCGTGTCGTGATGATCTGGACTGGCTCTACGGAGATATTTCTAGAGCCCTCAGCCGTGCACCAATCTCTCGCCGCTTTTGAAAAGGGTCTGGTAGACAATGACCCCTGCATCGCGCCGTCGCAGATTTATGCCTACGCCGCGCTCAAGGAAGGTATTCCCTTCGCCAATGGCGCACCGAACCTTACCGTCGACCTGCCCTGCATGATCGAACTTTCCAAGCTCACCGGAGCGCCCATCTGCGGCAAGGACTTCAAGACTGGCCAGACCTTTATCAAGACAGTGCTCGCGCCCGCATTTAAGTCGCGCATGCTCGGCGTTGCTGGCTGGTATTCAACCAACATTCTCGGTAATCGAGATGGCGAAGTCCTCGACGACCCGGAGTCATTCAAGACCAAAGAAGAATCGAAACTTGGTGTCCTCGATTTCATTCTCCAGCCCGAACTTTACCCCGAGCTCTACAAGGATATTTACCACAAGGTTCGCATTAACTATTACCCGCCGCGCGGTGATAACAAAGAGGGTTGGGACAACATTGACATCTTCGGATGGCTGGGCTACCCGATGCAGATCAAGGTCGATTTCCTCTGCCGTGACTCGATTCTTGCTGCTCCGTTGGCGCTCGATCTGGTTTTGTTTCTCGATCTCGCACAGCGCGCGTCGGAACTCAAACACCTCGGCATTCAGGAGTGGCTTAGCTTCTACTTCAAGTCACCCCAGACCGCGCCGGGTCTCTATCCGGAGCACGACCTCTTCATCCAGTCGATGAAGCTCAAAAACACCCTTCGACACATCCAGGGTGAAGACCTCATCACCCATCTCGGCCTCGAATACTACGACTGAGACCCAGCCACCAATCGAGATATGTCATCCGACCGAAGTGCAAGCGCGTAGCGCGCTTGACTTCGGAGGGACCTGCAGTTTGTTTTAACCCGCCGCTATCCCAAATACGAAGGATTATGCGCGGTTCCGTCAAATTGGCTGGTCGTCTTGTAGAGCTCGAACTGCCCGGAGGCTGCCGCCAGCCGCGTCCGCTCCCTCAAGGCTGCAACCTCTTGCTGAGACATGGGACGAAAAGTCTTCGCCGCCTCAAACGCCTGATCCAGAATCTGCATGCTGTCGATGCCGGTGATCTGCACAGAGACCGGCAAATTGAGCGAATAGTGCAGGCACTCGATTGGCTTCACTGTATTGCTGTTCAGAATGAAGTGATCGCCGAATGCCTTCATACCGAGAATACCGATCTTCTCCTGAACCAGAACCGGCACAACCTGCTGTTGAAAGCTGCGAAAATGCGTGTCCATCACGTTGAGAGGCATCTGCACCGCGTCAAAATGAAAATCGTGGGCCTTCGCCAGTTCCAGCATGCGTAGGTGCACGAATGGATCCTTGTGTCCGGTGAAGCCGACGTACCGTACCTTGCCGGCCCGCTTCGCCGCCAGCATGGACTCCATCGCGCCGCCTGAGGCAAAGATGCGATCTGGATCTTCCAACCGGATCACCTCGTGAAACTGCATCAGGTCCACATGATCGGTCTGCAGCCGGCTCAACGATTCGTCAATCTGTAGCGCAGCCGCCTGCTTTGTTCTGCCGTCGATCTTCGTCATCAGGAAGGCCTTCTGCCGATATCCGTCGCGCAGCGCCTTGCCCATGCGGATTTCGCTGACCCCGTTGTTGTAGTCCCAGCAGTTGTCGAGGAAGTTCATCCCTCTGTCCACAGCGGTCCGTATGAGCTGGATGCTTTCCTCCTCCGTGAGCTGCGACTTTCCAATGTGATAACCACCCAGTCCCAGCGCGGAGACTTTTTCCCCTGTTTGGCCAAGCGTGCGATAAATCATTCCCGAAGAACGATCCGAAGTATCGGCGTCGGCAAGCGACGGGAAAATGCTCACCGAAGCCGCCAAACTCGCCGCCGTTGTAGCTGTTTTGATGAAGTCTCGCCTCTGCACGTCACGCTCCGGGGTACAAACGTTGAACCCTGTTTCGGTTTTCGATGCACACCAGAAGCAATAAGGTCCAAAAGGTAGCGAAAGTCTGGGCGGCCCGCCGTGCGTGATCGGGCCGCAAGCATTGCAGACTTTCCGCGCTTTTATTTCGGATGGCCTTCGTGTCCACGTCCATCGCGCATTTCATTGCCGTGGAAGTTTTCGGCGTGGTGCGCGAAGCGCTCCGGATCGGCATGCTCGCCACGTTCCGGGTAGGGTCCGTGATAGCCATTGCGTGGATCGAAGTGGTTATCCACATGTCCGTAGAAGTTGTGCGGGCCGTGGAACCAGGGTCCGGCTCCTATAAAGACTCCGCTGCTGAACCACTCCGGGCCGTAAAAGCCGTAGGGAGCGCATTGATAAGGCGGTTCAGAATAGTAGCCGTATGGGCAAGTGGGCGCTACTCCGACGCTAACAGAAACCTGGGCCGGCGAAGCGGGCGTTGTGACCCACAATGCAGCGGCCAGAGCGGGTAGTGCGAGCAACTTTAAAGAGCGCATTCGTGTCTCCTCACTTTCTGAGTACTTAGAGGAGCGCTGTCGCACCTGAGTTGTTCCCGCTTGGAGTTTGCTCCGAAGGGATTATGCTCAAAGGGTTGCCTGTTTGAAGAAAATTGTTCGCGGGAATCCGCCTCAAGAGTAATAGAGCGAGCACACGCATCGCCGGCAGATCGCGTTCTTCTCCATATCGAGACAGGCGCGGAATCTCAACGCCGATTCGCCGTTCACAATCTGCGCGAGAGGCTGCTCGTGGATATTCCCAATCGCTGCATGAAAAAAACAAGGTCGCACTGTTCCGTTGCTCTCCACCACTGCGGAAACCCATGGCGCATTGCACTTCGGAGCCGCAGCCTCCATCTCGCCGAGGGCACTGCGAAAGTGCCTCACAATCCGCCGCATCTTCTCCGGAGACTCCTGAATGAACCCGCTCCGAAAATCCTCCGCATAATCGACGCTCATTCCGTCCAGCAGCTCCGACAGTTCTACAACCTCATCCGCCGTCAGCATCACCCTTGCCTGCTCGCCTTCGTCCCATACATCCTCGCGATTAAAAGCCTTAGACGTCGCATCCACCGCCAGAAACGAAATCGAATTCAGCCCCAGCTCCCGCGCCGCATCAACCGTCTTCGGCAATTCGCGAAAATTGTTTTTCTGCACAGTACTCCGCGCCGATATCGGCATATCGCTACGTAACGCCCGCAGTGCAGAAATTCCCTCCGCCATGCGTTCATACGCATCACGAACCCGGCGAATGGAGTTATGCGTTTCGTGCGGTCCATCGAGCGACACGATCACGTCATCCACAAGCTCCGTAACCAGCGCCGCGTTGTCTGCCAGAAGAAGACCAGTCGAAAGCAGCGTCATGCGCATCCCTTCGCCACGCAGCAGCTCCATGAGCCCCCGGAGATTGTCATGCAGAAGCGCCTCGCCACCCGACAGCGCAATCCAGCGTGTCCCCAGCTTCCGAAACGACTCAAGATGAGGAATCAGGTCCGCCGTTTCGATCTGCCGCGTCTGCTTAATTCTCCAGATGTCACACATCACACACCGGCAATTGCAGCGATTGTGCGGAAATAGCACCACCACCGGCAGATGCGTGATCACATGCTGCGCAAGCGACGCGGCCGGACTCGCCGAAAGCTGTACGAAAGTCGAAGCCATATGGGTCTCCTGTTCAGGTTACTTCTGCCGTCAAAGCGGGATGTCACCGGAATGTCATTCCTTGCCCGCATGCCTTCCCCGTAAAATAACCATTTAAGAACATCAATCTCATGAAGGTTTTCCTCACCGGAGCCACCGGATTCGTAGGCACTCACGTAACCAGGGAACTCACCCGTCAGGGAGCGCAGCTCCGGCTCCTGGTCCGCCCAACCAGCAATCTCCGTAACCTGGAGGGCATCCAGGCTGAAACCATCGTCGGCGACCTCCTCCAGCCCGAATCCCTCCGTACCTCCATCCGCGGTTGTGACGTCCTCATGCACGTAGCCGCCGACTACCGCCTTTGGGTCCGCGATCCTAAAGTAATGTACGCGGCCAACGTCGACGGAACCCGCTTGCTGCTTCAGATCGCCCGCGAGGAATCAGTCCCTCGCATCGTCTACACGTCGAGCGTCGCCACCATGGGCTTCAAAACCGACGGCACCATCATCGACGAAACCACTCCCGTCTCTCTTGCCGATATGGTTGGCCACTACAAGCGCTCTAAGTTCCTCGCCGAACAGGCTGCGATCGAAGCTGCCCGCGCCGGCCAGCAGATCATCATCCTCAACCCCACTACCCCCATCGGCCCCCAGGATGTAAAACCCACTCCAACCGGCCGCATCATCGTCGATTTCCTCAACAAAAAGTTTCCCGCCTATGTCGATACCGGCCTCAACCTCGTCGACGTTGCGGAGGTCGCCCGTACCCACGCCGCCGCCCTCGAACAGGGCCGCTCCGGCGAGCGCTATATCCTCGGCGGGGAAAATCTCACTCTCAAGCAGATCCTCGATAAAATGTCCGCCGTTACTGGATTGCCTTCGCCTACCATGCGCGTCCCGCACGCCGTGGCCATGATCTTCGCCTTCTTCGAAGAAACCATCACCGGACGCATCCGCGGCCTCGAACCCCGTGCTACCGTCGAAGCCGTCCGCATGGGAAAAAAGAAGATGTTTGCCTCATCCGCCAAAGCCCAGCGCGAGCTGGGATTCCGCCTCGTCCCCGTCTACAACGCCCTGCGCGCCGCCATCGAGTGGTTCCGCGCCAACGGATACGCCCCATGAGTATCGCCATCATTGCCGCATTGCCCGGCGAGCTTAAGCCACTCGTTCACGATTGGCATCGTTCCGAATCAAAATCCGAAATAAATACCTGGAGCGGCGTCATCGCCGGCCACGAAGCCGTAGCCATTGCCGGAGGCATGGGTTCAGCGGCCGCCGCCCGCGCCGTCACCCAAGCACTCGACCATGGCCGCCCCCAGGCCCTGATCTCCTACGGATGGTGCGGCGCCATCACCTGCGCAGTGAAGCCGCCCATGGCTTTCACCATCTCTGAGGTCATTGATCACAGCACCGGTGACTCCTTCCGCACGGCTTCCACCGAAGGCATGCGACTCGTCACGCTCGACCATGTAGCGGGCCCCAACGAAAAGCGTCCTCTGGCAGAAAAGCATCAGGCCGTCCTTGTGGATATGGAAGCGGCCACCGTTGCTCGCCTCGCCGTTGAGAACAGTGTCCCCTTCTACTGCTTTAAAGCCATCTCCGACGCCTACACCGACAACCTTCCCGACTTCAACCGCTTCATCTCTCCGGTCGGCCAGCTCCACATGCCAGCCTTCCTGACTTATGCCGCATTTCATCCCGGGTATTGGCCTGCACTGACGCGACTTGGCAGAAACAGCAGCAGGGCGGCGTCGAATCTTGCCCGTCTTCTCTCGAAATTTCAGCTTCAATGCCTGTAATCTATAAAGGAAGATGGCCACTACATACACCGCCAATACCCAATTCGGTCAAACGCGCATTCCGGCTACTATGCGAGCCGCAGTTTATCGCGGGGTCAACGATGTCCGTGTCGAAACCGTGCCCGTACCTCCGATCGGCCCTGGCGAAGTTCTCATCCGCGTCGCCGCCTGTGGCATCTGCGGCACTGACCTCAAAAAGATCCACACCGGCTCGCATTCCGCGCCTCGCATCTTCGGCCATGAGACCGCCGGAACCATCGCCGCGCTTGGCCCTGGTGTTGAAGACTTTGCCATTGGCGACCGTGTCATGGTCTTTCATCACATTCCCTGCGGAGACTGTTACTACTGCCGCAAAAAGACCTTCGCCCAGTGTCCTGACTACAAGCGCGTCGGTTGCACTGCCGGATTCGAACCAGCCGGCGGAGGCTTCGCAGAATACGTCCATGTCAAGGATTGGATCGTTCGCCGCGGCCTCATCAGAATTCCCGATGGCGTCCCCTTCGAGCAAGCTGCCTTTGTCGAGCCCGTCAACACCTGCCTTAAGGGAGTGAAGAGCCTCGCACTTGCGCCCGACGAAACCGTCCTCGTCATCGGCCAGGGTCCTATCGGCATCCTGCTCGCCGTGCTTTCTGCGCGTTCGGGAGCTAAAGTTCTCACCTCGGATCTTTATCTCGAGCGACACAGCATCGCCGCCACCTACGGCCTCACAAAACCAATCCACGCCGGAAATGAAGACGTCGTGAC
>JBAVYX010000095.1:0-53672 GCA_049588475.1 Silvibacterium sp. | reverse complement strand
GCCTGGGCCTTTAAGACTCCCGATAATTGAGCAGGATCAAGCCGATAAGAACCAGGCAAATTGGCCAAATCCAGCTGGCAATCCGCACGATTCTCGACCCCATATCCGGCACGTCCTCGTCTTGTGGCGAGCGCAATTCGAGCCAGCGGCCCCAGCCGGCCGTGGCCCCAAGCAAAGCGATCGGTGAGTGGCTCATTTCGGCATACAACTCGCCTTTTAGATCGCCGGTCCCATGCGAGTGGGTGAGTAGCAGAGCGCCGCCCAGCGCGCAGATCGCGGGAAACACCAAAGCCGCCTGGTGAGCCTTCAATCTTCCGGTTTCGACCGCCCATTCAAAAACCACAAAAGCGGTAATCAGCACCACAAATAGCCGGTGTTCAAGCACGTCGGACTCCGCAAAGCTTGCCCAGAAAGGGCGGGCGCCCAGCGGCCAGGTTTCAGGATCGGCGCGCAAAAAGAGAAAAACCGCCAACCCGAAAAACAACAGAGGCCAGTTTCTGGCCCATCTCTGCCCTCTGAACCTCGAAACAAGGGCCAGCAGACCCGCCGACAACACGATCAGCCCTGACCATTGGTGGTTATATTCCGACCACCTCTGATTCATGAGATCGTTTTCGCTGCCACCCGAAAAAGATGCGTCTTCGAGATGCTCCTTCAGCGATTTTCGCGGTGGAAGATCGGCAATACTCGGGCTATGCAGCTCGGGCTGCTTCAAGCTCATGCGCTCTACGATTTCGTGACCGGTGAGCACATCCTGCCGTAGGAGATCGATCGCCGGAGGTTGCGAGGTGAGCGAAGCCGCCGCCAGAATAGCTGTGAACCCCAGCCCGATCTCGGCCTCGCTGAAGCGCCGCAGACGAAGCAGCACCGGGGCCGCATCCGACTGCGTACGCCGCACCAGCCAGAAGTTGCTGGCCCCAAGCGTGAGCGCAAGCAGGAGAAGATAAGCCTTTGTCAGCACCATAAAGCCATAGGACGTGCCGTACATCCCGCTCCACGAGCCGACATAGAGAAAGGTCATCCCAACGCCGGCCAGCACAAGCACCGACACACTCACGATGGCCATCAGGGAAAAGCGTCTGGCCAGGGTATGAATTTTGAGCGCGTCTTCGCTGCGGTGGATAGCCACCAGCAGGCTTGCCATGCCGCCCATCCACGCTGCCGCGCCCAGATGGTGCGCCGCGGTCAACAGCAACAAGAGCGGTCGATGATCGATTCTCGATGCCGCATGGCTGAGCGCAACCGAGCCTCCAAGAATCGCCGTTGCTAGAACGCATGCGGCCCACGTCTCCCCGCGCCTGAGCCGAAGCAGGAAAAAAAGAGCTACGGCCCCGGCGGCCATGATGAAATTGGCGCGAAAGAAAGAGGCGGCGATCACATCGCGAAATGCCAGGCCCGGGCCCGATGCGCTCATGAGCATCACCGTGCTCTCGGCCGCGGCCAGGACCTGTGTGATCGCCAGCGCCAGCGCGAACCACGCCACGAAACCGCGTACAGCGTTGCGTGCTGCGCGCTCTGCTGTGAGCGAGGTGCCAACGAAGAGTAGAAAAAACACTCCGCCAACCGTCAATGCTTCCAGCGAAAGCGCCAGTGCGCGCAGCAGGACGGAAAGGAGGTCGAAATCCTGAATCAGCCAGATCACTTTTGCTCGGCGCCTATGCCTTACTCAACTGTAAAGGGAACTTCGCCGCGCGTAATGTGACCATCGACCGCAAGCGCTTGCCAGCGCAACGTGTATTTTCCGGGAGCCAGCTGCTGCGCTCGTGCGCTCAACTCATCCGGCGAGGTCTGCTTCAAGAGAGCTAGCGCTTGCACCGTCCCGCCCGGCAACACCAGGCTCAAACTTGAGCGCGCACCGTCTACCCGCGAGTTGAATTTTAGATCCACGTCGATCGCCGGTCCATGCACCGTGCCGTGAATCTTCGGGGTGGATGAGACCAGAACTGCGTGGGCGAAAGCCAGTTGAGACGAGGCAAACAAGCAGACCGCGAGCATCGTTATGCTCAATAGGAATTTCTTCATAGCTTTGAGATTACAGTGTATCCCCTGAGTCGTCTCTCATCCACAATCAGCGAGATGCGGCCCGCATCGACGCGCCGGTCAACTCCGCGGCGCGCGCGTCGGCATACGCAGCCGCTCCCATCAGCGCACAGCGGGGCTCGAGAATGATGCGCACAGGTGTATGGATCAGCAGATCACTCAGGCGTCCCTTATCGGCGAACGCCTTCATGAAAGTTCCATCCTTCATCTTCTTCAATAGCTTTGGAGCGATTCCTCCGCCAAGATACATTCCGCCCACCGCCAGCACCTTCAACGCCAGATTTCCAGCTTCCGCGCCGTAGGCGGATGCGAACATATCAAGAGTACGCACACACAGCTCCACCGTACCCGCTTCACCCAGCTCCGCAATCGCGATATTCGGATCCTCGTGCAGCATTCGTTCCTTCAGCCACGCAGGTTCTTCCATGCCCTTCTCATCGCGAAGGAAAGTGTAGATGTTCTTAAGTCCGAGGCCCGAGACGACACGTTCAAAACTCACCCGGCCCTTTAGAGTTCGCTGCAAATACCGCAATAGGTCGATTTCGATCTCACTGCGTGCGGAAAAATCGCAGTGTCCGCCCTCCGACGCCATCGGGATGTGCATCTTGCCATTCCACACCAGGATTGCCTCACCCAGTCCTGTACCCGCCGAGACAAGCCCACGATTGCCGACCACACCCGCATCGCCGGAACTCAACTCATAAAGCTGGTCAGCGGAGAGTTCCGGAATCCCGTATCCATTCGCCTCGAGGTCATTGATGAGGAAGAGGTGTTCAATCTTCAGACCCGTGCCAAGGTCTTTCGAATCAAGCGTCCAGGGAAGGTTCGTCAGCTTTAGCCGTCCCCCGCGTACGGGCCCTGGCACGCCAAAGCAGGCAGCCATCACTTCCGGGTTTCCGCTCTCCGCCAGAAACTTCCGCGCGACCTCTTCCAGACCCCCGTATTCCTTCGCGGGGAATATCTCTTCGCGTACATGATTCAGCCGCCCGCGGTCGAAAATATACAGTGCCAGAACGACTTTGGTGCCCCCCACATCTCCGGCGAGAATCATCGTTCTATCTCCAGTCGCCCTATTCCCTGTGCATCGGGCGGGGGGAGCAATGCGGCCGCATCCTTATCGAGTAGAAAAAGTAGCTTCCCGCTCTTTGGCTGGATCAGTTGGGACGGCAGCGTCTCAGGATCGTACGGACCCTGAAGCACGCGATGCAACGGGTCTGCCTTGTCCTTTCCGCCAATCAGGAAAAACACCTCTGCAGCTTCAATGATCACCGGCCGAGTCAGGGTTACTCGCCAGCTTTCTTTCTGCTGCGGTACGTGATTCGCAACCGCGATCCTGCCGAGTTCGTGAAGAGCGTCCGTATGCGGAAACAGCGACGCCGTGTGCCCATCGTCGCCCATGCCCAGAGCCAGCACGTCGAAACGCGGCACCTCTGCGCCTTCCAGGCGGAACTGCGCCCGGATTGTGCTCTCGTAGTGCGCTGCGGCTGCATCCGGCTCTAATTCGCCTTCAATGCGAAAGACCTGCTCCGGCTTCAGAGGAACCTTATCCAGCATCGCTTCGCGTGTCATACGGTAATTGCTGTCCGGATGATTCGGCGGAACACAGCGTTCATCCACCCAGTCAAGCTCGACCTGCCCCCACGGCATCGCTTTTAAGAAGGGTTCTGCGGGGCTGGCCAGCAGCGCGAAGGTCCTCTTCGGCGTGCTGCCGCCGGAGATCGCGACGCGCGCCTTGCCGCGCGTCGTCACCGCCGCTTGCGCTGTCACTAGAAAATGCTCGGCCGCCGCTCTGCTCAATGCGTCCGCGCCATCGTACACTCTGTATTCAACTGCAATCTTTCGTCCCATGCGCCCCGATTCTAATCTCAAATCCTATGCCACTGTCTGCCATCGCGCCCAATCAGCCCATCGGCTGCCTTCGGTCCCCACGTGCCGCTCCTGTAGTTGGGAAAATCCCTCGACTTTGCTTTGGCCCATGCCTCCAGTACCGGCGTATATAACCTCCAGGTCGCCTCCACGCCGTCGCGATGCGCAAACAACGTCTGATCTCCGAGCATCGCATCGAGCAGCAGCCGTTCATAGCCATTCGCGGAATTTACTCCGAACGCGGATGCATATTGGAAGTCCATGACCACCGGGCAGACATTCGTCTCCGGCCCAGGCACTTTTGCGCCAAACCGCAGCGAGATGCCCTCATCAGGTTGAATCCTGATGGTCAAAATGTTTGGCTGAATCTCATCGCACGCCCCACCTTCAGAGCGATCGAAAAGTAACAACGGCGGTTGCTTAAACTGAATCATGATTTCGGTGACCCGTTTGGCCAGCCGCTTACCGGCACGCAGATAAAACGGAACTCCCGCCCACCGCCAGTTTTCCATCTCCAGTTTCAGAGCCGCATAGGTCTCGGTGGTTGAATTTGGATCCACGCGATCCTCTTCCCGATAGCCCTGCACCTGTTGCCCGTCCTCCATTCCCAGCGAATACTGGCCCCGCACGGTGTTTTCAATCGGAATGGGTTTGATCGCGCGCCATACCTTCACCTTCTCGCCTCGTACAGAATCGGCCTCGAAGGAAACCGGCGGTTCCATCGCCACGAAAGACAGCAACTCCATCACGTGATTCTGCACCACATCGCGCAGCGCGCCGGCCTTCTCGTAGAAGGGCCCACGGCCTTCAATCCCGATGCTCTCCGCCGCCGTGATCTGCACGTGATCGATAAAATTACGGTTCCAGATCGGCTCAAAGATGCCGTTGGCAAAGCGAAAGACCAATATGTTCTGCACCGTTTCTTTGCCGAGATAGTGGTCAATGCGGAAGATCTGCTCTTCATCAAAGACCTTATTGACTTCATTATTCAGTTCCTTTGCCGATTGCAAATCATGCCCGAACGGCTTCTCGATGATCACCCGCGCGTGACCCTTTTCCGGATGCGCCATGCCATGCGCGCCCAGGTGATTGATAATGTCCGAGAAATATTCCGGAGCAACGGCGAGATAGAAAAGCCGATTGCCCTTCGTACCGTGCTCCCTGTCGATCTGATCGAGAAGCGCCTTCAAGTCGATATAGCCTTGGTCATCGTCGAAGTTCATCGCGTGGTAATCCACTTTCTCAATGAATTCGTCGATGCTCCGGTCACCCTCTTTGCCGCCACCGTACTTAAGGATGCCGTCCTTCATGTCGGGGGCGAATGTGCTCTTCAAATCGCGGCGGGCCACGCCGACAATGGCAAACTCCTTAGGCAACAAGCCCTGCTGCTCAAGATGAAAGAGCGCGGGCAGCAGCTTGCGCTTGGTCAAGTCGCCCGATGCGCCGAATATCACCACTGCTCCAGGTTCGGGTACGTGCTCGCTCGGTCGCGATGCTGCCTCAATATTCTCGGGAGCAATCTTTACTTCGGTCGTCGCCATGGAATTCTCCTTGCATGTTTCGGTTTTCGGCGATGAGGTTCAGGCTTGCTTCACCGCATTTGGTCTCGTTAAACATCTCGTCAACCGCTCAATTTCTCGTCTGCTTCAATTCCCAGCGCGGCAAGTTCGCGCGTAAGTTGCGCGGCGCCCTCATACCGGATGGCGTGAATCCCCAAGGCGGCCGCTGCCTCCGCGTTGCCTGCGCGATCGTCGATGAAAACCACTTCCCCTGGCTCGCACTGCAGTACATCAAGAGCCAGACGGTAGATCTGTGCTGAGGGTTTGCGTAGGCCCACATAACATGAGCTGAAAAAGAAATCGAAGTATCCTTGCAGACCGAATTCTTCAATACGATGATCGTTCAGCTCTCGTGCCTCGTTGTTCAACATCCCCAGGTCCACGTCCTGAGTCGTAGCGATATTCTCCAGAATTCCGAGCGCCGTACCCTCCAGCACGCGCGATTCCGACTTCATCGCTTGCAAAAATTCCCCAACCGAAAAGCTGCGCGGCTCCCAGAAAACAGTGCGATGTAGATACTCCTCGACCGTGATCAGGCCTTTTTCCCACGCGTCGTTGGCTTCCGGATGCCGCTCCTCAAACTCGGCTTTGTTCACGTTGAACCGCTCCAGCACCTCGGCGCGTCCTCCGTGATCCCAGCCATTCGTCAGCAGAACCCCGCCCACATCCCACAGAATGGTGCTGATTTCTGTCATCGCTGTTCCCGCGTGTTTTCTCGTTAGTACCGCACTCCGATTGCCCGGAGATGAATTTTAGCTTCCCACATGTTGTTTCGTTGCTTCCGGCATATAGTGCGCTTCAATCGCCTTCACCTTGGTCAGCCGGCGCACAAAGCGTTCTTCCTGCTTCTGAAAATGAGCGTGTAGAAAACTCGCCACCAGCTCGAAAGCCAGTGCCGAGCCGATAATGCGCGCTCCCATCACCAGGACGTTCATATCGTCGTGTTCCACACCCTGGTGCGCCGAATAGGTATCGTGACACATGCAGGCGCGGACTCCCGGCATCTTGTTGGCCGCAACATTCACTCCCACGCCACTGCCGCAAACAAGGATGCCACGCTCGGCGCGCCCTGCGATCAACACCCGCCCTACCGCCTCGGCAAAATCGGGATAATCGGAGGGTTCAGTGTTGTAAGCGCCTACATCAATCACCTCGTGACCCAGGCGTTCAAGATAACCGCGGATCTCCTCCTTCAGGGGAAAGCCCGCGTGATCGGCTCCAACTACCAGCTTCATCATTATTTCTCCGCCAGCGTGGCTTCGGACTTGCGCGCTCGCTCGACGAGCGCCTTGCCCCGCTTCGCAATATTCCCTGCACCGAATCCAAGCTCCTCAAGAACCTTCGGCCCCGGAGACGAAGCTCCAAACCGTTCGAGGCCAATCACGTCGCCGTGCCGGCCCACATACTTCCACCATCCCAGCGGCGATCCGGCTTCTACTGCCAGCTTAGGCAGGTGATCCGGGAAAATCGATGCCTTGTACGCCTCGGTTTGCTCTTCGAAAATCTTCCAGCTCGGCATGGAGATCACGCGCGTCGCAATGCCCTCTTTCTTGAGCTCCGCGGCGGCGATGAGCGACACCCACACTTCCGAACCCGTCGCCACAATCAGGAGATCCGGTGACTCGCCACCCTGCTCCAAAAGATACGCGCCGTGCTTCACCCCGTCGTAAATCTTGTATTTCTCCGGGTCCATCACCGGCAGGTCCTGCCGCGAGAACGCCATAAAGCACGGACTCTTTCGCTCCAGCGCCAGCCGCCAGACCGCGACTGTCTCGTTTGCATCAGCCGGCCGGAAATCCGTCAGGAATGGCACGGCACGCAGCATCGTGAGGTGCTCGATTGGCTGATGCGTCGGACCATCTTCACCCAGCGCGATCGAGTCGTGCGTGAAGACAAAAATCGAATGCGTGTGCATGATCGCAGCCATACGCAGCGCGGACTTGCAGTAGTCGGAAAAGGTGTAGAAGGTCGATCCGTACGGAATCAGGCCGCCGTGCGCCGCCATCCCGTTCACCGCCGCGCACATGCCGAACTCGCGCACACCGAACCAGATATTTCGGCCCTTCGGATCAACGTGGAAGTTCCCGCCATCCTTGAGAATCGTCTTCGTCGAAGCCGTCAAATCCGCCGCCCCGCCAATCAGCTCCGGAATCTCTTTAGCGAAGGCATTCATCACTGCGTTCCCCGCATTGCGCGTGGCCACGCCTTTTCCACCCGCCGGGAAGACAGGCAGCGACTTCTCCCACCCGTCCTTCAGTTTGCCCGCCTGCGTCCGCTCAAACTCGGCCGCCTGCTCGGGAAACTTGCCCTTGTAATCGGCAAAGAGCGCCTTCCACTCTTCCTCATATTTCGCGCCACGGCCCAGAATCGTCGACCAGTTCTTTTGCGCCTCGTCGGGCACATAAAAGAATTTGTCTGAGGGCCAACCCAGTTTCTCCTTGGTGGCTATCGCCTCATCCGGCTTCAGAGCCTCACCGTGCACCTTGTTCGTCCCGGCGATCGGGCTGCCGTATCCGATCACCGTCCGTACCGCAATCAGCGAAGGCTTGTCGGTCACAGCTTGGGCCGCTTCAATGGCCTTCGAGATCGCGTCAAGATCATTGCCGTCCGTCACTTTCTGCACATGCCAGTGGTAGGCCTCAAATCGCTTCTCGACGTCCTCTGTAAACGAGAGCTCTGTTGGCCCGTCCAGCGAAACCAAGTTGTCGTCATAGAGAAAGATAAGCTTGCCCAGCCCCAGCGTCCCGGCCAGCGAGGATGCCTCGTGCGAGATGCCTTCCATCAGATCGCCGTCGCCGCAGAGGCCGTACGTATAGTGATCGACAATATCGAAGCCCGGCTGGTTGTACACCGCGGCCAGGTGCTTTTCGGCGATAGCCAGGCCTACAGCCATGGCCAAACCCTGACCCAGCGGTCCGGTCGTCACTTCCACGCCGTCGGTATCGCCGCGCTCCGGGTGTCCAGGCGTCTTCGATCCATACTGGCGAAACTGCTTCAGGTCCTCGATGGTCACGTCATAACCAGACAGATGCAGCGCGCCATACAGCAACGCCGAAGCGTGCCCATTCGAGAGCACGAAGCGGTCCCGGTTTGCCCAGTGCGAATTCTTCGGATTGTGGCGCATGTACTTGTGAAACAGCAGATAGGCAATCGGCGAGTCCCCCAGCGGCGCGCCTGGATGGCCGCTATTCGCCTTGTCTACCGCGTCAACTGCGAGAAAACGCAGTGCATTGATGGAAAGCTGATCTAATTCGCTCATAAAAGCCTCTCTTCCCGGGCTTCACCCGCACGGATCTGAAATAGATAAATCTCGAATACCCAAAGTGCTGTCCCCGTTCAAACTTCTTCCGCTTCACCTCGCCGCCTCAATAGCGACGTCAAAATTATGACCCTCCCAGCGGTTTTCTTCTGGCCAGAAAAGAGTAAATGAAAGCGTGCCGGTCTGCTCTGGATGGGTTGGCAAGTCGGCAAACGATCCCGCGCGACCCACCGTCGCGCTTTCCACCGATGTCACCGTCTGCCAATTGTCCACCGTCCACATCGCGCGAAAATGCTCCTGCGCGATGATCCGTAGGGTATGCCCAGCCGGAATACTCTTCACTGGCCTGCGCAGTTTAAAGACTTCGAGCTTAGAGCGTTCCCGTCCGTTCGCATAACGCTTCTCGACTGCAGCAATCCGGTCGAATACCCGCCCGTCGAAAAGTGAACGCAGCAGTTTCAGATACTCCGCGTGCGCCCAAACCAGCGGCATCGCCGAGCCCGCCGGGCCGCCGAAGATAAGCCCTCTTCGGTCGGGCTCGTCCCAGATCTGCTCGGGCATCATGCCGCCCTCCGAAGCGAACTTTTCATAGGTTTCGATCAGCGGGCCTATGTCATGGCCGGCTGCCAGTTCATAGTGCGCGCGCTCGCCGGTCAGCAGCGGCCATGCGCGTCCTTGGCCAAATCCCTGAAATGGACCGCCATCATGCCGTTGCCCATAGCCGTCGTGGTTGTAGCGTCTCCAGCATGGACCCTTCGGCGTATCGATCTTCAGCACATGATCGATGACCTTCAGTGTGTCCACGATCAGGGGATCATCGGCCCGCCGTACGCCATAGCGAACCAGCTCCAGAAATCCTCCGTCAATGACCTCCCGCGCTTCGAAATCCGCCTTTTCTCCCGGAGCCCGATTCGCAATCCGGATCATCTCCGATCCACAGCCTTCGCGCGCATACGGATCACCGCACTCCGGAGGACGAATCCGCATGTAGTGCCGCTTGACCTCGGGCAGCAGAACACCGTCGTTGGTCACCGTCCAGTCTTCCAGGTGCCCCTCGATCCAATCGGCCTGCTCCTCCAGAAACGTCGCCAGCTCCGGAGCCCCATGCGCGCGGGCCAGCTCCGCCGCGCAAATCAGCCCAGAAATCACTGCTGCCAGCGTCGAGGGAGAATAGCCCGCACATTCTTCCCACCGCTCCTGCTGGGTCACCGGCGCATAGCGCACCAGAAATGCCGCCGCGCGCTCGATGAAGGGGAAGACGTTCCACTCTCCCAACCCGTCAAGCTTCCACAGGCGCCAGGCCAGCATGATCGGAAAAGCCACTTCATCCAGTTGAATGCCTGTCCAGTAGGGCGTGCCGTCGATCCAGAAATTCTGCGCAAAGCCGCCGTCAGGCCTTTGCGTGCATGCCAGATAGGTCAATGCGCGCCGCGCCGTATCCACGCGCCCACAGGCCAGCAGAGCTGTTGCGCTTTGCACCATATCACGCGTCCACACCAGGTGATACCCGCCGAGATCGTCGTCGCTCTTCGCATATCCCCAGGGAATCGACGCCGACGCGATGAAAGCGCCCGCATAGGTTTTGTCCTCATGCGCCAGCACGACATTGTGGCTGACCTGCAGCAACCTGCCGCCGTCCTTGGCATTCTCGGCCCACTCGCGTGGACTGGCTGCCCTGTGCCACTGCTCGATGAAGCGCTTCAGGTGCTTGTCAAATGGAGTTGCCAGCGCACCCATGGTCGTTGACAGTGCCGCATGATGTCCTTCGCCGAATCCGATCGCGACGGTGAAGTCGCTCGTGTACTGCGACGGGATCTGCCCCATCACTGCAACGTTGCCGTCGAGCGCCGACCCAAACTCCCAGTCCATCGTTAGATTGTGCTTTAGATCCTGCCATCCGTCGCTCTGTCCCACATAACCGCAACTCGCACGGCTGAAGCCGCAATCTGTTGTAAAGGTCAGTGACGTTTGGTTCCTCCATGCCACCACAGCCAGCCTGCCCGCAACCAGCAGCGTCCGCGCTGAGTTCCCCATGCCGCCCCCGTCGATATGCGGCGAAAGCAGTGCATACACCTGCAGCCTGGACAGGAAATCTCTATCTCCTTCCAGCCGAACGTGAATCAGCACCACTGGATAGTGCGGGTCGTTGACGATCTCCTTGGTCAGCGTGTAGCGGTTATCGAAATCAGTTCCCGTAATTCGCACGGCAAGCGCGTCTGAATCGATATAGGCAAACTCGTGCTTGAGGTCGCGCTTCTCTTCGTGAAAGAAGGTTTCGCCGTCTGTGATCAAAAACTGCATGTCGCGTATCTGCGGCCGGTCGATCGTTGGGTAATAAATCTCGTTCAAAATGCCGTGGGAGATCGTGTACCAGGCGCGGCTGGACGCGGCATAGGCCGTGCCCACTGTATCCTTCGCGGCCGATGTCCAGCGCGGCTCCATGCCCGGCGCGCCGAAAGCCGGCCCCTGACCATCTACCCACGTATATTGCGGTACCAGCTCAGTCATCGACTAGCTCCGTCATGATTGTTGCCGCCAGAGAAAACAAACTGCCCAAGGGGAGAACTCTATCGCACATAGATGAATCTTCCAACAACTGGTTACAGTACCTGCGTGTTGGCATCCGGATCGGGATGAAACTGAACCTTCCCCATTGCATTTACCATTTCACGATTTTTCATGAAGTATTGCCACACAAAGCCGCTCCGTTGATTCTCCGCCATCAGGACGCTGATGCCCTGATCGATCCCGAGGATATCTTGTGCAAACCAGTTCGCCTTGGGATTGAACGCATCCACGAACCCATAGCGGGTCCAGACCCTGTCGCCCATCTTCTGGCGCATGCTCAACAGCACATGCGAGCACTCGGCAGGTAGAAATGGCAGCGATCCGGCCGCTGCGCTCGGCACCAGCGTTCCATCCAGCGGCCCCATCGCCGGCGGACCGCCCCATACCCGATACCCGGCCCGCGAATCCGACGCCGTAATTCCCCACATGTCCTGATCGATCCAGGGAAAACTCCGCCCCTCCGTCAGGCACCACAGCTGGTGAACGCGCGTCGCGGCAATCGAATTTGTGAAGTAGTTCGCGTGCAGGTCCCTCAGGTCGCGGTAGTCGCCCCACGCGTGCGCGTATTGATGAATGAAGAGCGGCGCCACACCGCTGATGTAGTCGATGCCGCCAAACGAGACTACCGGCCGCTGCAACGCATCCCACGTATCGGGGGAAATGGGGTGCGTCGGCGATCCGATGGCCATCAGGTACATGGTTATCAGCTCGGCATAAATATCCCACCGGTGTTTTAGAAATCCCTGGTCTGGCAGCCAGCCCATCGAGAGCGTCGGACCGTCATTGAGCATCCATACCCAGTCGATGCGCCGGTAAAAGGTAGTGGCCAGCGCTTCGATCCGGGTATTGCCCGCAAAATACTGCCGGCACAATAGTATGCCGCAGAGCAATAACGCCGTATCGATCGAGGAGAGCTCACTGCCGAACATACGCTGTCCGCTCTCCATGTCGATAAAGTGATATAGAAATCCATGCTCATGCGGGCATTCCTCCAGCAGAAAAGCCAGCGTCTTCTCCACCCGCTGCTCGCAATCGCTCGGGCGCAGGTAGTTCCGCTTCGCCGCGATACACAATGCGCTCAAGCCAAATCCGGTAGCGGCAATGCTGGCCACGCGGCTCAACGAACGCCCTGCCGCCGGCGCGCGATCCCGCACCAGCCCGCTTTTCGGACTCGCTTCGTTGTAGAAGAAGTCGCAGCCCCGCCCTGTCAGGTCATCCAGCAGCGCGTCGGCTGCCTTTGAAACCTGAGTCAACGGGCGATTGATGAAGACGCCCGGCTGCTGGGGGTATTTCTGCGCCGCCTGCGCTTCCGGCTGCGGCTGCTGCCCCGGCTTTACTGGCGGAGCCTGCTGCTGATTCTGCAAACCCTCAGCAATTGAGACTGCAGGCGCGCCCAACGCGAGCATGCTCGAAGCGCCTGCCGTTCGCAGCAGTTGCCGGCGAGTTATCTTTGAGCGAACCAAAGCAGAATCATTCGTAAGAGATGTACCGGGGAGCGAAATCCACCGCCCTACTCTGGCAGTGTAACGAATGAGCCACCACCTCATCACCTTGCGCCGGAAACGGAGCCCGATATTCGTGTTTGAATGTCTAAGCGATGAATCTTCGCCGTGATCCTCAGGTTTTTATCCGGCCCGCCACCGGCGACGACGCGGCCGCCATCTGGATGGTCATCGAACCCGCCATCCGGGCCGGTGAAACCTACGCGCTGCCTCCCGATCTCGCGAAAGACGACGCCCTCGGCTACTGGTTCTCACCCAATCACGAAGTCTTTGTTGCATTGTCGGACGGTCAAGTCGTGGGATCGTACTACCTGCGCCCCAACCAGGGTGGCGGCGGATCGCATGTCGCGAATTGCGGATACATGACCGCTCCTTGGGCAGCAGGCGGCGGGATCGCCAAGGCCATGTGCCAGCATTCCTTGGACTATGCTCGCAACCGTGGTTTCCTTGCTATGCAATTCAACCTCGTCGTCAGCACCAACGAGAGGGCAGTGCGCCTCTGGCAGCACATGGGCTTTGAAATCGTCGGATGCATTCCCAAAGCATTTCGCCACCCCACCGTAGGGTTGGTTGAGGCTTATGTCATGTATCGAGCCCTTTAGGTATCGAGCGCTTAGGTATCGAGCGCTTAGGTATCGAGCGCTTTAGGCAAAACCGCGTCAACCTCACACCGTGAAAATTCCGCACAAGCCATTCATTTCATTGGCTTGGTTCCTGGAAATAGGTAAAGGCCCAGCTGCCCTCGCAGTCGGGCCTTTCTGTTTCGGAAGACAAAAGCATACCTATCTAGAATCAATGATGTAACTGCAACGCCCGCAAGACGAATGATTTACCGGAACGAATCGTTCTGCACAAACCTTGGGTGTGATCGACTTATAACATCTTTAGAATCAAAGCCGATGAAATAAATCAAATGTTTTCACGCACTTGTCAGCGTTAAGGTTGGCAACTTACATTGAATCACACATTTGCCAAAATAGAAGGGGGAGGAGTTACTCCACCCTGAGTACCATCAACGACTGATTTTTCTATACCTTCGCGTTGCGGAAGCAGTTCACTTCCAGAGAAAACGCTTGTAGTTCCTTCCTTTTGAGTGCTACAAGGAAGCCGCTGCTTCTACCGCTGTGCACCTTGATTCGATTCTTGTGGGGGGTAACGATGAACTTCATTGGTCAAACTCTGGCCATCGATTCTGCCGGCCTGGCTGCCATAGCCAACGCGCTCAATGTGCAAGCCGCGGAAATCTGGACCGTACTGCACGTTGAGACCAGCGGATGCGGATTTCTGCCTGACCGGCGTCCGCCAATCCTCTTCGAGCGCCACATCTTCAGCAGACTCACCGGCGGAGCCTTCGACGCCAGCAACCCGGATATCAGCAACCCCCAGCCAGGGGGGTACGGTCCCGACGGAGCCAATCAATACACCCGGCTCAGCGAGGCGCTGGCCTTGAATTCCAACGCGGCTCTCCAAAGCGCCTCCTGGGGAATCGGCCAGATCATGGGCGAAAACTTCTCTGCCGCTGGCTTTCCGGATGTGGAGACAATGGTCGCCGCCATGGTCGACTCAGAAAATGCGCAATTGAATGCCTTCCGTTCCTTCCTGCAGTCGAATCGGCTTTCCGGCTCTTTGCAGGCGCATAACTGGGCATCGTTCGCGCGCGGCTACAACGGACCAAACTTTGCCATAAACCAGTACGACGTCAAGCTCAACGCGGCTTTTCAGCAATTCAGCGCTGGGCCTCTGCCCGATCTCGACGTCCGGGCTGCACAGCTGTATCTCACTATTAAAGGCATTTCGCCAAGCGGGATTGACGGGGTTCTCGGACCGCGTACGCGCAGCGCCATCACCGCCTTTCAGGCGACCGTTGGCTTGCCGCAGACCGGGAGCCTGGATGCTCAGACACTAAGTGCTCTGGTCCCTCCGCCGCCTGCCAACGCCGGAAATGGAGATTGAGATACCGCCAGGCCCGTCTTCAACACCACTTGCACCCCTCCGTCACTCTGGCGCATCCAGTATGATCGAGGACGCACGTTATTTGTACCCGCGCAAAGATTCCGGACAAAGCATCCAAAAGTGCAAAAGTGAAGGAGATCCGCTGTGGCTTACGAACTCGCACCTCTTCCCTACGATTACGCCTCTCTCGAGCCGCACATCGACGCTGCAACCATGACGCTGCATCACGACAAACACCACCAGACCTATGTCAACAACCTGAACGGCGCCATAGAGAAGCACCCCGAACTCGCAAAACACACGGCTGAAGACCTCATCCGCAACCTCAACAGCGTTCCGGAAGACATTCGCACCGTGGTGCGCAACAACGGTGGCGGCCATGTCAACCACTCCATGTTCTGGACGATCATGAAGCCCGGCGGAGGCGGCGAGCCTACTGGAAAGATCGCCGAGCAGATTCGCAAGGATTTCGGCGACTTCGAGGCTTTCAAGAAGCTGTTCAACGAGACGACCGCGAAGCAGTTCGGCTCCGGCTGGGGCTGGCTTTTGTGGGACAACGGCAAGCTGGCCATCACCACCACCCCTAACCAGGACAACCCCCTCCTCCAGGGCAAATACCCTATCCTGGGCAACGACGTCTGGGAGCACGCGTATTACCTGAAATATCAGAACAGACGGCCCGACTACCTCGCCGCCTGGTGGAATACCGTCAACTGGGACGAAATCAACAAGCGCTTCGACCAGTCACAGAAATAGGGCATAGGGTGTAGGGCTTAGGGTATAGGAATTCAGGGGCTAGACCGGTGGCCATTGAGCTTCTACACCCTACGCCCTAAACCCGACCCCCTGCCCTTTCCGCAGCTTCTTGCCGAGAATCGCGTCTGAAGAGGTAGAGGTACTAAATGCGCTTTTCTGCCACTTCCCGGATATTTGCTCCACTGTTGTCTTGGCTGCTTCCTGCCATAGCCGCCCACGCCCAGACGGCTCTCGCCGCAGGTTCCGCACACTATGGTGTCTACCAGGAAGACAAAAACGTCGGCGCAGGCGATTACAACATCCAGCCCGGGCCAAATGGATACACCCTGACCTCCCACGGCAACCTCAACCTCAGCAAATTCCGCTACAGCTTTACCAACACGGAGCGGCTCGACAGCGATCTCAACCTCGTTCGTGACGAACTCAGCGGCACCGTCAACGGCAGCCCCGCGACCTTCACCGCGAACGCCGACTCCACCGGCCGCCAGTTCCAGATGAACATCTCTGCCAACGGCAAACAGACGCAGAACACCGTCGACCGCCACCAGCATCTGGTTCTGCTGCCCGACCTCGACCCCGCTGCCTATGCCCTGCTTGCCCGGCTTGCCATTCAGAATCCGCCCACTTCCTGGATTCTCATCCCCAAGCAAGACGGAATCCTCGTCCCCTCAAGCATCACCCATGGCTCCGGTGTGCATGGACAGCTCGGCGGCGCGCAGATCGATGTACAGCACAGCACCGTCGCTATCGGCGCAGAAAATGCCATCAATGTCGAGCTCTTCTACACCTCGGGTGGTGAACTGCTCGAAGCCGACTTGCCCCAGCAGAATTTCTCAGTCGTCCACGACGGGTTCAAGCTCCTCGACCATCCCAATCCCACCCCGCCACCGAACGGCCCCAAGGGTGTGAATGCCCAACACTATCCGGCTCCACAAGGGGGCGTCCCGCAGCCTGTACAGCAGTAGAGCTCAGGTAATTGAACCGCCACTTATTGACCTTATCAACGCCAGACCTTCTTCTTTGCTCCTTATACGACCTTCAAGCTGTGCATCCTCAGCTTGCGCCAATAGTTCTTTAAACCGTGGCCCCGGCTTATAACCAGCCGCGATCAAATCCTGCCCTGTGACCAGCAACACCGGCCGCACCTCTTCCAAGGGAGTCGCCTCAAACCGCTGCTTCGCAAACTCATACAGGTCCAAGCCGCCGTGGCTCGCCATGCAATCCATACGGTGCAGCGCCAGATGCTCCGGAAAGGCCGGTAGCCGAAAGAACCGCTTCAGCGTCGAAGCTTTCATCTTCTCAACATCGCCGAAGCGCATGTGGTTTTCGACCAATGCAACAATCTGCGCGGTATCCTCGTTGGAAAAGCGAAGCTTTCGTGCAATATCCTGAGTGACCCGAACCCCCACTTCCACGTGCCCATTGAAGCGGATGCGCCCCGGCCCACGCTGAAACGTCGCCGGCTTGCCCACATCGTGCAGCAGAGCACCCCACGCCAGCGTCGGCGACACACCGGCCGGTAACTGCTCCAGCAGCAGGAGCGTATGCATCCATACATCGCCTTCGGGATGGAACTCGGGTGGTTGCTCTACCCCATGCAAGCGGTCAATTTCGGGCAATACTTGCTTGAGCAGCCCAGTTCGATCCAGCAGCTCAAACGCCCGCCGCGCACGGCCTTCAGTCAACATGCGGGTAAGCTCATCCCGCACGCGCTCGCGGCTGACTTGAGCAATCTGCACTGCGGATTTTTCTATTGCCGCCTCGGTCGCCACCTCAATCTCGAAATCGAAGCGCGCCGCAAACCGCACCGCCCGCAACATGCGCAGCTTGTCTTCATCGAAGCGCTTGTCGGGATCGCCGATAGCCCGTACCAGTCGTGCCTGAAGATCGGCGCGCCCGCCAACATAATCGAGTACCGCGCCGCCCACATCGCCTGACTCTCGCAGCAGTTGCGGATCAAGCAGCATGCCGTTGATTGTGAAGTCCCGCCGGATCACATCTTCCTCGGCGTTATCGGAGAACCTTACCGACTCCGGCCTCCGCCCATCCACATAAGCACCATCGCTGCGAAATGTGGCCACTTCGGTGACCATCTCCTGGCCATCGATCTCATCGGCTATCAAAACCACACCAAAGTGCGCTCCTACGGCAAAGGTCCGAGGAAACATGCCCAGCGCCACATCCGGATGAGCGCTCGTCGCTACGTCGAAGTCTTCCGGCTCACGCCCCAGTAGCAGGTCACGCACACACCCGCCCGCGAAATACGCGTCGTAGCCCGCAGCGCGCAACCGATTCACTATGATCTCCGCCGCGATTCGTGCCTTTTCGTTCGCCACTTCGGTGGAATTTCCACTCCTTGACGCCCGCATTTTAGCTGACCTCACTACTATAAAAGGGTGACCACAGCCTCATCTGTCCTGACTCAGAGCGGCCTTATCCTGGGCATTGAAACCTCCTGCGACGAAACCGCAGCCGCCGTCGTGCGGCGCGGAACCGAGACCCTCTCGAACGTCGTCGCCTCGCAGATCGCCACTCACTCCCCTTATGGCGGAGTGGTTCCCGAGCTGGCCTCCCGAGAGCACTTGCGCAACATCGTGCCGGTCGTCCGCGCCGCGCTCGCCGAGGCCGGCATCCAATTCTGCGACCTCGATGCCATTGCCGTTACAGCTGGCCCCGGCCTGGCGGGAGCGTTGCTCGTCGGCATCAGCTATGCCAAGTCGCTCGCATTTGCGCTCGGCAAACCCCTGGTCGCCGTCAACCATCTCGAAGGCCACATCCACGCTGTGCTGCTCGAACAAGCCCAGCTCGCCGCCACCTCGGATCTCGACCCGCTCGCGCTCCCAGCCCTTGCCCTGGTTGTCTCCGGAGGCCACACTCACCTCTACCTCGCCCGCCGCCACGGTGAAACTTGGAGCTACCGCAACGTTGGACGCACCGTTGACGACGCCGCCGGTGAGGCCTTCGATAAGGTCGCCAAACTGCTCGGCCTGGGCTATCCCGGTGGTCCCTGGATCGACACCCTCGCGCCTTACGGCGATCCCTCCGCCGTCCCTTTCTCGTTCTCGCAGATCAAGGCCAAGGCTCACCGCCGGGGCGACCCAGCCGCGCTCGACCCCGCCAGCAGCACGCTTTTCTCCTTCAGCGGAATTAAGACCGCCGTTCTCCGCTATACCCAGATCCACGAAATGGCGGCGGGCATCGAGGCCCGCCGCGCCACGCTTGCCGCCAAACCACATGCCACAGCGGCGAACGCTCTCGCCCTCTGCGATAGGCAAACACTCGATCTCATCGCTTCTTTCCAGCGCGCCGTCATCGACGACTTACGCCGCAAGACCTTCCGCGCTGCCGAACAGCTCGGGGCAGCCAGCCTCCTGGTTTCCGGTGGAGTCGCCGCCAACCGCGAGCTGCGCGTCCGATTTACCGCCGAAGGTGGCGATCGCGGCCTGCCCATCGCCTTCCCATCGCTCACCCTCTCAACCGACAATGCCGCTATGATCGCAGCCGCCGCGTGGCCCAAATTTCTCGCAAATGACTTCGCGCCGGCGAACCTGTCCGCTGAACCCTCCCTGGCTTTGGGTCGCTAGCACTGTATGCCCCACAGCCTGCCCCTCTGTGAAGCCGAAGGGCCGGATTTTCGGATGTGGGTTCTTTGCCCGCGTGCTTAAGCTTTATAATCCTCATGCAGCCATGGAGAACCCCAATCCCATCCTGGATGGACGCACGGTGCTTGAGATTCAAGACATTATGTCCATCCTTCCGCATCGCTACCCGTTCCTGCTCATCGACCGCCTTATGGAGATCGAGCGTAAGAAGCGTATTGTCGCAATCAAGAACGTAACCATCAACGAGCCGTTTTTCGCCGGTCATTTCCCGAATTTTCCCATCATGCCGGGCGTCTTGATCGTCGAATCGATCGCCCAGGCCGGCGGCGCACTGCTCCTTACTGAGATCCCCGACCGCGACAGCAAGCTGATGGTCTTCACTGGCATCGAACGCGCCAAGTTCCGCCGTCCCGTCGTGCCCGGAGACCAGCTTCGCATCGAGATCGACGTACTCAACTGGAAGCCCCGCGCCGTCCGCATGCAGGGCCGCTGCACGGTGGAAGGCAAGCTCGCCTGCGAGGCCATTGTGATGTGCCAGCTGGTGCCCCGCCAGAGAGAAGCAGCCTCGGCGCAGCCCGAACTATCCACGAAGACAGAAGAGCCAGCGCTCGAGCCGGTGACCCACGAGTGAGGGTCGAGTGAGGATCCACCCGACAGCAATCGTTGCGTCGACAGCCATAATCCCTGAATCCTGCTCCGTAGGCCCCTACTCCATCGTCGGCCCCAATGTTGTTCTGGGCGAAGATTGCGAGCTAGTCTCTCACGTCATGCTTGACGGACATCTCATTACTGGAGCGCGCAATCGCTTCTTCTCCTTCGCCTGCGTCGGCGTCGCGCCCCAGGATCTGAAATACAAGGGCGAGCCTACCGGCGCAACCCTGGGCGATGACAATACCATCCGCGAATCCGTGACCATTTCACGCGGGACCGCGGGAGGAGGAGGTATGACTCGCGTCGGCAGCCACTGTCTGATCATGGCCTACACGCATATCGGTCACGACAGCGTTATCGGAGACCACTGTATCCTCGCCAATGCCGCCACGCTCGCCGGCCACGTGATTGTCGAGGACTATGCCAGCGTCGGCGCGCTGAACCAGGTGCATCAGTTCTGCCGTATCGGTAAGTACGCTTACACGGGCGGCGGAACAACCGTCACGCAGGACGTGCTGCCCTTCTCGCTCACTTCCGCCAAGCGCGAAACCCGCGCTTACGGACTGAACAAAGTCGGACTCGAACGCCGAGGCTTCGATCGTCCCCGTCTCCAGGCTATCCAGCACGCCTATCGCCTGCTGCTGGCCGCCAGATTGAACACGACGCAGGCTATCCAGAAGCTCAAAGACGAAGGCATGACGACGGATGACGTTGCTTATCTGGTCCATTTCATCGAGAGCTCCGAACGCGGAGTGCTGAAGTAAGCCGCCCCTCATGAAACTAGGCCTCATCGCCGGTAATGGACGCTTCCCCTTTCTCCTGCTCGACGCCGCGCGCGCCCACGAGGCTGAAGTCGTCGTCGCGGCTATCAAGGAAGAGACCGACCCGGAGATGAACGATCGTGCCGCAGCCGACCCCGGTATCCGCGTGCATTGGCTTTCTTTGGGAGAACTCTCGCGGCTCGTCGAGACCTTCCAGCAAGAAGGCATCACCAAGGCCGTCATGGCCGGCCAGGTAAAGCACAAGCAGATTTTTTCCAGCATCCGTCCCGACTGGCGGTTGGCGAAGCTCCTCCTTTCGCTGCGTACGCGCAATACCGACATGCTGCTGGGAGCCGTGGCCAAAGTCCTCGGCGATGAAGGTATCGAGCTTCTCTCCTCCACCACATACCTCGAACCCCTGCTCGCGAAACCCGGCGTTCTCACCGCGCGAGCGCCCCATGACCAGGAGCAGCTCGATATTACCTATGGGCGCGAAGTAGCCCGGGCTATCGCCGGCTACGACCTCGGGCAAACTGTTGTTGTCGCCAGCCAGGCTTGCATCGCCATCGAGGCCATGGAGGGCACCGACGCCGCAATCGAGCGTGCCGGAGCCCTAATGCAGACGCTCGACAATGAGGCCTCGACCTTTGCCACCTCCACCCTGGTCCGCAGCCTCACCGTCGTAAAGGTCGCCAAGCCGAAACAGGACATGCGCTTCGACGTTCCCGTCATCGGCATCAGGACGATCGAGGTCATGCAGCAGGCCCACGCCACCTGCCTAGCTCTTGAGGCCCATAAAACGCTGATTTTTGATCTGGACAAAGTGCTTGCCCGGGCCAACGAGGCCGGAATTGCGATTGTTGCTCTTCAGAATGGATAATGGAGTGGTCCCGCAATCCAAACCGGAGATCGCCATGTCTAAATATCTACTCGCCTTTGCCGCCTTGGTGCTTGTTGTCCTCGGTGGTCTCGCCATTCGCAGCTTTGCCGCCGACGATGTCGTTCCCCAAGTTGGCCAGACGGCCCCGACGTTCACCCTGCCCTCGCAGGAAGGCACGCCAGTCAGCCTAGACAGCTACAAGGGCAAGTGGGTCGTCCTCTACTTCTATCCTAAGGACATGACCAGCGGCTGCACCAGAGAAGCCCACGAGTTCCAGAACGACCTTGAGAAATACAAGGCCATCAACGCGGTGATCCTCGGGGTGAGCGTCGATTCGGTCGACAGCCACAAGCAATTCTGCACGAAGGACAGCCTGAGCTTCACGCTGTTGAGCGACGCGGATAAGAAGGTGGTCGCCGATTACGGATCGCTGGGCAACTACATGGGAATGAAGATTGCGAAACGCAATACGTTCCTCATCGATCCCAGCGGCAAGATCGTGAAGGTGTGGACCGGTGTCGATCCCGCCCATGCCAGCGACGAAGTACTCACGGCTCTCGCCGACCTCCAAAAACACTGATTCGTCGTTCACCGAGCATGCCCGACGGCTTTCGCCGACGATATTCCAGACGCAAAAAAGCCCGGGCTGAATGCCGGGCTCTTTTGCTTGCCTCGTTCATTGCGGGTTAGGTTACTTCTTCTTGGCTGCCTTCTTGGTTGCCTTCTTTGCCGGAGCCTTCTTTGCTGCCTTTTTTGCGGGAGCCTTCTTCGCTGCCGCCTTCTTTGCCGCTTTCTTTACTGCCAAAGGAGTACCTCTTTTATTTGATTTTTTACTGCCAGCGCTCTTCTTGCCAGCTGCGGATTTCTTCGCAACCTTGCTGCCGCCAGCGCCCTTCGTGCTCTTCTTTGCGGCAGATTTCTTTACGGCCTTCTTGGCCGAAGCTTTTTTCGCGGGAGCTTTCTTCACCGCCTTCTTTGCCGGAGCCTTCTTCGCTGGAGCTTTCTTCGCCGCCCTCTGTGCCGGAGCCTTCTTCGCTGGAGCTTTCGTCCCCGCCTTCTTTGCCGGAGCCTTCTTCGCTGGAGCTTTCGTCCCCGCTGCCTTCTTGGCCGGAGCTTTCTTCGCGGGAGTCTTTACGGGCGGCGCCGGGGGCGGAGGAGCTACAACCGCAGCAACTGGCTTGTCTTCTATTTTGTGCTCTTCTTCGTCGTCATCGATGTCGTCATCGTCAGAGGAGAGTGAAATCGAAACCTCTTCCTCTTCGTCTTCTTCTTCACCAAAACCGTCTTCCAATTCTTCTGGGTATTCGTCCGTTTCACGTTCGAAATCACCGTCGCTGTGCGCGTATAGTTTGCGATCTTCCTGCATCGAAGTTGCCCTCCGGGCTTGGGTCCAGGCTTTCGTTCTCTAAAAAAGAGTGCTGCATCGATTCGCGAGTCCCACGCCGCGAATTATAGCAACAGGATGCAACGCATTGCGAAGGAACGCAAGCGCTTCTTGCGCCTTGAATCTAATTTCTATCGTCTCTTCGTTGCCGCAGATCGCAATCTCCGCCCGTCAAAACCCCTGTGCATCGCATTTGCATGAAGAATATCTTGGCGGCATTCCATATCAACACGGTTCGAATCCGCTTCACATCAGCGCCGGCATTGAACACAATTGATTACCGGCGACGCCGAACATCTTCTTCTCCGCTACTTATGCGGGTTGGATGCGGAAGAAGATAATTTGTTTGCCTGTGCTTTTCCTGGGTTCTTGCTCTTCGATGATCCTCCCGAAGTTTTTACAGACGCATGCTGCTGCACCGAGCTCCATGATGAATACTTCGGGGCTTTTCCATGTCCTTTGCGGGATGGGGCCGGAATGCGCGCCGGCTCGGCAACATACAAGCCATGGCCCGGAGGAATCGTCGCGGTCTTCAGGTGATTCCACCGCTTCAATTGGTCGACCGTCACGCCAAACCTGTCCGCGACGGTCACCAGCGTGTCTCCTTGGTGAGTGCGATACATCGCCGTGCGCCCAAGTGAAGACATCGAGGGAGGAGCGACCGGAATCACCAACGCATCCACGCCGTTCAAATCTGTCGTCGAACTCAACTGATTCACGAACGCAATCTCCGATGGGGAAACATGAAAGGCGCGCGCCACGTCCTCGATCGACTCATCGGTCCCGAGCTTATGAAAGCGCCAGTAGCGGCGCTTGTCCTCGGGGATTTCCGCGATACGCTGCTCGTACAAGTCCTTCATTCCCGCCGGTACATGCAGATCGAAGGCCTCGTCGGGCGGCGTCACACTGCGCAGCAGGCTCGGATTAATGGCGGCGATCTCCTGCACTGACGCGCCCGTAACGTCGGCCACCAGCCGCAGATCGACGGCGTAGTTCGTTTTCACCGTATCGATCAACAGCGGAGGATCAGGCGTCAAAGAATCGAGGCCATACTGCTTGGGATTCTTGGCCATAATCGTGACTGCCAGGATGACCGGCACATAGTTCTTTGTTTCCGTCGGCAGATTGTTGCGCCGGTACAGCTCCCAGAAATCCGCATAGCCGGTGCGCTGCACTGCGCGCTGCACGTTGCCTGCCCCCCAGTCATAAGCGGCCATCGCCAGGTACCAGTCGCCAAGCTGGTCGTAGGCCTTTTTCATCTCGCGCGCATACGCGTGCGTCGCCTTTTCAGGATCCAGCCGCTCGTCATACCAGCCGGTGCGCGACAAGCCGTACACGCCATACGGCATGAACTGCCACATGCCGCCTGCGCCCGATTTCGGATTGATAGCCTGTGGGCGAAATCCCGACTCAGCCACTGCTTGATAGATCAAATCCTGCGGAACGCCTTCTTCCTTGAGCACGCGCTGGATCATGTCCTTATACCGCCCCGCTCGATTGAGCGAGGCCACGATTGTTCCGTGACCGGCGCGGCTATTCGAGAAGAAGTTGATGAAGCTCGCCACATAGTCGTTCATCACCAAGGGAAGATCGGACTGAGTAGCCTTGAGCGAGGCTTCCGCCTCCGCCCGGATCGTCGGATCGATGGTGAAGGTCGCGCTGTTGGCCACATCCACCGGAGTCGGCTCAGCCGCGGGTGCCAGCGCCGTGCCCTGCTTCAGCGCGTCCATCTCCAGCGTATTCACCGCATCCACGATGCGGTCGAACTCGTCGTTCAATTCCGCATCGCTCTTAATATCCACGCCGCTCGACAACATGAGGTCGACCGCATAGTCAAAATTCGACTTGGCGGCGGCGAGGTTGCCGTCGCGATAGTTGGCCAGACCGTTCTGGTAGGCATTCTCCACGTTGTGGATCAACTGCTGATTTCGCTGAGGTTGCGCGGGTATGACCTGCGCAGACGGGCTCTGCGCAGCCTGTGTCTTTGGTTGCGGCGCAGGTTCTGCGGAGATGGCGCTAGCCGCAGGCGCGGCGGCCTCCTTTGCCAACACGACGCTATCGAGTTCTGGTCCAAGGTCGCAACCTGCAATCAGCAGAGCGGTGGCGGCGGCGAGAGAGGCAAAAAATCGTTGAACGGCCATCGATAAGTCAGCGTCAGAGGGCGAACTGAGACGATGGAAAGACCGCGCGCCCGCTTCGCTGCTTTACCGCGAGCCGGGATTTGCGGCAGCCCTGAGCGCATCTCGAGCAGCCTTGTACTGCCTTATTGTATGACCCCGGCCCACTGAAATCGCGATGGTAAACTCAGATGTTGGGAAAGTTTCTTCCCCTCGCATCGTCGTAAGCAACCTCATCCCTCACCGCGCTCTCTTCATGGACATCAAGCACATCCGCAATTTCGCGATCATCGCGCACATCGACCACGGCAAATCTACCCTCTCCGACCGCCTCCTGGAGCTGACCGGCTCCCTCACGGCGCGTGAGATGCAGGCCCAGGTGCTCGACGCCATGGACCTCGAACGCGAACGCGGCATCACCATCAAGGCGCACTCGGTGCGCATGGTCTATCCGGCAAAGGACGGAGAGACCTACCAGCTAAACCTTATTGACACGCCGGGACACGTGGACTTCTCCTATGAGGTCTCGCGCTCGCTGGCATCGTGCGAAGGCGCGCTGCTGGTCGTCGACGCCTCGCAGGGCGTCGAAGCGCAGACCCTGGCCAACGCTTATCTGGCCATCAACAACGGCCTCGAGGTCATCCCCGTCATTAATAAGATTGACCTGCCCAGCGCCGATATCGCGCGCACTCAGGAGATGATCGAGCACACGGTCGGCATCGATGCCACCGATGCCATCCCGGTGAGTGCCAAAACCGGCCTCGGCGTACCCGACATTCTCGAAGCCATCGTAAACCGCCTGCCGCCGCCCGCCGGGCACCCGGATGACCCGCTGCAGGCACTTATATTCGATTCCTGGTTTGACTCCTATCGAGGCGTAATTGTGCTTGCCCGGATCATCCATGGCTGCCTGCGCAAAGGGATGAAGATCCGTCTCATGTCGAACGGCAAGACCTTCGACATTGAATCGATGGGCGTGCTCACGCCCAAACCTGTCGAGATCGAGGAGCTCACCGCCGGCGAAGTCGGCTTCTTCGTGGCGAACATCAAGAACGTCGCCGACACGAAGATCGGCGATACGGTAACCGAAGACGCGCGCCCTGCCGCTGCCGCGCTTCCCGGCTTTCAGGACATCAAGTCCATGGTCTTTGCCGGCCTTTATACCGTCGATTCGCACGAGCACACGCTGCTCCGCGATGCGCTGGAAAAGCTGCGCCTCAACGATTCCTCTTTCTTCTTCGAGCCAGAGAGCTCCGCCGCGCTCGGTTTTGGCTTCCGCTGCGGCTTCCTCGGCCTGCTGCACATGGAGATCATTCAGGAACGGCTGGAGCGTGAATACGAGCTCGACCTCATCACCACAGCGCCCGGCGTGCGCTACAAAATCACCCTGACCGACGGTTCCATGGTCGAGGTGGAGAACCCCTCGCGCTGGCCCGATCCCAGCGAGATCGACAAGGTTGAAGAGCCGATCATTACGGCGATGATCCTGACCAATGAAGAATATGTCGGCGGGATCCTCAAGCTGGTCGAGGAAAAACGCGGACGCCAGAAGAACTTCGAGTACGTCACACCGACCCGGGTGATGCTCACCTACGAGCTGCCGCTCAACGAAATCGTGCTCGACTTTTACGACCGCCTCAAGTCGGTCTCGCGCGGATATGCCTCGCTCGATTACCACCTCTCCGGGACCTGGGAGTCGCCGATGGTCAAGCTCGACATCCTCGTCTCGGGAGAGCCGGTGGACGCACTCTCCATCATCGTCCATCGCGACTTCGCCTACGAACGCGGACGTGCTCTGGTCTCGAAGATGCGGGAGCTGATTCCGCGGCAGATGTTCGAGGTCGCTATTCAGGCCGCCATCGGCTCGAAGATCGTGGCCCGCGAAACGGTCACGGCGATCCGCAAGAACGTCATCGCCAAGTGCTACGGCGGAGACATCTCGCGCAAACGCAAGCTCCTCGAAAAGCAAAAAGAGGGCAAGAAGCGAATGAAGCGCATCGGCAAGGTCGACATCCCTCAGGAGGCCTTCCTCGCGGTCCTCAAGATCGGCGAGGACAGTTCGCGCTAAGACGCTCCCGTTTTGGGACGGTGCAATAGAGTACCACTCCCCTCTTCTTAATTGATTCTAAACAAGTTAAGGCTTACGTTGCCCGTATTTAACAGATACGAAATGAGTTACCGGTATCTGATAGAAAATAGGTAACTTAGATGTGGCTATTAGGACTCAGTTGTTGTTACTGCGATGTCCGTTATGTGGAGCGTCCATCGTGTCGGCGCGTCCCAGAGCTTGGGATCGGTAGTCGTAAGAGCAAGCGGTATGAAATATTCAGCCTTCTTGAAGAACGTCAGAGAAGCAATATTCAACAAGACAGTTGAATGAAGGAACGCTCCTGCCTGGCCCAGCCGTTCGCTGTAGCCATGCCGTGAAAGAGACGAGGCATGCCGGCGACTTAGTTCGAACGCGCTTTGCTAGAGTCTTTCGCTTGTCAATGATGGCCCCTCCGTCGGTTAGGTCGCCGAAAATCCGCTGTTGGGTGCGGCTGCACATCCGAGAGCGCAGGCACTGACTTGATCATTCGTACCGCAGCGCCACCATCGGATCGACCCGCGTTGCCCGTCGCGCCGGCAGGTAAGCCGCCAGCAGCGTGACGGCACCAATCGTCAGCACCGCAGCCCCCAGCGTTATCGGGTCCGACGATCGCAGACCGAACAACTGCGCCCGCACCAACCGAGTCGCTGCCAGCGTCAGCGGAATCCCCAGCGCAACGCCGATTCCCAACAGCATCAGCGACTCGCGCAGCACCATCCAGAGCACACGCCCTCTCTGCGCGCCCAGCGCCAGCCGAATGCCGATCTCATTCGTACGCCGCACCACGTTGTAGGTCATAACGCCGTACAGCCCAATGCATGCCAGGGAGAGAGCCAGCAGCGAGAAGAAGGTTGAGAGCTCGGAGATGAGCGTCTCTTGGCCCATGGATTGATCTAGCTGCTCGGCGATCGTTCTCACCTCAAGGATCGGGAGGTTGGGATCGATCTCGGCCATTGCGGCGCGTACCTCGCCAGCGATCTTTGCCGGGTCGCCGACGGTCGCAAGCTGCAGCCAATAGGCATAGGCGTCATCGCCGGTGAGTTGCGTGACGGCGAGATAGCTCATGCGCTCTGGCTTTTCGCGCGGGCCGTGATACTTCGCGTCGCGCACCACTCCGACAATCTGCCACTCACCCTTCACCGAAGGGTCGTCGACGGTAAAGGTGTGGCCTAGGGCGTCTCCCTTCGGAAAGAAATGATTTGCGAGGGCCTGGTTCACGACCACGGCTTTGACTGAAGATGCAGTATCCTGCTCGCCGATGGAACGGCCCTGGATGAGGGGCATGCCGATGGTCTCGAAGTAACGCGAGCCGACGCGATTCAGCGAGCTTCCAAGATCCTCGTTAGGCGCGGCCTGGTAGCCGCGAATGCGGATAGGAGAGTTCCAGTTGCCCCGGATCAGGGCGGGCTGTCCGGAAAAGGTGGCCGACCTCACGCCGGGGAGTGCATTCATCCGATCCATGAGACGCGCATATAAGGTGTTCAACTGTTCGGGCTTGTATCCCGCAAACTTTGCATTGAATTTCACGAGAAGAAGGTTGTGGCGGTTGAAGCCGAAGTCCTGGTTCTCCAGATTGCGCAGAGTTCGCAGGAAGAGTCCCGCGCTGGCAAGCAGAACGAGCGAGAGCGTGACCTGCGAAACGACGAGGAGCTTTGGGAGAAGGCGGCCGGATGAGCCTCCGGAGCTGGCTGCGGTGCGCGCGCTGGTTCCGAGCGAGGGCGCAACGCTGATGCGCGAGACGCGCAAGGCCGGGGCGAGGCCGAAGAGAATTCCCGTGAAGAGCGACACGCCGAGAGTGAAGAGCAAAACGTGAAGATCGGGCCGGGCTTCCAGGGGCGTGTTTTTCGCTCCGTCGGCGACGAAGGCAATTAGGGTGCGTGTTCCTATATAGGCGAGAGCAAGGCCGAAGGCTCCGCCGGTGAAGGAGAGCAGTAGGGCCTCCAGGAGAATCTGCCGGACGATGCGCCTGCGGCTGGAGCCGAGAGCCAGGCGCGTGGCGATTTCGCGCTCGCGCGAAGCGGCTTTCGCCAGCAGGAAATTAGCCAGATTCGCGCAGGCGATCAGCAAGACCAGCATGACCACGCCCATCAAGATGTTTAGGGGCCGCTGATAGATTTCGCGAAGGTCGGAGATGCCGCGATCACCGGGCAGCAAGTCGACGTAGATCTTCTGGATTTCTTTTTTGCGATCAGACGTGATCTGGGCGCCTTCGCGGTCGATCATGAAGCGCTGCACCTGATTGGTGACCCATGCCTGCGCCTGCCCGAGCGGGACGGCCGGATCGCGGCGCGCCATGATATGCATCCAGAAAAGGCCACCCGGTGCGAGGAGCGTGGGCTGGAGCATCACCTCCCGTTGCATGGTTACGGGCAACCACATATCCATGGAATCTGGGTACACGGCGACTCCTTCGAACTTCGGCGGCATGACGCCGATCACCGTGAAGAGGGTTCCGTTGATGGTGATAGAGCGGCCGATGATCGCCGAATCACCTGCGAACATCTGCTGCCAATAGCGATAGCTGATCACCGCGACTGGGCTGCTTCCGGGGGCAGTGGCATCGGTCGGTGCGAGCGTTCGGCCGAGGAGAGGCTCGACTCCGAGCACGCTAAAAAAATTCCCCGAGACGAGCTGGGTGGCTGCCTGAGTCGCCGCGCCGTTTTCACCCGAGCCGATACGCACACTGACCTGGTTCCAGAAGCTGCCAAAGGTCCAGATGCCCGCGAACGGGGTGTGACCCTGCGCCTGCTCGCGCTCGAGATGCTGATAAAAATCGTAGGTGAAGATGTCGAGCGGGCCGCCCTCGATGCCGTCGATCTCGCCGCCGCCGAATGCCTTGCCGAAGGAAACCAGCTGCTGGGGATCGCGCACGGGAAGCGACTTGAAGAGCAGATCGTTGACGAGGGTAAAGATTGCGGTGTTCGCGCCGATGCCGAGAGCGAGGGACAGGATAGCAATAGCGGTAAAGCTCGGGCTCTTCATGAGCATGCGCGCGCTGTAGCGCAGGTCCTGCCAAAGATTTTCGAAAGCCGATTCCCAACCTGCCGACCAGACATTTTCCTTTACCGCGTCTTTGCTGCCCATCTCCATCTTCGCCGCCCGGAGCGCGTCTTCGCGGCTCATGCCGTGGCGCATCTTTTGCTCCGCCGACGCGTCCAGAAAGCTGCGCAGTTCCTCGTCCATCTCCAGGCTTCGTTGGTCCTTCCCGAAGAGAGCTCTTATCCCGCTTAGAAAACTTCGCAGTAGTCCCATCTCTACCTCGCTAGGCTTCAAGAATTCTGTTGATTGCCGCAATCTGCCGTCCCCATTCATGGGTTTCGTCCTTGAGCGCCTTTCTTCCTTGTTCTGTCAGCAAGTAATATTTCGCGCGGCGATTGTTCTCCGTGGCTCGCCACTCGCTCTTGATGCGCCCAGAACGCTCCAGGCGGCTGAGGGCTGGGAACAACGAGCCGGGGTTCACGCGAAAGACGCCCTTGCTCACCAGTTCGATACGGAGAGCTACGCCGTAACCGTGCATCGGCTCCAGGGCAAGCGTCTTCAGTATTAGCATCTCCAGCGTTCCCTGGACCAGGACGCTTGCTTTGTGGCGCATGAAAGCATCTCCTCTAGATGATCAAGAGGAATACAATCTACTCGTCTAGATTGTCAAGAGGAGGGGGCGTTTTGCTGGTTAGAGAGAGGGCTTCGCGTGCCTTCTTCCGCCTGATTTGGGTTCAGGGTCGAGGCCTGGACACGAAGAATGTCCGGAACAACTGAGCCCCCAAAAATGATCTCGAGAATGGGGTGTCGGGTCACAATCAGTCACTGATCTAATTTCATGGAGCAGCCCACTCGCAAACCGGAATCTTTCCGCAGGATTTCTTCTACGGTCATGGCGCTGTAATGTACTTTGTGGAAAGCACTTTTTTCCGATCTGTGAAAGTTACAAAGGTCGCGGCGCACACTCTTATCTACCACCTGTCGGGATAGGCCTGGAATCAATGATTTAGAGGATTTGGAACAGAGGATGTGACGAATGCGAAAGCTGCATAATAAATTCTCAATTCGCGCGGTCTAAACTTTCCACATTTTTTTCCACAGGCTACAGGAAACCGTTGTGAGCTTGTAATTACCAGAAAACGCGGCAAAGATGCTCCAGTATCAGAAGCATCTTCGCCGTCAGGTCGAGCAGAAACTACGGCTTGGGAGCAGCCGCCGGGGCATGCGGCGCGGCGGAATGCGTCGGAGCCGGAGCGGATGGAACTCCGGCTGCGGGAGCCGGGACACCCGACTTGGCGTTGTAAGCCTGAATCACGGCTACCGTAATGTCAGTGCTCTTATTGGCCCAGAGGACGGTGGGAGCCTGCTGCTGGCTGGAGGAGGCATCCAGCACCACGGTGTAGCCATTCTGCTCCGCGTAGGTCTGGAGCGTGCCATAAACCTTCTCGGCAAGCTGCTGGTAGGTGTTCGCCATCTCCTGCTGGAAATCGTTGGAGGCATCCTCGCCGGAACGCTGCAGGGCTTTCTTCTTGTCGTCGATGGTCTTCAGGCGGCTCGCGCGCTCGGTGTCGCTCAACTTATCGCCCGCGGCCTGGAGCTGCTTCTCGAGAGAATCGATTTCGTCGCTTTGGGCCTTGAGCTGGGCGCGCTTGGGGTCAAACTTCTTCTGCAGTTCGCCGAAGTTGCGCTGCCCTTCGTTCGTCTGGCCTACCGCGCCCTGGAAGTTAATGACGGCAACCTTGGTGACGCCTGCGGATGCCGCGCCGGGCGCGCCGTCGGTGGCAGCCTGGGCGATGGCGCTCGCGCCAAGCCCCGACGCAAGCAAGCAAACGAGTGGCAACGAACTTAACATGCTACGTTTCATGGAAATCAAAAACTCCTCCAGTTTGTTGAGATCGCCCGCACAAGCGGAAGCGAACTTCGCTTCCTGATCTACCTGCTGCGCTGTTCGTTGCGGCAGATTCCAGGCCCGAACGGGGTGGAATGCGAAGACGAGAGACGATCAGAAGACATATTCAGGAACTGAGCCAAATTATATAGGTTGGGGGCCCCGGACGGTCAAACAGACCGTTAAATCACCGAGGGCGGCAACTGGATCGATTTCCGCCCCCAATGCTGCTTTGACGCATGCCGCGTCAGAAGGTAGTGCTGACCGAGAGCCGGAAAGTTTTGCGCGGCTCGCGAAGCTGGTAAAGCGGCCCATACGCCTGGAGTGCCTGCGCATAGGTGTAGTCGCCCGCGCCTCCGGCGGGGAACATGCTGCGCGTGATCAGGTTCTCAGTAAAGAAGTTCTCCTCCAGCCGCAAGGGATTGTAGGCGTAATAGATACGGAAGGGCGCGTTGATGATCGGCATCATCACGTCGAGCTCGGCTCCCGTGGACATGCGCGGGACGTAATTGGTGCCATTGATGGTATGAATCAGGTTGCCGAAATTGATCTGTACCCCGCCCTGGCATGAGCCGTTGACGTAGTTCGGGCAACCGTACAGGGGCGAATTCAGGAGCGCGGCACCCCCCGGACTCTGGCGCAACTGCTGTTTGTCGATCGCCATATTCATGCCGAAATCGCTGAAGAACGCAAAGCTGACCGTACGAGCGTAGATGGGAATACGGTATTCGACGTTCCCCGTGAGATTGGTGTCGCCGCCAATCGACGCAATACCAAAGACCGGGATGGGTACCTGAATTGGGCCGAGGGTAGGATTGGTGGGATCTCGAGGCACGGTGCTGCCATCGGGATTGGTAAGGTTGAAAAGCACGCGCGTCGGAACAAATCCGTAGGGAGTGACCGAGCGAACGTCGAAACCGCGCAGATCGGCCTCGCCGCCCGCGTAGAAGCGTTGGAACGGCGGAGCAACATCGCCGCTGATTCCGCGAATGTACGCCCCCTGCAGGCGGTAGCCAAATACGTTGCGTCCGTCCGATCGGAACTTGAGACCATGGATGGGATGGAAACTGCGATATTCAACGATGGGGCTGATATAGCGCACGTTGCCCCAGATGCCCGCGAGCTGCAGCGCGGCCGACAACTCGGACCCCCGATGCGGCTGGTATGCGGCGTCCAGCTTGTTCATCGAAAAGCTGAACGAAACCTGGCTGTTGATGATGCCTTCGAGCGCGTTCTGGCCCTGAATGCCACTGCGGAAGGCCAGCGTCTGGAAGAAGTTGCTTGACGCCTGGCTATACGCCGTAATGTTGGAGCGATCCAGGCTGTAGGTCATGCCAACGCTCTTGAAGCTGCGATGAATTGGATACCTGACCGAGACGTTAAATCCGTTCGATGACTGGTTGTACTTCTGCAAAAGCGAGTTTGTGGCGTTGGTGAGGTTCTCCGGATTGCCGCCTGCCAGCTTGTAGTTCTTCTGCGCGTTGAAGTCGTACTTCTTGCTGAATATCTGGAATCCCAGGTTCAGCGGACGGTTTCGAACATACGGCATGTTGAAGCCGAACAGGAAGGTGCGCGAAATGTCCCCGACATTGGCTTGCAGGCTCAGAGTTTCGCCCAGGCCGAGGAAGTTGTTCGTCGAGTAGTTGAGGCCAATGAACGCTCCGCCCAGACCGCTTACACCGCCATTGAGACCGATAGAGTTCTTGCCCTTCTCCTTGACCTTCAGCAGCAGATCGACCGTACCGTTTTCCGCATCCTGGTGTGTCTCGGAATCTTGCTCGACGCGCAGCGGATCGAAGTAATCGAGCTGGTTCAGGCGCAGCAGGCTCAACTCCCAAAGATGGCTGTTGTAAACGTCGCCCTCTGCGAGCAGCAGCTCGCGGCGGATGACGAAGTCGCGGGTAACGGTGTTGCCCTGGAACTCGATGCGGGAGACATGGAACGGCTTGCCTTCGTCGATGTCGATATTGAAAGAGACCGTCCTCTTGGTGTCATCGATGGTGGGATTGGGAATGCCCACGAAGTTGATGTAGCCAAGCTGGCCATAGGCCTTACGCAGATTCTCCATGCCCTTGCCGAAGGCCGTGGCGTTGAACCAGTCGCCATCCTTCATGGCGAACTGGCCGCGGAGCGCTTTCTCGTTGGTCACCGCTTTGTTGCCCGTGAAAGTGATCCCGCCCAGCCGGTACCGCTCGCCCTCGTCGATGGGCATCGTGATGTCGATACGCTTGCCCTTCTTGGGCCGGAATGTGAGCAAAGACAAACCGCCCTCGTTGCGAAGATGGGTCTGCGGATCGCCCACGCTGGCGCGGAAATATCCTTTATCGCGATATGCCTGGCGAACTCGTTCGGAGTCCTCCTCAAGCTTGCTCGCATCGTAGGTGCGGGGAAAGAGGTTCTCGAGGAAGATCGACTTGGGAATGCCGATGGGGCGCAGATTCTTCATCGACTCGCGTAACTCGCGTGAGTTGATATGGTCGTTCCCCGTGAATTGGATCTTGCCTACCTGGACCTTCGGCCCTTCCTTGATGTCGAAATTCACCTGCACCGAGGCCGGCGGAATCTTCTTGATATCGGCCTTGATGGTGGCGAACTGGTGGCCATGCTCGCCCAGCAGCTCCTTGAGCACAGCGATGGCGTGCGCCACTTCGGTCGGATCGTATTTGCTCTCAACCGAGACATGGACCTTTTCCTTCTTGAAGCGGTCGAGCACATCCGACTGCGTAACCGTATTCAACCCCTTGTAGTTGATCTCGCGGATCGTCGGCTTCTCCGTCACGTAGACGTTCAGAATGACGCCCTTGGGAGAATCTTCTCTCTCGATGCGCACGTTCTCGAAGTAGCCCGTGTTCCACAGAGAGTTGAAGTCGCGTTCCACGGTCAGCGGATCGTAGGGATCGTTGATCCGACTGAACATGCGAGCCAGAACGGTTTCCTTGGGAATCTGCCGATTGCCGATGACGCGAATCTGGGTAACGATCTCCTGTTGTGACCATGCCGAGAATGCCAGCAGGCAGCAAAAGAGGGAGAAAAATTGCAGTGTGCGGCGAATGGTACGGCGCAAACTCTGGCTCACTTGGATTGGGGACCTTGCGCCCCCGCGTTCGACGGGAAAAATATGCACACCCTCACTGCAAAAAATCAGGCCAATCTTGATTAAAACGCGATTATATGTGACGGAAGGGGCAGACCCCAACTCCGGAATTTGATTCGACGCCCGGTACGTCATCAGAGACAGGCCGCAGACCGCATCGAGTCGCGATCAGCTTTCCAACCCCGCGCGGATGAGAAACCCTTCACCGTCCCATCGGATCTCAAGGACATTTGGTTTGCAGCAGACCTGGCAATCTTCCACGTAGCATTGCCGGCCGCCACCCGATTCATCCACAACAGTTTCATTCCACTCTCCACAACCAGCACATTGGAAGCTCGCCACGAACGGCATGGCCACCTCTGTCGAAACGGCATATCAGGCTCTTCGGAGCCTGGCATGGCTTTTAGTCTAATGGAACCACAGGGAGTTTCGCTTCTCCGGCATGTTCAGTAGACGATTCAGGGTCCCGCTTGGGGAGCGGCTTTCCGCACCTCCACGAGCGTGGAGTAGAATGTCGGTCCCCCGCCGATATCCGTGAGGCGCTGCGAGGTCAGCAGGTTTACATTGTGGCCGCCCGGAGACAGCTTGTTCCAGGAGAGCCGCGACGCAACCACCCCCGCCGGTACGCTGGTGTGCCCGTTTGCCGACACGCGTGCGGTCAATCGGATCCGTCCGCGCGCATTGAAGACCTCGACAACGTCGCCGTCGACAACACCGCGCGACGAAGCATCGTCCGGATGCATCTCGAGCGTCGCGTGATGGCCCTTCTCCATCTTCTGATGCGTGGGGAGATTCGCGAAGGTGGAGTTCATATAGTTATCGGCCTTGCGCGGCAGAAATTCCAACGGATAGGGATTCCGGGCATTTTTTTCTGCCGAATGCCGCGATTCGATCGGCGCCACAAAGCCGGGGAGCGGGTCGAGCCCCTGCGCTGCGAGGGCTTCGGAATAAAGCTCCGCCTTGCCGCTGGGTGTCCTGAATCCGCCATCCGCAAAGGGCAGAAACTTCTCGCCCGCGGCCTCCGCCTCGAACTTGAGCCGGATATGGCCGCCCGCATCATCGAGAGCCCGCGCCGTCATTCCCTTTATCCATGCCGGTTGGTCCTTCCCTGCATAAAGCGCCTGGGCGATCAGATCGTCGGGCGCGTCATGGAAGCACTCTTCGGAAAAACCCATACGCTGCGCCAGCTCCGAGAAAAGCCATACATTCGAGCGCGCCTCACCCAACGGCTCAATCGCCTGGTTCGAAAGCTGGACATAGTAGTGCCCATAGGCGCCTTGTACGTCCTTGTGCTCCAGGAACGTGGTCGCCGGAAGCAGGATGTCCGCGTAATCCGCCGTATCGGTGAAGAACTGTTCGTGGACCACAGTGAAAAGATCCGCGCGCGCCATGCCGCACAATACCTGTGCCTGATCCGGCGCAATCGCGGCAGGGTTCGAGTTGTAGACGAACATGGCATGCACGCGCGGGGAATCGAGCTCCATCAGCGCCTGTCCAAGCAGTGACATGTTGACCACGCGCGCCGCGCGCTTCAGCGGGCTGGCGAGCATCAGATCGGGACGCTCCAGCGCCTGTTTGTCCCACGGGAACGCGCCACTGGTGGAGAGCTGCAACCCTCCGCCTCGCTGCTTCCATGCTCCGATGAGCGCCGGCAGCATGGCCACCGCTCGCGCGGCCGCTCCGCCATTCTCTGAGCGCTGAATGCCGTAGTTCATCCGAATTACGGCCGGGCTGGTCGTCGCATATTCGCCGGCCAGCCGCTCGATGTCTTCAGAGGCTATGCCCGTCCAGCCGGCAACGCGCTCCGGCGTGTACTCCGCAGCGCGCTGCTTCAGCTGCTCGAAACCATGCGTGTGCTTAGCGACGTACTCGTGATCGTAGAGCGAGTCGCGGATCAGAATCTGCATCAGGCCAAGAGCGAGAGCTACATCTGTTCCGGGATGGATCGGGATATGCCAGTCGGCAACCCGCGCTGTTCTCGTCGCGTAGGGGTCGATCACTACCAGCTTCGCGCCCTTGCGCCGCGCCTCATCGATCATCGGCCACAGGTGAACGCTGTTGCCGTGGATATTTGCGCCCCAGGCAATGATGTAGCGCGCCTCGCGAAAGTCCTCGGTGTCTGTGCCCAGCTTGCGCCCGTAGACAGAAACTAAGGCGTCTCCGCCGGCCGACGAGCAAATGGTCCGGTCGAGTTGTGAGGCCCCCAGTCGATGAAAGAAGCGCCGATCCATCGATCCGTATCCCAGAACACCGATGGTTCCCGCGTAGGAATAGGGCAGGATCGATTCCGGGCCGTGCTCGTCGCTGATTTCCTGGAGGCGCGCCGCGATGATGTCCAGCACCTCGTCCCAGCCGATGCGCTCGAAGGCTTCCGTCTCGCGCCCCTGCGCCAGCGGGCCTTTCTCCACACCCGCGCGCCGCCGCATGGGATAGAGCAGACGATCCGGCGAATACACTCGGTCGAGATACTTGGCCACCTTGCCGCAGAGAAATCCCCGCGTCACCGGGTGATTCGGATCGCCCTGTACCCGTGTTGCGCGTCCCAAGTCGTCAATCGTGACCAGCACACCACAGGAGTCCGGACAATCGTGCGAGCAGACGGTGTGCACTGTTCTGGGGGACATGCCTCGATTGTATGTCCCTACGCGTGGCGATGAAAGTGCGTTCTGCCTCCTTGCAACTCCTGTGAAATACTTCGATCCGGAGGAGACTCATGCGATTTCATAAATCGGCGGGGGCCGGTTGTGCGATCCTGCTTTTCTGTGCGGCGGCCCTGGCTCAGCCTTCCGATGACAAAACCGGCATCGAGCAGGTGCTCCACGATCAGGAGACCGCCTGGAACCGCGGTGACATCGACGCCTTCATGCACGGCTACAAGGATTCGCCCGACACGACCTTCATCGGCAAGACGCTGCGCCGGGGGTATCGTCCGATTCTGGAGAATTACAAGACCAGGTACGCAACCAACGAAGCGATGGGAAAGCTGGATTATTCTGAACTGACCGTGCGCATGCTGGGCAACAATTATGCCGTGGTCACCGGCAAGTACCATCTGGCGAGAACCGAGGGTGGCGGCGGCGAAGCCAGCGGCATCTTCTCCCTGGTCTTCGAGCGCGAATCCGATGGCTGGCGCATTATCCTCGATCACACCAGTTAAATCGAAGTGGAGGTTTTCTTGAAGGCTACTTTATCGGGATTTGTGTTGTTTGCAGCTGTTGTATCTGCATGGGCTCAGGAGGCGCGGCCGCCCGCTATCCCGCTCATCACCCACAATCCCTACTTCAGTATCTGGTCTACAGCGAACCAGCTCACCGATCAGCCCACGCGCCACTGGACCGGCGCCGAGCAGCCACTCACCGGGCTCGTCCGCATTGACGGTGTGGCCTATCGTTACCTGGGCGCCCGTCCCAGCGAAGTCCCCGCCATGCAGCAGGACTCGGTCGAAGTGAAGCCTACGCATACTGTCTACCGCTTCGATGCGGCGGGCGTGAAGCTCGAACTCGCCTTCTTTACCCCGGCCTTCCCGCAGGATCTGGACCTGCTGTCGCGTCCCGTCACCTATCTCACCTGGAACGTCACCAGCACCGACGGCAAAGATCACGAGGTGGGATTGTTGCTTGATGTCGATGGCCGTGTTGCCGTGAACACTGACAATCAGCAGGTGACCTGGGGCCGCTCGCAGGCTGCCGGCCTTACAGTACTCAACATCGGCTCGCGCGATCAGCAGGTGCTCAATCGGTCGGGCGATGACCTGCGCATCGATTGGGGATATTTCCACCTCGCCGTTCCGACCAGCGAACAGGCCAGCCTCGTGGCGTCCTCGCAGGCAATCACCGATTTTCTCAAGACCGGCGCGCTACCTGCGTCCGACGATATGGATATGCCGCAGACACCACGCGACCATGGGGCGCATCTCGCGGTTACATTCCCCATGGGTGTGAAGCCTGGGCAGAGTGCCAGCCGTCACGTTCTCGTCTCCTACACCGAGCAGTACGCTATTGAATATCTCAACCGCAAGCTGCGGCCCTATTGGCAGCGGAATCACCAGACTGTGCAAACCATGCTGGCTCAGGCCGAGGTTGAATATACGTCGCTCGAAGCCCGCGGCCGGCAGTACGATGACGAACTCGCAGCCGATCTCGAACACGCCGGCGGCCCAGGCTACCGCCAGTTGGCAACGCTCGCCTACCGGCAGACTCTCGCCGCTCATGGCCTCGTCGCCGATCTCGACGGCAAGCCGATGCTCTTCGCCAAGGAAAATTTCTCGAACGGCGATATCGCCACCGTCGACGTTCTCTATCCCTCGGCTCCGTTCTTTCTCTTCTTCAATCCAGCACTCCTCGAAGCTCAGGTGCGGCCGGTGCTCGAATACGCCAGCCTGTCGCGTTGGAAATTTCCCTTCGCACCGCACGATCTCGGCCGCTACCCGCTTGCCAACGGACAAGAATACGGCGGCGGCGAGCGGACCGAAGAGGACCAGATGCCGGTCGAGGAAAGCGGCAATCTGCTGATTCTTGGCGCGGCGCTGGGGCAGGCGCAGGGGGACGGGCAGGTCGCGAAAGAGTTCTGGCCGGAGTTCACCAAGTGGGCAAAGTATGTCCGCGAAAAGGGTCTCGACCCGGAAAACCAGCTCTGCACAGACGACTTCGCTGGCCACCTAGCGCACAACGCGAACCTCTCAATCAAGGCCATCGAAGGACTCGCCGCATATGCACTGATGGCGCGAGGACTCGGCGAGACTTCTGTCGCCGACGACTACGCCGCGGCTGCGAAGCAGATGGCTGCGAAGTGGGAGGAGATGGCTCGTGATGACGACCACTACAAACTGGCCTTTGATCGCGCGGGCACGTGGAGCCAGAAGTACAACTTGGTGTGGGATCAGCTTCTGTCACTGGATCTCTTTGCTCCGCGAGTGCGTGAGACAGAGATCGCCTTTTACCTCAAGCACCTGAATCTTTACGGATTGCCGCTCGATAATCGCGCCGATTACACCAAGCTCGATTGGGAGTTGTGGACGGCCACCATGGCGAAAAATCCGTCGGACTTTGCCGCGCTCCTCGGCCCGATCGTGAAGTGGACCAACGAAACTCCCACCCGCGTGCCGCTCACCGACTGGTATGACACGAAGAACGGCAAACAGATCAGCTTCCAGGCTCGCAGCGTGGTTGGAGGCGTATATGTTAAAGCCCTCGCCGACAAAGAATTAGCTGCGAAGTGGCGCATGAAGGTGGACCATTGAGGGGGCTGTTTGCCGACTTCTCTTAGCGGTGTCAAAAGTATGATGAAGGATGATCGAACTGGAGGGGAATTCATGGCCGGCATCGAGCGTATGACCATCGATGGCCCTCGCGATATCGAAGCCATTGCCGAGGAAGAAGGGTTGAGCTTTGGTCCTTCATGCGGTCAGCAATTGCAATTTTGGCATTCACTGGCTTCTCTACCTGTAGCTGCCGAAGTCAACCGGAGGACGCGGTGAGGCCGTCCGCGCCGCCATCTACCGGAAGAAGAATCGTGAAGGCAGTACCGTGATCCCGCTCTCCCGTCTTCGTCTCCAGGGTTAGAGTGCCGTTATGCTTGTCGATCAGCCCTCGGCTTACCCAGAGGCCCAGACCGGTCCCAAGTTCCTTCTTGGTAGTGAAGAACGGCTCGAACAGATGGTCAAGGCTCTCCTTCGAGATGCCGGTGCCCTGGTCCGTCACCCGGATCATCACATCCTCCCCTTGTTGCTTCACTGTCACGCGAATTTCCCCGCCCGCATCGCTCGCATCGATGGCGTTGGCGATCAGATTGGCCACCACCTGGCGAATCTCTCCGGGAACCACGCGGGCCATTAACTTCGCATCGATCTCCGAAGCCGGATGCAGTCCCTTCGCCATGAAATTGCGGCGATACAGATCCAGCACCTCCATCGCGATCTCTCCGATGTCGGCGTCTTTCGGTGCTGAGTTCTCCCGGTAGAAGCCCAGCGTCTGGCGGACAATCTGCGCCACACGCTGCATCTCCTCTGCAGCAGTGTCCAGATAACCGCGCGTGTGTTCGTCCAGTACAGGAGCTTGCTGCGCCAGGTAGACGAGGTTGGTCACGGACTCCAGCGGATTGTTAATCTCATGGGCGACCGTGGCGGCCAGACGGCCTGCCGTCGCCAGTTGCTCGGTGCGCCGCAGCTTCTCCTCCGCCAGCATTAGATCGTGGATATCCAGAAGGACACCCACCCATTCCTGCACCTGGCCCGCTTCGTCTTTCATCGGCACGGCACGCACGGTGCAGTGGCGGTAGGTTTTCGAAGCAGCATGCCACAGCCGTCCGCGGAATTCCTGCTTGTCCTCCGTCCCCTCGATGACCTCGCGGAGCAGCCTGTCCCGGTCGTCGGGATGCAACGCATTCGCCCAACCGTGGTCTCTCAACTCTTCCCAGGTCTGCCCGCAGTATGCGGACCACGCCGGTTGCGGCTCCACGAACTTGCCCTCCGGATCCGAGGTCCACGCAAGCGAAGAGGTCGCGTCGATCAGCGAGCGGAATCTCGATTCGCTCAACTCCAGTTCGCGAAAGAGCTGAGCATTCTCGATGGCCGTCGATGCCCGTGCGGCCAGATCTTCGGCAAAGCTCAAGTCGTCTTCGGTGAACCGGCGTGCGCTTTGGGCAGTGGACAGGCGCATCACGCCAATCACGCGATCACGCGACTTCAGCGGCAGGAGGATGAGTGAGGTCAGGCCCAGCCATCGCAGGTAGGCAAGATGCTCATCATTCTGCGCTGTGCTGACAAGATACTCGTCCGTGACCGAAGTGCGAAGAATCGACTTACCCGTAGCCAGCACGTTTCCTGACCCGCTTCCATCCCGAATCTTCTGGTAAAAGCTACTGGAGAGGTCCCGGATCTTCCGCTCTTTTTCGGGATCCACGTGTGCAATCGCCAAAGCGGTGAGTCGCCCGCCTTCATGCATGCTTACCGTACAGCAATCGGCCAGATAGGGCACCGCAAGTCGGGCGATTGTCTGGAGGGTCTCTTCATAGTGAAGCGAAGAGGCCAGAATAGCGCTCGCCTCGGCCAGAAACTTCAGCCGCGTTCGTTCCCGCTGCTGGGCCAACTGCAGCTCCGACATATAGAGCGTCGAGGCCGACAAATTCGCCAGCAGCCTAGCATACTGAATCTCGTCCTGCGTGAAGGCATGCCGGTTTCGGCAGTAGAAAGTAACAGAGGCGGCGAGACTGTCTCCAATCCGGAGGGTCACGCAAATCAGGCTGCGAATCTGTTCGGAGTCGTACCACGCCACCCGATCGGCGAGAACCGCAAAGGAGCGAACATCCTCGATCGCACTGACTTCAGGTATCAAAGAGGGGTCCGGAACCTTGAGCTCGCTGCCACCCTTGGTATCGGTGAGTCCGGCGGACGCGAGCATGCGCCAGTTGTAGCCGCCGTCAATGCTGCGCCACACGCCGCAGGCATCGGCGCTGATCAGCTCCTTGGCGCATTCGAGAACACGCCCCAGCATAGTGTCGACATCGGATACGGCAAGCAACGCCGCCGAGGCATCCACAAGAATGCGCAAACTGCGTTCGCTGACTTCACTGTCGGGCTCTTTGGCGGCAATACCGGACAAAATTCTTACCTCTCCCGCAGCTGATAACCGCATGGATGCACCAGTGTATCCAACCACCGGCGGATTTGCCTGCTACAAATCGTGGGAGATATGCTGGCCAGGGTGAGTGCGGGTAAATCAACGGGGTCTGTGATCCGCATCGAAACCGGCAGGTCCCAGTCATCCCGCTCCCAGCAGGGTTGAACCTTTTGCCTGGCCTGGTGCGACTGGGACGCTCACACGACGGTGAGCGCTCCCTTACGATTGCGCGCTCTGCACATGCGACGGCTGCGCTGGCTCAGCTGCGGGAGCCTTGGGAGCAGCCGGCTTTCTGGGAGCTTCCTTTTTACCTGGAGCGAGAATCGCGTGCAGAGTCGTGCCTTCCATGCGCGGCATGAACTCCACCGAGCCGGCGTCGCCAATGTCCTGAATCAGCCGGTTGATGATCGCATAGCCCAGCTCGCGGTGTGCCATCTGGCGGCCCTTGAAGCGCAGCGACGCCTTCACCTTATCGCCCTCGGTCAAAAAACGCACGGCCTGGTTCTTCTTCGTCTGGTAGTCGTGCTCGTCGACTGTGACCGAGAATTTGACTTCTTTGATGATGATGATCTTTTGCTTCTTCCGGGCGGCGCGCTCGCTCTTATCTTTTTCGTACAGAAACTTGCCGTAATCCTGAATGCGGCAAACTGGGGGTACCGCGTTCGGCGAAACTTCTACCAGGTCCAGCCCGCGCTCACGGGCAATTTTCAAGGCCTCAAAAGGGGTAAGAATGCCGAGCTGCTCGCCGGCGTCATCGATCACGCGCACTTCGCGTGCACGGATTCTTTCATTGATGCGGATAAATTGCTTGGCCGAACGCTTGTCGATGGGTGTCCTCCGAAATTCGTGGCACTGGCCACGTAGCTACTCAGTATACCGTGGTTCGCTACCATTGGCTGTAAATACCATCGCCGCGCTACGCCGATTTCGTCAAGAACTCGGGGAGCAAACCGACGATTCCCGGTAGCCGAAAATTCCCAACATGGTATTCTGCCTCGTTGCCAGGGTTTAGTCTGGCGAGTGCTGCCTTGGGAACGGGCCTGGAGTGTCCGTTCGGTCGCGGTTTGAAGGGCGGGTTGGGGCGACGAGCGAGTCCGGATCTGTAAAACAGACCAGGGGGACCCGTAAACCGACCAGAAAGACAGGTATTTGCTTATGAAACGGCGCATTTTATTGGTCGACGACGAAGTAGCCATTCTGCTCACCTTGCAGGCTGTGCTTGAGATCAATGGCTTTGAGGTCGAGACCGCCGCTTCGGCGCGCGATGCCAAATTGAAGATCCGCGCCAACCAGTACCACATGGTCATCACCGACATGCGCATGGAGAGCGACAGCGCCGGAAACGAAGTCGTGCTTGCGGCCCGGAAGTCGGCCTATCACCCCGCCGTGGCCTTGCTCACCGCCTTTCCTCTGCCCGGCTCGGAGGACGATGAGCACGACGCTGACGAGGTGTTGGTGAAGCCCATGAACACCAATGATCTGCTGCTCCAAATCGAAGCCCTGCTGGTCACGCATGAGGATAAGAAGCGGCTCGGCCAAGGGCGCAGTCCGCAGTTCGCCGCCACGGGGTCAAAGAAGCCCACCACGAAGGCCGCCGGGACGAAGGCGGCCAACGCGAAGAAGGCACCTGTTGCCAGAAGCGACTCGCGCAAAAAGACTGCAAGCACCGAAAAGGCGGCCACCCGCAGCAAAACTCCTGTTGCCAGAAAGGCGGGCACGCTGGCGCGCACTCGTTAAGCCCCTTGCGGTATGGTTATAAATGTACCTTTACACGCTTCGGCTTACCTGTGCAGGCATGCTCCCTTTGTGCTGGAAACACTGCCGGCACAGCACCGGTCGTCCCTGCGTTGGCTTGAAAGGAACGGTGGTCTCGGCGCCGCACTGCGAACAGGTAGTTCGCGTTTCCGCTCGCGAGACGCCTCCGCTCGAAGCGCGCTTTGACTTGCAGTTCTTGCATCGCTTGGGATCGTTCTTGAATTGTTTATCGTGAAAAAAAAGCTGTTCGCCGGCGGTGAAAACAAAATCGCTTCCACAATCCACACATTTCAAAATCTTATCGACGTAGTCCATCCCGCGTCCCTTGCCCCACCGCAACTCGCGTGGTGAATGGCTCCGGCCAACGGCGAGGCCGGTTGTGATCAGACGACCAACGATTACTTTGAATATGAAAAGAGCCCTGGCCGCAATGAAGTGCGGCGAACCTTTGGCTTCAGATGCGAAGCTAAAGCGCTTTCAAGGTTGCATCGCCGAGGGGGACTGCGAACCGCGCGCCCTCATTGTGCAAAGCATACCGGCACCGGATGCGTGGGTCATTCGGTATCGCCGGTATGTGAGTTGACTCCACTGCTTGCTCGGACTGCTGCTATTGCCCTTACCGAGCTAGTCCTGCTCTTTACGAGCCTTCTTACGATTCCGCTTGCGTGCCAGCGCTTCTTTCACGCGGCGCTTTTCACCGGGCTTCAGGTAGAAGGAGTGACGTTTCACTTCTTTGATAATGTCTTCCTGCTGTACCTTACGCTTAAACCGGCGCAACGCATTTTCAAGCGGTTCGCCTTCCTGCACGCGAACCTCTGCCAATGTACGACACCCCCAAACTGACCAAACATGGGCTCATATAGAGTACAGGAACCGACCCCCGAATAGCTAGCACAAGCAGTCAGCGAAACTTCTCGCTTGCGGCCGTTACCTCAGTGACCTGTTCCGCTTCAGACTCTTAAGCTAAATCACCATGCTCAGGCCAGCATCGAGCCTCGCCCCCTGGCGCTCCCGTTTGGATCAGCTCCCTCCCACGCTGCGGCAGCCAAACCGCACACGGTAGTCTTGGCAGCCGCTCGCACAGTCCCCTACTCCATCAACGGAGACCCCGCCGGAGCCAGGAAGGAGGAGACCGACTTCGCGTTCGCCCTCTGGTCGTCGACGGCAAGGTGAAGGAGTGGACCACCGGCGATCCGCACGACATCACTAACCGAAGTATCGTAGTCCGCCGCGCCATCCGCCTGAATGATGCCCTCCCCATGGATGCGGGTGGCCACACAGGGGTCGGACGCCTCTGGCTGATGGTCGACCACGTCAGCGGCAGGATCGCCGCCCTCCATCTGCCCGGCTATGATCTGGCTGTCTCCGATGTCGCCTGGTTCCGCGACTACGCCGCCTACTGCGGCCGCAACTCCGGCGGGCGCCAACTCTATGCTGTCATTGCCCAAATCGCGGCCCGCAAGCCTTAGCTCAACAAGAAGCGAGTCAGCCTCTAGCCGAGACAACAGCGGAACTTGTAACGGCTACAGCGCCGAATTACGACTCTTAGCTTGCAGCGTTTCCACCGCTTGTCCCACCCTGAAAATCGTCGCCTCATCGAAGTGCTTCCCGAGAATCTGTATTCCGATCGGCAAACCCGATCGCGACTCGCCGCATGGCACCGAAACTCCGCAGATGCCCGCAAGGTTCGCCGTAACCGTGTAAATGTCCGCGAGATACATGGCCATTGGGTCGTCCGTTTTTTCCCCCAGCTTGAACGCCGGTGTCGGCGCTGTCGGTGTCAGGATGGCGTCGACCTCGTCGAATGCGGTGAGAAAGTCATCGGTGAGCAAACGCCGCACCTGCTGCGCCTTCTTGTAATACGCGTCGTAGTAGCCCGCGCTCAGCACGTAGGTCCCGAGCAGGATGCGCCGTTTCACCTCCGCGCCGAATCCCCCTTCGCGCGAACAGTGATACATCCCGGCCAGTGTTGGTGTATTCGCAGCGCGATACCCATAGCGCACGCCATCGAAGCGAGCCAGGTTGGCGCTCGCCTCGGCGGTCGCGATCACGTAATACGTCGGCACGGCATAGCGTGTATGCGGCAATGACACCGGCTTGATCTCGGCTCCCGCCGCCCTCAGTCGCCCGATGGTTGTCTCAACAGCCTCACGCACCTCGGGATCGAGCCCCTCGCCGAAATACTCCGGCGGAACACCCAGCCGCAGCCCGGCGACGCCCTTGTCGATTTCAGCCAGATAATCCGGGACTGGCTCGCCGGACGAAGTCTCGTCCATCGGATCATGCCCCGCAATTACCCCCAGCACTTTCGCCGCACCACGCACCGTCGCCGCAAATGGCCCGACGCGATCAAGCGACGAAGCAAACGCAATCAGCCCATAGCGAGAGACACGTCCATAGGTCGGCAGAACGCCAACCACACCGCAGAACGACGCCGGCTGCCGGATCGATCCGCCGGTGTCCGAACCTAGCGTGGCCACGGCCATGCCCGCTGCTACGGCAGCCGCCGATCCACCGCTTGAGCCACCCGGGACTCTGTCCGTCGCATGCGGATTCCGCACCGGCCCATACGCGGAGTTTTCGTTCGAAGAACCCATCGCGAACTCATCGCAGTTCAGCTTGCCCAATACAACCGCGCCGGCATCCATAAGCCTGCGCACCGCTGTCGCTGTGTAGGGCGGCCGGTAGCCTTCGAGAATCTTCGAGCCCGCCGTTGCCGGCTGCCCGTCAATCACCAGCACATCCTTGATACCCATTGGCACGCCCGCAAGAGCGGGCAGAGCCTCTCCCGCCGCGGCCTTCGCGTCAATCTCCCGCGCACGCGCGAGTGCACCCTCGCGGTCGAGCGACAGAAATGCGTGAATCGTCGCGTCTTCTTCGTCAATGCGGTCGAAGCAGAGTCTCGCTGTTTGCACAGCCGTCGTCGTCCCGCTCGCAACGCCTTCCGAAAGCTCATCGATTGAGGGAAGCTTTGCCTCTGAAATTTTTGTCGTCATGAATTGATCCTGGGTGCCCAGGTCCCGCTTCTGGGATCTGGGGATTCAAACCTGTTCGGCCTTGCCAGACCTTAACGCTCAATTACCTTGGGGACTTTGAAGAAGACCCCGTCTGTCTCAGGAGCAGCTGCCATCACGCGTTGTCGATCGAGGGATGGTACAGTCCGGTCCTCGCGCAGCGCGATCGTCACATCCCCCGCGCCGCGACGCAGCACATCCGAGACTTGCGCCATCGGCGCAACCGCGGCAGTATCCAGCTCGTTCAATTGTGCGACATAACCGAGGATGGCATTCAGGTCCCGCTGCATCCGGACCTCTTCTTCTGCCGTCAGCTCCAGATTCGCCAGTTCAGCGACCCGGCGCACATCTTCGGCGGCAACTCTTTCGTTTTCAGACATCGATGGATTGCACCCTCAGCAACATTATATGTCGCCGCGATGAAGGTCTATTCCGTGCGCATTGTCCGCAGGGTCTCGCCCAGCGCATCTTGCCACGATGGCAGCGCGACTCCAAATCGAGCGTAAAGCTTTGCATTCGATAGCATCGAATTTTTCGGTCTCTTCGCCGGCGTTGGATATTCGGTGTCCAGAATGCCAACAACGTCAGGCCAGTTCTTTTGCTTAGGAACCGGCATCCGCCGAAAAATCTCCTGCGCAAACCCGTACCAGCTCGTCTCGCCTGCGCAGGTCATGTGATAGATCCCAGACCAGTTCTCATTCGTATCGAGGCCGTCGATCACTGCCCGCGTCGCTCTGGCGAGCGCGGCCGCAGTGGTGGGTGCGCCGATCTGGTCGTTTACGATGCGAAGCTGGTCGCGCTCCCGTCCCAGCCGCAACATGGTGCGCAGAAAGTTGGTTCCGTGTGGACTGTACACCCAGCTGGTACGAAAAATCAGGTAACGCCCGCCGGCTTGGGCAATATTCTGCTCGCCCGCCAGCTTGCTCCGCCCATACTCATTCAGCGGATTCACCGCGTCCTCTTCGACCCACGGCTCATTCTTCGAGCCATCGAAAACATAGTCCGTGGAGTAGTGCACCAGCAACGCATTGATCCTGCGAGCCTCCTCGGCCAGGATTCCGGGAGCCTCGCCATTCACCCGCTTTGCCAGCTCCGCCTCGGATTCCGCCCGGTCAACTGCTGTATAAGCAGCCGCATTCAGCACAATCGTGGGTTTGACTTCAGCCATCGCCTTCCGAATCGTCTCCGGATTCGCCAGGTCGCACCACTGCCGCCCGAGCGCCACCACCTGACCCGCGCCCTGAAACGTCTTCTGCAATTCGATCCCCAGCTGCCCCTGCGCGCCGAGAATCAGTACGCGCCGGCTGTCTGTCACGAAAAGATCTCCGCATCCTTGAGCAGCTTGCCTTGCTGATCTTTCGCAGACACAATGGCGTCCGCTTCGGAAATCGGCCACCCAATACTGAGCGCGGGATCGTTCCACAGGATGGTCCGCTCACCGGCGGGCGAATAATAGTCCGTGACCTTGTAGGAGAATCCGGCTTTTTCGCTCAGCACGGCGAAGCCATGCCCAAAGCCTGGAGGAATCCACAGCATCTCTCCGCTCTCCCCGGATAGCTCGACGGCCACATGCTTGCCGAAGTCCGGCGAGGTGCGCCTTATATCGACCGCCACATCGACGACCGTCCCGTACGCCACGCGCACCAGCTTACCTTGCGGCTGCACGATCTGGTAGTGAATGCCACGGATCACATTTCTCGCCGAGATCGAGAAATTATCCTGCCGCCAGCCGGTCGGAAGCCCGGCCTCTTGCATTTCACGCTCGTTGTACGTTTCAAAGAATGCCCCGCGCGAATCGCTGAAGATCTTTGGGGTAAAAAGAAGTACGCCGGGCAGTCCGGTTTCTGTAATCTTCATGAATTAGACCGTGCCGCTCGTGAAGTTCGATTCGTCCAGCAGTGAAATCAAATATTGACCGTAGCCGCTCTTGCGAATGGGCCCCGCCAGCGCTTCCAGATCCTCACCCGAGATGTATCCGTAGCGATAGGCAATCTCTTCCGGACAGGCAATCTTCAGCCCCTGCCGCCGCTCAATGGTATGGACGAACATCCCCGCTTCGATCAGCGAGTCATGCGTGCCCGTATCCAGCCACGCCATGCCCCGGCTCATGAGTTCAACCTCGAGCACGCCTCGGCTCAGATACTCCTTGTTCACGTCGGTAATTTCCAGCTCGCCCCGCGGAGAGGGTTTCAGCGCTGACGCAATCGCGACCACATCGTTGTCGTAGAAATACAGCCCCGTGACCGCAAAGCGTGACTTCGGAGCTGCGGGCTTCTCTTCCAGGCTGATTGCACGTCCTGCTCCGTCGAATTCCACCACACCGTACCGCTCCGGATCCTGCACCTGATAAGCGAAGACCGTCGCTCCCTTGGTCTTCGCCGCCGCCCGTTTCAACTGGCCGGAGAGTGATTGACCATAGAAGATGTTGTCGCCCAGAACCAGCGCGCATGGTTCGTTGCCGATAAAGTCCTTGCCGATGATGAAGGCCTGCGCCAGGCCATCAGGACTGGGCTGCACCGCATACGTTAATTGGATGCCCCACCGCCGCCCATCGCCCAGCAACTCCGCAAATCGCTGCGTGTCCTGTGGTGTTGAGATGATCAGGATGTCCCGAATTCCCGCCAGCATCAACGTGCTCAGCGGATAGTAGATCATTGGTTTGTCATATACCGGCAATAACTGCTTCGAAACGACATGCGTTACGGGATAGAGTCGCGTCCCCGATCCACCCGCCAGAATGATTCCCTTCATTGGGCCAGTCGCTCCGAATAATTCAAGTCGATCCACTGCTGGTAGGCGCCGGACCTCACATCATCGACCCAGGGAAGATTCTCCAGGAACCATTCCACCGTCTCCCGAATGCCGCTCTCAAATTGCTTTTCCGGGCGCCAGCCGAGTTCGCGAGCGATCTTCTCCGCGTTGATCGCATAGCGGCGATCATGGCCCGGCCTGTCTTTCACGTAAGTGATCAACTCCCTGCGGCTTCCCAACGTTGGCTTAGGACGCAACTCATCCAGAATGTCGCAGATGGTGGTCACCACATCGATATTCTTTCGCTCGCTTGAACCCCCGATGTTGTAGGTCTCACCGATCCGCCCGCGCTCCAGAACCTGCCGGATCGCCGCACAATGATCCCCGACGAAGAGCCAGTCCCGGACATTCAATCCATCACCATAGACAGGCAACGGCTTACCCTCAAGAGCATTCAGAATCACAAGCGGGATCAGCTTCTCCGGAAACTGGTAGGGACCATAGTTGTTCGAGCAATTGGTGGTCAGAACAGGAAGCCCGTAGGTATGAAAATAGGCGCGAACCAGGTGATCGGACGAGGCCTTCGAAGCCGCGTATGGGCTGTTGGGCGTGTAAGGAGTGGTCTCCGTAAAAGCGGGATCATTAGGCCCGAGGGTTCCGTACACTTCATCGGTCGAGACGTGAAGAAAGCGGAACGCCGCCTTATCTTCCGCCGGCAACCCGGCCCAATAACTCTTTGCCTCTTCGAGCAGCGAAAAAGTGCCGACGATATTGGTCTGAATAAAGGCACCCGGCCCGGCGATCGAGCGGTCCACGTGGCTCTCTGCCGCAAAGTGGAGAATCGCCCGCGGTCTATGTTTTTCGAGTAACGACGCGACCAGCGCTCCGTCTCCGATGTCGCCCTTGATGAAGATATGCCGCGGGTGGTTCTCAAGCGACAGCAGATTCCCGCGGTTGCCGGCATACGTCAGCAGGTCCAGATTCACGACGCTGGCCTTCGTCTTTGCAATCCAATTCAGAACGAAGTTGGAGCCGATAAATCCCGCGCCACCCGTCACCAGTACCGTATCGTTCATGCCGGTTTAATTCTCCACATTCTGTTTCAATTCTCCCAGTTTAGATAAACAAGAACTTCTTCGGAGCCAGTCTACCTATCCTACGTGAAGGCTTGACACCGTTGGGATTCCCCAATCGGGGCAGTCGTACGTCCGTCAGAACAACGAAGACGACTCGAATGTCTTTGAGAATTAAGAGCGAGAGGGCCTGTCTCAACATTTAGGCCCAATGTTTTCGGACAGGCGGAGCTAACCTGCCAGCGATTCCGGCTGCTCAGCAAATATTGGCAGTGACCACACCCGGCAATGCGATTGAAAGCCGCTGATTACTCCGAACGCAAAGCTTCCACCGCGTTCACCCTTGCAGCTCGCACCGCAGGCACAGCCGACGCGATCACCGCCGCAGCCAGAATCAAGAGCGCGGACGCCGCAAACGACAGTACTCCCGGCAGATGCACTTCTCCGACGTATTTGCCGATGATGCGCGCGAAAATGAAGCCCAACGCCAGACCCGCACCCACTCCGATGCTGGCGATCGCCAGACCCTCGGTAAGAACATTGGTCAGAATGTTGCGCGGCTGGGCGCCCAGAGCCATGCGGATTCCGAACTCGCGCGTGCGCCCGCTCACAGAGAATGCAAGCACGCCGGCGACGCCCACCACGGAAATCAACAGCGCCACCGCCGCGAATCCACCGAACACGACAGCATTCAGGCGGTCGGGGGTTAGCACTTCGGCGCGAATATCCTCGAGCGTGCTGGCTTTCTCTACGGGCTGGTCTGCCGCCATCTCGTGAATCGTGCGGGTGATGGCGGGAACCAGTGCGTATGGATCATGCTTCGCGCGCACGAAGAGGCGGCCATGCCACCCTTCCTGCTCAGTCGGCTGATATACAGTCATGGCTGGCGACGGGATGATGTTTTCATCGTCGAAATCGGGCACGACGCCGACGATCCGCCGCGGCTCGTAGCTGATGCCGATGAACTTCATCACGCCGTCTGTCCAGTGCAATTCGCGGCCGATCGCTTCCTGGCCAGGAAAGAGCGTCTGCGCAACGCTCTGGCTGATGATCACGACTCGTTCGGAGCCCTCCTTGTCGGTGTCTCTGAAATCACGGCCCTCGACGACCGGCATACCTACGGTTCCGAAGAAGCCGGGCGATATGGAGCGGAAGTGGGCGCGCAAATCATCCTGGCCGTTCTTGCGTGTTGCGCCCTGGACTGCGAAGGCGAAGCTGATGTCCAACCCCTGCTCGTCGCGCCATGGAACGCTGAAGCCCTCGGAAACATGTTCTACTCCCGGCAGAGTGGCGATGCGGTTCTTCGCGTCGCGATAGAAATCGCGCACCTGCTCGGGGGTTCGCCCGTACGAAATCACGGGCAGATTCAAGGCGAGAACATTCGCGGTCTCGAATGGTGGCTGTGTTGACTCGAGCACGTAGAGAGTCCTCATGAGCACGCCGGCTCCGGCAAGCAGTAGGAACGAGGCCGTGATCTGCATCACCGCAAAGATGCGAAGACGCCGAGCGCTTCTTCCTGTCACGCGCACTTCATTGGTGGTTAATCCGAGGCCCCGTGAAGTATCCGCGGCGGGCAGGCGTGGAATGTACGCCAGAAAGACGGAGGCCACCAGTGCCAGCACAATTCCAAACCACACCAGGGTGAAGTCGAGTTTGAGCCCGTCGGCGCGCACGGAAAAGCGCGACGCATAGCGGCCCAGCACAGCCACCATCGGAGCAGCGATGAGCAAGGCTGCCAGGACTCCGCTTCCGCAGAGAACAATACTCTCCGCAAGCAACGAGCGGCGAAGGACGGCTGTGCTCGCTCCCAGCGCTGAGCGAACCGCCAGCTCGGGCTCGCGGCGCACCGTCCGCGCCAGCACAAGATTGGCGACGTTCGAGCACGCGATCACGAAGAGCAGCCCCGAGGCCGCAAACAGCACCCACAGGATCGTGTTTGCGCGCGAGTTGATCTGATCGTGCATGCGGGTCACGCTGATCTGGAAGCGGTCGGCGGTCTTGTAGACGTCCGGATGCGCCTGCACGATTGCCGCGTATGTCGTGTTGAGTTCCGCCCGCGCGGCTTCGAGAGTCGCGCCAGGAGCGAGGCGTGCAAACACCTCCGTCATGCGATGCTCGCGGCCCATCACCATGGTGGCGGATAGATGATGCGGGCTGGTCACGACATTGGCGATGATCTCAGTCGCCACCGGATACGGCACAGTCGGTTCCAGCACCCCGACGATCGTCGCGTTGCGGGGGCCTCCATAGCTCTCCAGACGCACTGTCTTTCCAAGTACGCTGGTGTCGGAGTGTAGCGAAGTGGTCCAGAATTTGTAGGTGAGCACAATCGCGCCGGAGGCATTCGGCCCGTCGTCGGCGGGAGTCAAGAGGCGTCCAATCACCGGACGCAGTCCCATCACCTCGAAGTAATTGCCGTCGACCACCCCGGCGGGAATCTCACGAGGCGTGCCGAGGCCAACGAGGGTGAAGTCGATGGGTGAAATAGTGCCGAGTTCCTTGATGGTCTTCAGGC
>JBAVYX010000094.1:0-5370 GCA_049588475.1 Silvibacterium sp. | reverse complement strand
GGCTACGTCACAAAATCACGAATGATGACCGATCTGGTCCCCGCCATACCAAAGCACTCGCCAACCCCACTTCATGGCCCCGGCTGTTAGACACTGAGCGGCCTAGGAGTTTTCCTCGTTTCTCCCGCCAGGTCGCACGGACTAATAGCCTTGGAAGCGGAGGATAGCTATGTCCATTACTCGTGTTCGAGTCTCTTCCCAAGATGAGTAATCGTGGTCACAGAACCTTGATTTCAGCGCTGCTATGGTGTTGCTGGGTGTTTGTGTGCTGTAACTTCTGACAGGCGACAGCCGTGCTGCGACCGGCGTAGATTTGTGATATCGCCCAGCGCGGAGGAGCTGGCTAAATCGACCGTGCCCGGCACGCCGCTTAGCGCTGAAGAATTGCGCAAGACCGATGCCTATTGGCGAGCCTGCAGCTACCTGATGCTGGGCATGATCTATTTGCGGGATAATCCGCTCCTGAAAGAGCCGCTGATACCGGAGCATATCAAGAATCGGTTCTCGGACACTGGGGATCCAGTCCGGGCCTGTCAGCGCAGCGAAGCCAAAGAGAGGTCCACTCTATGACGTCAAAAACCGCGATGGAATCGAAACCGGAAACGAAGCAGCCTGACGCGGAACAGCTCCTCAGGCAGTACGGTTGCGGCCCGATTAAATTCATTGGAAATGACGGCCTCTATGATCGCCATGTCCATTTTGACAATGTGATCGATGACGCCGAGATCGGCCCGCGCGAGCGTTTTGAAGCTGCTGCTCGTTCCGTCCGGGATGTGCTCTCCCAGCGATGGGTTTCCACAGAGAGCACCTACGAGCGCCAGAACTGCAAGCGCGTCTACTACCTTTCCATGGAGTTCCTGCTCGGCCGCTCGCTGGCCAACAACATCACCAACCTTCTGCTGCGTCCATTCGTCGCCCAAATTGCAAAGGAGACAAGGGTCGACCTCTTCTCTCTTCTTGAAAAAGAACCAGATGCGGGTCTGGGGAACGGAGGACTTGGCCGCCTCGCCGCTTGCTTCCTCGATTCCATGGCAACGATGGAACTCCCTGCGATGGGCTACGGTCTTCGCTATGAATACGGCATTTTTAAGCAGGTCATCCACGATGGCTGGCAGCAGGAACAGCCCGACAACTGGCTGCGCCGGCCGGATCCATGGGAGGTCGCGCGCCCCCACGAGAGGGTGGAGATCAAGCTCAATTGCTCATTCGAATTGCATCATGGAGTTTTGCGCGCAGTGCCGCATACTCCTTCGATCCTGTACGGCATCCCCTACGATCGCCCTGTTGTCGGTTACAAGGGATCCACGATAAACACCCTGCGTCTATGGGTCGCCACCAGCTCCGATTACTTCGACTTCCAGAAGTTCAGCAGCGGCGACTTCGTCGGTGCCCTCACCGAAACCCTGGCTGCCGAGTCTCTGACGCGCGTACTTTATCCCGATGACAGCACCAGCATGGGCAAGGCGCTGCGACTGATGCAACAATATTTCCTCGTCGCATGCTCGCTCGCTGATCTCATACGGCGCTTCCGCCGCACCAACTCTGACTGGAACACATTGCCCGACAAAGTTGCGATCCAGTTGAACGACACGCATCCCACCTTGTCCGTCCCCGAACTGATGCGCATCCTGGTCGACGAGCAACACCTGGGATGGGACGAGGCGTGGGACATCACCACCCGCACCCTCGCTTACACAAATCACACGCTGCTCCCCGAAGCCCTCGAGAAGTGGCCTGTCGCCTGGTTCGAGCTGATGATGCCTCGCCATCTCGAAATCATCCATGAGATCAATCGCCGCTTTTTGAGCGCGGTCAGAGAACGATACCCCGGAGACGAAGGACGCGTCTCGCGTGTCAGCATCATCGAAGACGGTCCTCAGAGCAATGTTCGCATGGCCAATCTGGCGATCGTTGGCTCGCACAGCACCAATGGTGTGGCTGCTATTCACTCCAGGCTGCTCCGCACCAAGACGGTGAGAGAACTGGCCGAAATCTTTCCCGAAAGATTCAATAACAAGACCAACGGCGTCACCCCCAGACGCTGGCTGATGCTCTGTAATCCGGCGCTGTCACATACGATCACCGATGCTATCGGCGACGGATGGATAACGGATCTCAGCCAGTTGAGGAGACTTGAGCCCCTCGCAGAGGACAAGAGCTTTCGCGATGCGTTTCTCAAGGCCAAGCACTCGGCCAAAGAGGAGTTCGCCGGATGGCTCAAGGCAACCACCGGTCAATCTGTCGATCCCAACACCATCATCGATTCTCAGGTAAAGCGCATTCACGAATATAAACGGCAGCTCCTGAACGCACTGCGTATCGTCGTGCTGTATAACCGCCTGCGCGATAACCCGAATCTCGAGATGCAGCCCCGCACATTCCTCTTCGCCGGAAAGGCTGCCCCTGCCTATCATCTTGCAAAGCTCATCATCAAATTCATCAATAATCTGGCTGGCACGGTTGATGGCGATCCGGCCGTTCGCGGACGAATCAAGGTGCTTTTTCTACCCGAATACTGCGTCTCACAGGCCGAGCAATTGATCCCTGCGTCGGACGTGTCGAATCAGATTTCGACTGCCGGGTATGAAGCCAGCGGCACAAGCAATATGAAATTCATGATGAACGGCGCGCTCACCATCGGCACGCGAGACGGTGCGACCATCGAGATGGCAGAGGAGGCAGGCGAGGAAAACTTCTTCCTCTTTGGCCTGACCGCGGACCAGGTCGCCAATACCCGCAGCTCCTACAGCCCGTGGTGGCACTACACGAATGAGCCGGAAACTAAGGCCGCGTTGGACATGATCTTCTCCGATTACTTTAGCCGCTACGAGCCAGGTGTTTTCGAGCCTCTGCGCCAGACCCTCCTGACCGGAGGAGACTACTACATGCACCTTGCAGACCTCAGAGCGTATCTCGAATCGGACCAGAGCCTTTGCTCTCTCTATTCCGATCGTGACGCCTGGGCCCGCAAAGCTATCCTGAATGTCGCAGGCTCTGGAAAATTCTCCAGCGACCGCACCATCGCTGACTACGCCTCCGAGATCTGGAATCTGAAACCATGTCCGGTCTATTGTGGAGTGGAATGAACCGCTGGATCGAGCCTCGACTTCTGCTGCATGTGTTCATAAGGGCTGAATAGACACGTCGTTCGTCACCAGTCAGACATATCGGCAGGCCCCAAATGTGTGGTGGTTCCTTTGGCCATAGCCCGCGTCTTACGGCGGCGTCAGCCCTGAAGACTGTTAGTTTTGTCAGTTTCCTGATTCACGCCTACCAGCTATACTTTGCCTGTTCGGAAGTCTTGAGGTCTGACCCCGCGATCAACAGGCGTGCGATCGCTCGCGTTGCCGAATACATTTCGAAAACGCTTTGGGGGCGCAGCTAATCATACTTGCGTATGTGCGGATCCAGTGGAGCAGGTCATAAATCGATATGTACAACCCGGCAGGTCACGACCTAATATGGCGTAGCGTTTGTAAGTAAAACACTCGATCCTAAGGCTAAACCAGAAAAGTGGGTGAAGAATTTGAACAAAGCTCTACAAATCTTCTTAAGAACTATCCGCCAACGGTGAAGTCATAAGACATTCGACGCAAGTCTGATTAAGGCTCCGTCCGCAACATCAGCATCAAGAAAGGGAAAAGACCATGAAGCCAGTTCGTGTATTTGGGATGATCAGTATCGTACTTCTGTCGTCCCTAGGTCTCACATCCAGGACAGCCGTAGCACAATCCACCAAAGTCGAAGGGATCATTAAGAGCCGCAGCGGCCCGGACATGATCCTGAAGACAAGCAATGACCCCAACATGGTGGTCATGCTGACCGATAGCACTGACGTTGGCCAGGTGCAGGGAGTCTTTAAGGCGCGCAGTAAGCAGATGTCCATGGCCGCTCTCATTCCCGGCTTGGCTGTTTCGGTCGAGGGCGATTACAACGCTCAAAATGTGCTCGTGGCCAGCAAGGTGAGATTCAAGGGCAATGATTTTAAACAGGCCCAGGCCATCGATGCCGGCATGCACGACACCAAGATGCAGGCGCAACAGAATAAGGAAGATCTGGAGAAGGCGAACGCCGAGTTGAAGGCCCAGAATGAGGCCCTCGAGAAGCATCAGGCCGCGATCGAAGCCAACGAAGCCAAGATCGCCGCCAACAAGGCCGCCGTCGACGCCGCCATCGCACGCTTCGGCCAGCTTGATGACTACTACATCATGGACGAAGTCACAGTGTTGTTCGGCAACGGCAAAACTAAGGTGGATCCCAAGTACGTTTCCCAGATCACTACCCTGGCTCAAAACGCGTCGAAAGTAGACGGCTACATGATCGAAGTGAAGGGCTATGCCTCCGCCGTAGGCAGCGCCGCCGTGAACCAGAAGCTCAGCCAACAGCGTGCTGAGAACGTCACGAATGTCCTGCTCCAACAGGGCAAAGTCCCGCTCACCAGAATGCTGGCGCCCGGAGCAATGGGCGAAAGCGACCAGGTGGCCACGGATAAGACCGTGGAAGGTCAGGCTGAGAATCGCCGCGTCGTCGTCCGCGTCCTTCAGAACAAGGCCATCGCTGGAATACCCGCTACCCAAGGACAGTAGTCGCTTTGCAAAACGCTTCCTGCGCTGAAGCCGAAGGAGGCGGCTGTATGAAAGCAGGCAGGCGCAGAAGAAGAACCCATATGCCTGTAAAGAACCTAATCCCGAATCGCTGTGCACCGCGGCAAACACATGCGAATCCCCGTCACAGCCATGCTCTGTGGACGTCAGGCGGAGCTCCAACGCCGCGTCGGCTACGCCAGATATTCCCGGCGCAAAAAGGAAGCTTCACCTTCTGCGTGAAGGTCGATACCAGCATCATCTGGCACAGTGACACGAAGCAGCAGAACTTTGTCGTCGATATGGGACCCAACGAGCCATTCGATCCGCCCGGTGACATCATTGGCGGCTCGGACAAGACCGCTACCGTAAGAGCGAAGGCTCCAGGCTGCTACCGGTTTTGTGCCGGAGCGTATCTTTCCGGAGACGTTTACGGGATGTGTGGCAACGGCACGGCGGGAGGCTGTGGCGCGGGCGTCTGAGCCGTCCGCTGGGCCAACGAATCTGCCAACGTGTCTCCAGGCACGAGTGCGACTGCGCAGAGTACGACCAGCAGACGCCAAACTCCCGCAACCAGTGGTTTTGGATTAGCGTTCATCACCACCACGAAACAACGTCATCTTCGTTCTGGACAACGGAATCTATGGAATCGAGCAGTTTCTCATCGATGCAAACTACCTCAGCTCACCGAAAGCAGACCCGCTTTTCTTTTCTTCAAGCCAATTGCCAAGCTGGGATTACAAGAAGCAAGGCGAGGCATGCGGCGCTGCCGTATTCGCCGTGACTA
>JBAVYX010000093.1:0-1729 GCA_049588475.1 Silvibacterium sp. | reverse complement strand
ACCATGCTCGGATGGATTTGCTGGGGCAACGACACATGGCGGAATTGCGCAAGGGCTTTGTCCATGCTGGCGGTTCCGTAAGCTGTCAGGTGCAGGTGAATCCTTAGCGAATCCAGATCGTAGATGCTCTTCTTTACAAGAATCTCCGCGGAGAATTCCATGGAGCGAATCTCTTTGCCGCTCGCGTTGCGGAACTCGAGATCGAGACCGCCGTTGTTGGCCGTCTCGCCCGAGGTATGGAGCAGCATCAGGTAAGGAGTCAGCCCAGCGCTGGCAAGCACCACCGGGCAGTCCGCCTGGTTGATGCGGTCCATCGTTTTCTGGGACTCCTTGGTCGCTGCTGCCGCAGCAAAATCAGCGGCAACACGAATGGATTCATCGTCCACTATCCCCATTTTGGGATTCGGATCCAGCGAAGGCGTGGCCTGCGGGGAAGCAGAGTTGCTTTGCGCAACACAGGTGGGAACAGCCGCGAGCAACAGAAGGACAGAGTAGAAGAGCTTCATGAGAAGACCTCCGATTCTGCACAAAAGGATAGCACCGGCGGACGAGCGTTACACTGGAATCAGCGTATGGTCTTCGTTCTCGATAACTACGACTCCTTCACCTATAACCTCGTCCAATACATGGGAGAACTGGGTGCGGAGATGACCATCCGCCGCAACGACGAATTGACGGTGGACGAGGTTGAAACTCTAGCCCCGGAGCGCGTCCTGCTTTCGCCCGGACCCTGCACCCCGCAGGAGGCCGGCATTAGCATCGATCTCATCCAGCGATTCGCCGGCAAGGTCCCTATCCTTGGTGTTTGTCTTGGCCACCAGGCCATCGGAGCAGCCTTCGGAGGATACGTGGTCCGCGCACCGAAGCTGATGCACGGCAAAACTAGTGAAGTCGAGCACGACGGAAAGACCATTTTCACCGGCATCGATAGCCCCATGACCTGCACGCGTTATCACTCGCTCATCGTTTCCGACCAAAATCTTCCCGCTGATCTCGAAGTTTCCGCGCGCACCGCCGATGGCACCATCATGGGCCTGCGCCATCGCCAGTATCCGGTAGAAGGCGTGCAGTTTCACCCCGAGAGTGTACTGACGGACGACGGTAAGCGGCTCATCAAGAATTTTCTGGAGCTCTGAGGCAGTGCGCTTAAGATTTTGGCTGATGCTCGGAGCAGGATTCGCGTTTGCGCTCTCCGCCCACGCGCAACAGCAGCCGATTGCCTGGGTCTCGATCGAAGGCGTTTCGCTCTCCGGCTCGCTCTCCGTGGAGAATGGTAAGGCGAGCATCGGCAACAACGGGGCCATTACCGCGGGCGACGAAACTGCCCACGTTCAACTGGCACGCGGCGGTGAGTTACGCCTGTGTGCTTCGACCAAGGTGCATCTGTCGAAAGACGTGACCGTAAATCCCTCCGGCGATCCGACCGCCGACTCCGCGCTTATGATCGCGCTCGACCAGGGAGCGATCGAAGCCAGCTATACACCCGGCAAATATTCCGATGTACTCCTAACCCCTGATCTCCGCATTCTCATCTCCGGGCCCGGCCAGGCAGAGTTGAAAGTCAGGATGAACCAGAAGGGCGACACGTGCGTCGACAATCACGGAGCGAATGCGCCTTATGTGACCGTCACCAGCCAGTTTGAGGGCGGCTTGTATCGCGTACAGCCCAACCAGCGGGTGATGTTCGAACACGGCAGCCTGCAGCAAGTAGTCGACAACGAGCCCGAGC
>JBAVYX010000092.1:0-2723 GCA_049588475.1 Silvibacterium sp. | reverse complement strand
CGGTCGTCTGAGACAAAACATAGAGCAACCGGCTGCGGTCCAGGCCCTCTGCTTCCCCCAGCGCCACTCCCTCGGCGATTGCCTGCATCCCGATACCGAGGAGGGCGTTCACAACGAGTTTCATACTAGTGCCTGCGCCCGACGGTCCCATCAGGAAATAGTGGCCTGTCAATGCCTGGAAAATCGGCTCTGCTGCCCGGAACAGTTCCGCATCCCCGCCAACGAGTAGCCTGACATTGCCTTGTTCGACTGCAGGGGTGCTGCCAGAGATCGCAACATCCATAACCGCAACCCCGTGCTTCACGCCTTCCGCGTGCAACTCGCGGGAGGTCTCGGGTGAGACCGTGCTCATCTCGAGTGCCACCTGGCCCGGTCGTGAGCCAGCCAGGATCCCGTCATTTCCAAAATAAACGCTGCGAACCGCATCGTCGTCGCTCAGACAGGAAAGGATGACATCGGCGCTCATTCGCAATTCCGCCAGACTGCCGGCGACCGAGACGCCGTACGGCAGCAGCGCCTCAGCTTTGCTGCGGTTTCTGTTATAAACAGTGACTTGGTATCCATGATCGCGCAGACGTCGCACGATGCGACTCCCCATCGCCCCAACGCCCATAAACCCCAGACTTACTTGATCTGCAGTGAATGACTTCATAAAGGTTCTTTCTTCGAGTCGCCCCGTGGCCAGCGATTGGGATCTGCGCGGGCTAAGAGAATACGAGGTGGAGAGCCGCGACCAATTAGCGCAAGGACCTCGAAAGTCTTGGGGCCACGATACTGAGCGGCCCCCTTCCTGATTCAGTTTCCGGCACCGGGGACAGCATTCTCGAATCGAATAGTAACATTCTTCAGGTCAACAGCCTGCAATACCCGCGTATTGTCAGTTTGCGCGGCCGTTTCGATTGCTTCTTCGCTGGTTGGATTGCTCACGAGCTTGGCGGGAGCAGTTGCGACGGTCTTCTTGCCCTCCACGAAGCTCACGTTTACATTCGGGGTGTTCCCTTCCCAGATCAGCTTGTACTGACCCGGCGCGAGTTGAGTACCTGCAATCGTGACCGACTGATCTAGCGCGACGTTTGCAGAATTCTTCTGCGCAAACGCGAGGGCGGGCAGGAATACCATTGTGACAAAGAATAAGACCTTAGGTTTCATCTCCGCATTTCCTTTGCGAGCAGTTGCTCACAACTGGATAATGCACGATGCTTGCCAAAGCGTCGGATATGTTGCTTTGAGCCTTAACTCGAATCATTTCTTCGGGTGATGGCTGAGGCTCCGGTGGTCAACGTTCACGAGAGTTCGGAAATTTCCGAACTCTCGCGAGTCCTCGCGTGCGGGACGCTCATCCTTATAGATGAACTCCGAGGATAGATGAACTCTGAGGAAACAGAAGCATGGCAGATTCGGTTGCCGATTCCACAGCTAATTCGTGGGTATCGAATTGGCTGAAAAAGCCAACCTTTCGTGTTGCTCTGGGGTACGCGCTGGCCATCGTCTCCGTCAGCGCGGCCTTTGCTGCCGCGCAGGCATTTCTCTACCTCCACCTGCCTCTCGCAATTATGTCGTTTTCGTTCTGCGCGATTGCGATCACGTTTTGGTACGGAGGCGTCATCCCGGGGATTCTCGCAGTTGTGTTGGTCGTGCTCATCCGGACGTTCGTCTTCTCGACTGGGATCGATCTGATCTCGCGCGTCAGTTATGACCTTGTCTTTGTTCTGTTTTCGGTCTTCATGGCGCAGGCCACGCGAGCCAGGAATGAATTGGAAGTGAGGGTCGCGAAACGAACTGCCGCGCTCACCAAAGCCAACGAAGACCTCCAACTTGAAAATGTGGAGCGTAAGCGGGCAGAGGAGGCCCTTCAGGAACATGTCGCCGCTCTGAAGAGTGCGCTCGAAGAAATTCAGCTCTTGAAAGATCAGTTGTACAAAGAGAATCTGGCACTGCGAGAAGAGATCGATGTCAACAGGATGTTCGAAGAGATTGTGGGTTCATCCCCGGCACTGCAAGCGGTTCTATCGGGAGTGGCTAAAGTGGCGCCCACGGATTCGACCGTTCTGATCACGGGGGAGACAGGTACAGGCAAGGAACTTATTGCCCGCGCTATTCACAAGCGGTCAAAACGGTCGTCGCGCGCTTTCGTGAGCGTGAATTGTGCCGCAATCCCGCGTGACCTGATTGCTTCCGAACTGTTCGGACACGAGAAGGGCGCCTTCACAGGAGCCACGCAGCGGCGCCTGGGACGCTTCGAATCTGCTGACGGAGGCACTATTTTCCTGGATGAGGTGGGCGAACTCCCTTCAGAAACACAGATCGCCCTGTTGCACGTTCTGCAGGAACGCGAGTTTCAGCGTGTTGGTGGAAATGAATCTCTTAAAACTGACGTGCGGGTGGTCGCGGCTACAAATCGTGATCTGCACGCAGCTATCACGGAAGGCCACTTTCGTGAGGATCTGTTCTATCGATTGAATGTGTTCCCGCTCCAAATGCCTCCTTTGCGGGAACGAAAAGAAGATATTCCTTTGCTGGTGGAGTACTTTGTCGATCGCTATGCCAGCAAGGCAGGAAAAAAGATAACAGGCATATCGAAGAAGAGCATGGAACTTCTGCAATCGTACAGATGGCCCGGCAACATTCGAGAATTACAGAACGTGATTGAACGCTCTGTCATCATTTGCGATTCGGAAAACGTCTCCATTGACGAGAGTTGGCTCGTGGGACATTCGGCTGGC